>CAYRPC010000001.1:0-120089 GCA_964425995.1 uncultured Phycisphaeraceae bacterium
CCCGACTCCCCTCCCCCCACTCCCTACTCCCCGCCGCGACTTGCGGCTTTGCAAGGATGTCAAGACATGTCGAAGAAGCGTATTGCGTTGGCGTACTCGGGCGGGCTGGATACTTCGTGCATCGTGCCTTGGCTGCGGGAGAACATTCCCGGGGCGGAGGTTGTGTGTGTCGTTGGCGATGTCGGGCAGGGCAGCGACGAACTGGCTGGTGTCGAGAAGAAGGCCAAGGACAGTGGCGCGGTGGAGTGTCACGTCGTTGACCTTCGGGCAGAGTTTATGGATGAGTTCGTGATGCCCACGATGATCACAGGCGCGATCTATGAAGGGCGGTACTTGCTGGGCACAGCGATCGCCCGACCCGTGCTGGCTCGTGGTCAGGTCAACGTTGCGAAGCAGACGGGTTGCACGGCGTTGGCGCACGGGTGTACTGGCAAGGGCAACGATCAGGTGCGTTTCGAGAGCGCGTATGGAGCGCTGGCTCCGGAGATGGAGATCATCGCGCCGTGGCGCATGGAGGCCTGGAAACTTTCTGGACGCATGGCGATGCTGGACTACCTGAAACAACGCAACATTCCCACCACCGCAAGCGCGACCAAGATCTACTCGCGCGATCGCAACCTGTGGCACATCAGCCACGAGGGGGGAACGATCGAGGATCCGTGGAACGTGCCGCCCGAGGACGCGTACGTGATGACGGTGCCTGTCGAGAAGGCACCCGGCACACCCGAAACCGTCACGCTCGCGTTTAGCAAGGGTCGGCCCATAGCGCTGAATGGGGAAAAAATGCAGGCGTGGCAGATCGTCACCGAACTCAATGACATCGCGGGAAGGCATGGCGTGGGTCGCGTCGATCTGGTCGAGAACCGGCGCGTGGGCATGAAGAGCCGTGGCCTGTACGAAACCCCGGGCGGCACTGTGGTGGTCGAAGCGCTTCGAGCAATCGAGGAGTTGGTCCTGGATCGTGAAACGCGCCACTATCGCGAGCATCTTGGCCTGACGTTCGCGGAACTGGTCTATGACGGACGCTGGTTCACGCCATTGCGCGAGGCCCTGTGGGCGTGCGGCGAGAAGATGGCGGAGAAGATCGATGGCGAATGCGTAGTGCGTCTATTCATGGGGCACGCCACAGCGATTCAACGCAAGAGTCCGCATTCGCTGTATGCGGAGAAGATGGTCTCCTTCGAAGGTGAGGATATTTACAGCCAGAAGGATGCGGGCGGGTTTATCCGATTGTTGAGTCTGCCCGAGCGGATTCGCGCGCTCAAGGAGCGCGGGCAGGCGGAGTAAGTGCATCGACAGGTGGTCGATGCGATACTTGCAATCAATCAACGAGAAGCGCCTTCCCGCGGGGGAAGGCGCCGTATCGACGCGTTGTCGCGTCTCACAGGGGTTTGGGGGTGGGAAGAAAACTTAGCGGCGGCGACGGCCAGCAAAGATGCCGCCAATGCCCACGAGCGCGAGCGAGGCGGGAGCCGGAACGGCGATCACAACATTGCCAAATGGAGCAAGGTCTGTGACCCAGACGTTAACGCCGACGGTCTGGAAGCCGTACTGCACACGGCGACCCAGGCCCGGATCAGTGGCCAGGCTAATGCTAAATGCACCAGTGCCGGTGAGTTGAACCAGTGTCTCATTGAAAGAGGAAAAATCGGGCGCGAAGTCGCGGATGAAGGCGTTGGTCACGTGTGCGGAGGTGAGGGTGTTGGAAAGAACCGTACCTTGGAAGTTCACAGTTTGACCGTTGAGCACATCGACCGTCTCGATATACAGGTTGGCTTCCATGATCTTGTTGCCAGCCGAGCCGGGGCCACCAGAAGGGAGATACCAATAGGAGTTGGGATCGCCGATGCTGTTGGGCGTAAGCGTCAGTTGGGTGGGGCTGAAACTTGCAGACAGATCACCAACACCCCAGCCGCTGGCAAATTGGAACGCACCGCCGTCGGCAGGCCGGTTGAACACGTTCATGAATCCCAGCCACGGAGCGCTGCCATCGGGAGCATTGACAACCACTGCCTGGGCAACGGATGCACCAGCGCAAACAGCCAAAAGAACGGCACAAGTCTTCTTCATTTTCTCTCTCCTCTGAAAAACTACTGAAACAGTTTCGGAAACACAACTACAGCCTACCGGATTCTGCGGCTTCTGTCTAGGACTCTTTTCCGGAATTGTCTTGGAAAATCGCTTATCGTGTTATCTGCCGGATCAAGTCCTCCCGGCAAAGACTTGCGCTCACGCTGATAGTGGTCGCTGTGGGACTACTGCCGGGCTTTACCCTCGCGCGATGGCACTTGCATCACCAACTTTGGTGTGCGATCCGAGGCGTAAACACCCCAGTGCTTCTCAACCTCATCGGGAGCACTGCCACCTTTCCATTTTTCATCGAAGGCTTCGAAGTAGAAGTACGGTTGATTGACTTGGGTTGCCCAGTGTTCGAGCGTGCGATAGAAAAATTCTTGGGGTCTTTCGCCTGGTTCGGCCACAATCCCGATGGCCTGATATCCCTCGGTGCCTTTCTGCGTGGCCCAGCCAAGTTCGGTGAGAATGACCGTGCGGTCGGGGTGATAGGCCTCGATGCTGGCGATCTGTTCGCGGGTCCAGGCCAGCGAATCGGGCAGCAACTGTTTATTCCACATTGCGTAGGCGTGCAGGGCGATAAAGTCACATGCCTGGGCGATCGCCTTGCTTTCGGGCTTGTTCCAGAAGTTGAAGTCATCGCAGGTGGTCACCGGCTGGCGCACGCCCGCACGAACCTGGTTGATATACGCGAGCAGAATGTGACCGGGCGTGCGGTATCCGGACCAGGAAACCTGCGTCTCGTTGCCTACGCCCAGGGCCATCACTACGTCCGGAAAATCATTGGCCAACTTGATCGCATCGGAGACTTGCTTGCGATTCTGTTCTGCAAGGCTGTCGTCGATGGCAACGGTCTCGCCCTTGTCGTCGAGTCGAATTTCCGCCGCGATCCAAACACCTGAGAGCAGTTTTAGTGGGAGTTTGTCCTCACGGATGATCTCGGCGACCCATTGAGTTGCTTCTCCCTGGCCGTACATACGGACCATGCGCCAGTGTTGCGCCATGATGTGGACATCCTGTCGGATCTGTTCCCGGGTGGGCTGGGGACCGGTGTTGGGAGTTTGGCCATCGCGGTGAGGGCCGTAGCAGACGCCCCATCCCTGACCTGGGCGAGCAGGCGGGATGAGCAGATTTCGCACGGCGGAGGCCTGTGACTTCAGTTGACTTTGGTGCGTGCCGGTTGCTTGTTTTGCGGGAGCATTCGTGGTGCAACCGAGGGGCGTGACAGCGACCACGAAGGCAAAGAAGGTGAAGAGGAGTGTTGCAGAAGACAATTGCTTTGGAGAGCGTGAATGGGGTATCATACTAACATTTTCCTTACAAAATTGATGATGGTCGATGACTACTGAGTTCAAAATCTCAGTGGCAGTCTACTGGAAAACAGGAACAACTGCAACTGTTTCAATAGAGAGGTTGGACGGCACTGGGCCAAGCGGTCTGATCGAAAGAATCTGTGAGCCATTTGCAGGAATTTAAGACTGGTGGCCGGTTGAGGCTTGCAACTGTTCCGGAGTTCTGGTAAATTGCCTAATCCTGATCGCGTGGCGGCTGTTTGCGGATTGGGGCACGCCACTTTGATGGATGAGTCAACGCTGGAGGTTCCGTGAGTTCTGTTCGAGCAATCGCCAAGTCGTTGGACCTTTCCGCCGCGACGGTGTCACGGGTGCTCAACAACCGGCCGGACGTGGACGAAACAACTCGGAAGCGCGTGCTGGACATGGTGAACTCGGTGGGATATTTCCCACGGGTTGGCGCACGGCTGACGGATGTGATCGGCCTTGCCTATCCCGATGAGCCGGTCCAAACAGAGTACGGCTCCTTCGAGCCGGCGCTGCTCAGCGGCATCATGCGAGGACTGGACGAGCGGCAGTTTGACCTGAAGTTTGTCAGCATTCGTCGGGACAAGTCGCCCGACGAGACGTTCACGCAACTGTTCATGCGCAAGGGGCTTCGCGGAGTGATTCTGCGGTGCTTCCGCAACGACCATTCGATGATTACGAAAATTGCTCGCGAGCAGTTCCCGATGGTGGTGGTCGCGGAGCACTTCGATGATCCCAATGTCAACTTTGTCCGCAGCGATTCGTACGAGAGCAGTCGCAAAGCGATGGAACACCTGATCATGCTCGGGCACCGTCGCATCGCGCTGGCGATTCACAATGTGGCGGACAGCGACCATGCGGATCGGCGCAGGGCCTATGGCGATGCGTTGCATGTCGCGGGGATGACGGTCGATCAACGGTTGATTTTTGAGAACAACGCGAGTTTCTCGGCGGGCGAGCGCGTGGTGGACGGCATCTTGTCAATGCGGGATCGCGCGACGGCGGTTTTTGCGACCAACCCGATGACGGCGCTGGGCATTATGCGAAGGGCTCAGGAACTCGGACTTGTGATTCCGCGAGACCTCTCCCTGGTTGGTATGGATGACAGCGATGTTCGTTCGCATGTGTGGCCCCGGATGTCTGCTATCAGCCAAGACGCGTCGGCGCTGGGGTATGAGGCGGCGTCGTGGCTCACGCAGACTTTGTCCACGGGACTGCGGCACACGCTTCGTAAGCAGCTTCGCACTACGTTTGAGGTCAACGGCACGACGGTTTCGCCCGGAGATTTGAAAGGCGACGGAGTTGTTGAGGCAACGCCGCAGGCAAAGTCGGTGCTATCGGCTCCTCGCAAGTTGAAGAAAACAAAGTCGAGTTGAAGGTGAGGCGGCCTGGAGGCGGGGCGTGATCTGTGAAGGAATCGGCGGGATAGATGGTTCAATATCTAGGGTGCAATACCTAGGGTGCAAGATACAGGTACAAGATCCAGGGTCAATGTTGAAACAAATCAGTATGGTCATGAGCATGCAATCAATTTCGCAACGATTTGTTTGCACCGAGAATGGTCTTCCCTTCTTCGGCGATGCATGGCGAAGGCCCTGCATCGCTTTTTTTGTCCAGTCGATCACGTCGTTTGGGAGTTCCGCATGAAGAACACCGCCTCCAGAAACATCACTCGCTCGCTCCTCATGGCTTCAATTGTCGGGTGCGCTTCGGCGTGCCTTGGTCAGGGAACATGGAACGTGGTTTGGAATGAACAGTTCCAAGGCACGCAGTTGGCTGCGGATTCCTGGAACGTGCTCGACACCGCCTGGCCCCACAACGGGGAAGCGCAGTATTACCATCCCAGCGCGGTTGCGGTTGCAAACGGCCTGATGACGATCACGAGCACGAACACGCCTCGCGGCGGGCGGGCGTACACGTCGGGACGCATGGACACGATGGGCAAGCGGGTGTTTCACTATGGCAAGTTCGAGATGCGTGGGCGGCTGCCCCGGACGCAGGGCCTTTGGCCGGCCTTCTGGCTCTTGCCAGCGACCAACACATGGCCACCCGAGATCGACATCATGGAGATGCTGGGGCACCAGCCAACACGGACCTATGCCTCGAATCACTGGGGCACGGTGAACACCCACGCGTACCAGACATCGCAATGGGATGGGCCTGACTTCTCCACGACGTACAACGTTTTTGCGTGCGAATGGTGGCCAGATCGCGTTGAATTTTTCGTCAATGGAACGCTGATTGCAACGCATCGCGACCAGATTCCACAAGATCCCATGTACATTATTCTGAACACCGCCGTGGGCGGGTTCTGGCCCGGATATCCCAATGCAACCACGGTTTTCCCGCAGCGATTCCAGGTGGATTATGTGCGGGTTTCGCAATGGACCGAGCCACTGCTGGGCAACAGCGGATTTGAAACCAGCGAGGCAACCAACAGCGCGAGCCCGGTGGTTTGGACTGAATGGGGCAATTCGTTCCGCAGCACGCAACTGAGTCGGCAGGGCCCCGCGGCCTTGAAACTCTATGGCAACTTCAACGGGCCTAACAACGTTTCGGGCGCGTATCAGGACCTGGTCGCTGAGCCGGGGCAGAGTTGGATGGTAAGCGGGTGGGTGCAAAGCCCGACGTGGGATCGCATCGGGACCGGCAACTCGTCGCAACTCAAGATCGAGTTCCGGGGCGCGAGCGATCAGTTGCTCGCTGAGGTGCTCAGTCCGATGCTGACTCGCAACGATGCGGCTGGCCAATGGCTCCAGCGTTCGGTCGAGGGTGTCGCACCGGCGAACACGACCAAGGTCCGAATTATCGCGTTGCATACGCAAGGGTCTCAGCAGGCTACGGGAGCGGTCTGGTGGGACGACTTGCAGGTCGTGCGTTCTGTGGCGGGCTGCGATTCGATCGACTTCAACAACGATGGCGGGCTGTTTGATCCTCAGGACATCGAGGCATTCCTGAGCGTCTTCAGCGAGGGGCCGTGCGTTCCTGAACCCGCGACCTGCAACGATCGCGACTTCAACAACGACGGTGCAGAGTTTGATCCTGCTGATATCGAGGCATTCCTGCGCGTGTTTGGCGAGGGGCCCTGTCAAGCCTGAGTGAGACATCGAGAATCTATGGCAAGTGTTGAGCTTCGCAATCTCGAGAAGACTTTCGGCGACGGCACTCCGGTTGTCCGGGGTGTTTCGCTGACGGTGTCTAGCGGGCAGTTCTGCGTACTTCTTGGGCCTTCGGGCTGCGGCAAGAGCACAACACTGCGGATGGTCGCCGGTCTAGAGGACATCACGGGTGGTGACATCTTGATCGATGGCACGCGCGTGAACGACATGGTTCCCAAGGACCGCGATGTCGCTATGGTTTTCCAGAATTATGCGTTGTACCCGCACCTGACCGTGCGAGAGAACATCGCGTTTCCATTGGTGATGAAGGGGGTTGCGAAAGAGACGCGGGGCGAACGGGTGCGCGAGGTTGCGGCCATGCTCGAACTGAGCGAGTTGCTTGATCGACGCCCGGCGCAACTTTCTGGCGGGCAGCGTCAGCGGGTGGCGATGGCGCGGGCGATTGTTCGAAAGCCCAAGGTGTTCCTGTTCGATGAGCCGCTTTCAAACCTGGATGCTCGCCTTCGCGCGCAGACGCGGCGTGAACTCAAGAACCTGCACGCGCGGGTGAAGATCACCAGTTTGTATGTCACGCACGATCAGGAGGAGGCGATGAGCCTCGCGGACATGGTCGCGGTGATGGCCAAGGGACGGTTGCAGCAATGCGCTTCGCCCTTGGATCTTTTTCTACGACCTGCCAACCGTTTCGTTGCGGGATTTGTCGGCACGCCCGCGATGAACTTTCTGGAGGCTGCGGTGGGTGCGGCCACCCGCAGCGGGCGCGAGATCAAGGTCGGGCAGGCAACGATGCGACTGCCAGAACATGCACCGCAAGGTTCGTGTGTGATGGGCGTTCGTCCCACCGGATTGGCGCTTGCGGCTTCGGGGAGCGTTATCAACGAAACGGTTGATCCGTTGCTTGCCGCGGGCGGATTTGCTGGCGTGATCGACGGGGTTGTCGAATCGGTTGATCTGCTGGGAGAAGTGAGTGATGTATCGGTTCGGACGCTTGCGGGCACAGTGCTTGTGCGAGCCAAGACGGAACGCTGGATTGTTGTGGGGGTTTCGTGCGCGGTTGGTGTGCCAGCGACATCGATCTACTTGTTTGAATCGGGAGATTCGGGGGCATGTGTCTGGAGCGGGACGCAGGGGCTAGTGACCGACAGGTCATTGGGCAGCATTGCAAAGAACCTTGGAACAACCGACCCGCGTCTGATGGCGCAGGCGATACGTCACGAAGTGGTTACGCCAGTGGCGTGACAGGTCAGGAACTCGCGGTTGATTGATCGCGGAAAAAGTCGCGTGGGACGCGACGAGGAATCTGAAGATATGGCACACTCCATAATGCACGCTCTCCGCCTCGGCACAGAACAACGATGCGCCCGCAGCGGGCGAGCGTTCACGCTTATCGAGTTGCTCGTGGTGATTGCGATCATCGCGCTGCTGATTGGCGTGCTGCTGCCGGCGTTGGGCAAGGCCCGGGAGTCTGGACGGAACATTCAGTGCCAGGCCAATCTGCGGGGTCTGGGGCAGGGTTTGCACTTTTACTCGAATGACTACAACGGCAAGTTTCCCCCCATTCTGAACAACATTCCGGACCGGGAGACGGGTAAGTTGAGCATGATCTGGTACGACGAGGTTCGCATCGGCAAGTACCTGCCTCAATATGACACGAGCAATATTTCGCCTAACAACAGCCGCAACAACACGGTGGGCGGGGGCATCATGATCTGTCCGAATCATCTCGCGGCGGGTCGTTCCTACGCCATGAACTTCTGGGCGAGCAGTGCGGGGGCTTGGACGCCCGCGTCGAGTTCGACTCCGATTCGTGTTTTCGCACCCGGGGCCCTGCCCAGCCAAGCAATCTTCGGCAAGGGCTTTGATACAACAGTTGCCAATTCGAGCAACACAATGCTGCTATCGGAAGCGTGGGGGCTATTCCCATCCGAGATATCCAACGCGAATGCACGCGATCCGATCAAGTGGTTTGCGACTGGTGATGTAGGACAGTTCGGATTCCCCGGGCAGCGATTTGGTGGTGGTAACGGGGTTGATGCCGGCTCTTCAACAAACTTGTGGGTTGGGGCAGCGCCGGAACTGCTTCAGACTACACAGAGCGAACTTAGAAGTTTCCTCCCCTACTACCGCCATCCGCGTCAGAAGGGCAAGGCGACCGACAAGACCGGCGGCGTGAACCTGACCATGGTTGACGGACACGTCCAGCAGAACAAGTACAGTGATCTGGTGGGGACGGACAACAAGAGTACTCTGAAAGTGTACTGGTCAACCATCGACGAAAGAATCAACGTGCCATGAGCGGGTTCTCACCATGGGCTTCGCGTCATCGCTTGTCGTAGGGATAGCACGTTTCAGATTGTTCAACAGAGTTCTATCGCTTTGACGCCCAACGCACCTGCATCTTCTGATGGTTCCGCCCGCCCGCGGTGGCTGGGCGCGATCATCATGCTCTCGCTCGCGCTGGCATCTGTGCTGTTCGCGGCCTCTTTTCCAGTGCGGAGCAGGGATGGAACACGGATGTGGACGTTTGCGCGGCTGCACCACGAGATGTATGTGCCGCTGACGAATGACTGGAACCGTGACCATCCGGATCAACCAATCGTGCTGTCGCTATTGGGTATTCAGGCGATGGAGCAGCGTTTGCTTTCATCGTTCATGTCTGGCGTGCCTAGTGCCGAATTGCTTGAAGTAGAAAGAGCGATGTCCGCTCGCGCGTTTGCTGGCCCTTTGGAATCGGTTGGCTTCACGGACATCACGTCGCTGGTTGAGAGGGACGGGCTGCGGGAGCGCATACATCCCGCCGCTTTCAAGCCCTGGACAATGCAGGGGCGGATTTTCGGGATTCCACACGATCTACATCCGGTGATGCTGGGGTATAGGGCTGACATCGTTGAGGCAGCGGGGATCGATGTTGCTCAAATAGAAACATGGGATGATTTTGTGCGTGTGCTTTCGCCCTTGCTGCTGGACGCATCGGGCAAGCGCCGGACCGATCGGCATCTGCTCAACCTCTGGGAAACGCACGACACCTCATTCGAGATTTTGACGCTTCAGGCTGGTGGGGGACTAGTGGATAGCGGCGGGGTGCCGATGCTGGACCATCCAGCGAACGCACGTGTACTGGCGCAGGCAATCGATTGGATTCGTGGCTCAGAGGGCATCGCGGGCGATGCTCCGTACTTCAACGCTTCGGGCAATCAACTTTTGATCGATGGCTTTGTGATTGCATCGTTTGTGCCCGATTGGATGTGCAACGTGTGGCGCAAGGAAATGCCGCAGTTGAGTGGCAAGGTCAAATTGATGCCACTGCCCGCGTGGGATGCTGGTGGGAGGCGGACGAGCGTTTGGGGTGGATCCATGCTGGGCATCGCTCGAACTGCGGATCATCAGGATCGGCTGTGGGAGATGGCCAAGCACCTGTACCTTTCTCGCGATGTGGCCACGAAGTTGTATAAGGAAGGTGACATTGTGTCGCCAGTTCGCGAATACTGGACCGATCCGATGTACGATCAGCCCGATCCATTTTTCCGTGGGCAGGCACCAGGACGCACGTACATCAATCTCGCCGATCAGGTGCCTGATCGATTCAACTCGCCATTTGCGCAACTCGCGAACGTGCGGATGCAAGCCGCGGCTTCGCAGTTATCCGCGTATGCCATCAAGTCGGGCATCACTGCTCGCGAGCAACTGCTGCCCAAGGCCCAAGAATTACTTGTCGAAGCGCAACGCGATGTGATGCAGCATGTGCGGCGCAATCGGTTCTACAGCGAACGAGAGTCGGTCTCGACCTCGGGGGATTTGCGATGAGCATCGCAATGGAGGAGCTACCAGAAAGACGAACGAAGCTCGGCTCGCAGGGCATGAAAATGCACGGCTGGTTGCTGGTCGCGCCATTTGTTGTGTGCTTTCTGGTCTTCACGCTGTATCCGTTGCTCAGTGCGGGACGATTGGCGACACAGCAGACCTTTGGCCCTGGCACGGCACGATCTGTCGGACTTGACAATTTTTATCAGTTGTTTCGTGATCCGCTCTTTTGGAAAGCTCTGCGAAACACTGCGGTGTTCACGCTGCTGAGCGTGCTGGTACAAATGCCTTTGGCGCTTGGCCTGGCGATGCTGCTCAATCGACCAGGACTGCGCGGTCGCAACTTCATGCGTTTGGTGCTGTTTGCGCCGGTGCTCGTGGGCGTCGTTTTCACAGGTATGATCTTCTCGCTCTTGATGGAGAAACGCACGGGTCTTATCAACCAGTTCCTGCATGCGATCATGGGCTGGGACCTTGATTTTGCATGGGTGGAACAGGGCATCATGCCTGCGCTGGTCATCGCAACAGCGTGGCAATTCACTGGCTTCAATATGGTGTACTTCCTCGCGGCGCTGCAAAGCGTGCCCGAGGAGCTTGAGCAGGCAGCACGCCTGGACGGCGCGGGCGCATGGTCACGATTCCGACATGTGACCTGGCCAGCGATCCAACCAATTGCAACGTTTGTGATTCTCCTGAGCATCATTGGCAACTTCCAGTTGTTCGAGTTGCCGTTCATCCTACTCAATGGCAAGGGCGGGCCAAACAACGATGGCTTGACGCTCGTGATGTACTTGTACCAGACCGGCTTTCAGACGGGCGATCTTGGATATGCATCGTCGATTGGATGGATGCTAGCACTCGTGCTTGCGTGCTTTGGGGTGGCGCAGCGTGTGCTCGCGGATCGCGGCACGATGCCGAAAGGAGCGCGAGCATGAAGCGTGGTTCCTCGAAACATCTGTGGGCCTATGGAGTGCTGGTGCCGGTGACCATTCTGGTGGGCTTGCCCTTCATCTGGCTTGTCTGCGCTGCGTTCAAGTCGAATCAGGACTTCTTCACGTCGCCATTCCTGCCGCGTGGCGAGGGACTTCTGGGTATCGCGTGGGATCGCTTGACGCTGGACAATTTTCGTACACTGTTCGCGAGGGGCGGCTTTGCCCGTGCCGCGCTCAATTCGACGCTGCTGTCGTCGGTGATTGCAACGTTGGCGACGCTGTTCTGCGCTATGGGCGGGTATGCGCTTGCGCGAGTGTCATTCAAGGGCAGGCAATGGGTGCAGTGGGTGGTGCTCGCGGCGCTGGTAATTCCTCCGCCGCTGCTGCTTGCCCCGGGGTTTGAAGTGCTGTACCACTTGGGATTGCTTGACCGCATGCTGGGCCTGATCCTACCTGCGCTTGCTCCTGCCTTTGGTGTGTACTTGTTCCGTCAGGCGACGCTGACCAGCGTGCCCAAGGAGTTGATCGAGGCGGCTCGCATGGATGGGTGCAGCGAGGTCGGTGCTTTCTGGCGCGTCGCGTTGCCATTGCTGCAACCGATGGCCTCGGCGTTCCTGCTCATCACGTTCCTTGGAGTCTGGAACAACTTCCTGACACCCCAGATCGTGATGCAGACGCCCGGCAAGTTCCCGTTGGCTGTTGCGATTTCACAGTTGAAGAACACCTACTACCAGGACTATGGCCTGGTGATGGCGGGGACGCTCGCCTCGATCGTGCCGGTTGCCGCGTTATTCCTCCTGCTCCAGAAAGACTTCGTCGCAGGATTGACCAGCGGCGCTGTCAAAGGTTGATCATTGATGCCTACTTCCAACACCAAGAATCCGCCCGTTTTTCCGCCTGCGTTTGTGTGGGGGGCGGCATCGTCATCGCTCCAGATCGAGGGGGGATCTTCGCCCGATCTTCGCGGCGAGAGCGTCTGGGACTCGTTCTGTCGCAAGCCAGATGGCGTGCATGAAGGGCACACGCCCCAGGTCGCGTGCGATCACTATCGACGCTATCAGGAAGATGTCCAGATCATGGCGGACATGAAACTGAAGGCGTATCGCCTGTCGATCAACTGGCCTCGCGTGATGCGCGAGGGTGCGGGCGCGATCAATCAGGGTGGCCTGGAATTCTACGACCGACTGATCGACGCGCTGCTTGAACGCAATATCGAGCCCTGGGTGACGCTCTTTCACTGGGAGTTTCCGCTCGCCCTATACCACAAGGGTGGCTGGCTGAATCGCGATAGCGCGGAGTGGTTTGGTGAGTATTCCACTCGTGTCGTCGAACGCTTGTCCGATCGCGTGACGCATTGGATGACGATCAACGAGCCACAGGTCTATCTGCAACTTGGGCATGTTGATGGCACGCACGCGCCGGGAATCAAACTACCACTCAAAGAGGCTTTGCTTGCCGGGCACAACACATTGCGTGCGCACGGACGGTGCGTGCAGGCTATTCGCGCCGCGGCCCGCAAGCAGCCGACGATCGGTTGGGCTCCGGTCGGACACGTGAGTTTTCCTGTCACGGAAGACCCCGACGAAGTCGAAGCGGCACGAGCCGCGACGTTTGCGGTCAAGAAGACTGATCTTTGGAACAACACCTGGTTCTCCGATCCGGTTTGCTTTGGGTGCTATCCGGAGGATGGGTTGCGCATGTACGGGACTAATGCTCCATCGTTCCCTGCGGGCGACATGGACCTGATTCGTCAGCCGATTGATTTCTATGGCGTGAACATTTACTCGGGCGGTGCGGTGAAAGCGGATGGCACGCCCGCGCCGGTGAGCAGCGCGCCGGGACGTGCTCGCAACAGCATGCACTGGAATGTCGCGCCGGAAGCGCTGCGCTGGGGCGCGAGGTTCCTGTGGGAGCGGTATCGCCTACCGGTTGTCATCACCGAGAATGGCATGTGCAACCTCGACTGGGTCGATTCGCATGGGCAAGTGCTGGACCCGCAGCGCATCGATTACACGAGGCGCTATCTCAGTGAACTGCATCGCGCGATTCAGGATGGCGCGGATGTTCGCGGCTACTTCCACTGGAGCATTCTCGATAACTTTGAATGGGCGGAAGGGTACCGCGAGCGGTTTGGCCTGGTATATGTTGACTACGCGACACAGAAACGCACGCCCAAGCTCAGTGCGGCCTGGTATAAGCGAGTGATCGAAACGAATGGACGTTCGCTGATCGAACCCACGGGACTATCGGTTCAGGCATCAACCACTCGGGCGGCCTCACTCGACTCCAGTCTTACTGAAGTCATCCGAAACGGGAGCAACGGCTCGACCTCGGCTTGAATCTCGCGTTACAGCCAGTCTTGAGCGATCGCTACATGTGCAGCAGCGTTGTTGTTTGCATGCGTTGAATATCTGATGAAGCCACGAATGAAAACGGACCAGCCATGGTGGCTGGTCCGTTGCGAAGTCATCTCGAAGTAAGACTCTGTAGAGATTGTTGTTCTGGCTTACTGCCCGCAAAGCGTGCAGGGGCCTTCGGCAAAGACCAGCAGGTAGCTGTCGATGTCGCAGGGGTCGAAGAGACTACCGTCATTGTTGAAGTCGATGTCGTTGCAGACCGCGTCGTCGGGAATGCATGGTCCCTCGGCGAAGACGCTGAGGAAGGCATCGATGTCGGTCGGATCAAAGAGGCTGCCGTCGTTGTTGAAGTCGATGGAGTCGCAGACGACGGGCGAACAGTCCGGGCCTAGCGTAAAGACGACGTTAGCAAAGAGGCCACCCGATGCTGCCTCGGACCAGTTGCCGACTCGGAGCAGATAGGGATAGTTCCCGACCACAGAAGTGATCAACTGGGACTGGTTGTTGTTCTCATCGATGTTGTCGTTGCAGACAATCAGGGTATCGGGACCGGTTGGGCAATCTACATAAAGGCCGATACGGGTGTCGACACCGGATCCGAGCGTGTTGAAGTCGATGGTTCCATCGCATGGAAGTGAGACCGTGAACCAACGATCGTTGTAAAACTGGCCATCGGCGCCGATGCAAGCCTCGGTGAAGCCCGCAGTCGGATAGGCACAGGTGTACCAGCCATTGCTCCAGGTATTGTTTTCGTCGAGGGTGATGGGCGTTGCGCCTGAGCAGGCACTGTCGGCGGGGGGCGAATCGGGTGTAAAACTAAAGGTAGCGATGCCTGGCGCGCCGATGCCTGCGGCGTAAGAGCCGATGCGAAGGATGTAGCGCTGCCCCGGAACGGTTGCGAAGACAACCTGTGACTCGAACTGTGTGTTGATGTCATCGTTACAGACGATGGCGGAGTTTGGACCCGAGGGACAACTGGAGTTGTCACCATTGGCATAGACCGCGATCTTGGTATCAAAGGCGGAGCCAAAAGTGTTGAAGTCTAAGAGACCAGAGCAAGGCGCTGTCCATGCAAACCAGAAGTCCTTGAAGATTTGGTTGCTGCCAAAGGCGAGGCAGACATCGTCGGGAGGTCCATCCGTGGTACATGCACAGTTGTTGAAGGCGTACGAACCCTCGGGTAGGTCAATCGCGTTTGCGCAATTGTCGTTGCTGGGACGGACCGTGTCGAAGTTCAGTTGGTAGCTGCCAAAGAGGCCGTTGTATCCGGCAACGCGGATGTAGTAGGATGTGCCGCCGATCACCTGGGCCTGGATGTTTGACCAGAGCGTTCCGGGCGATACATCGTCGTTGCATGCAACCTGCAACACGTTACCGCAAGCACCACTGTGCAGCGAGATCACGGTGTCGTACGCGCTGCCTGCGGTATTGATGCTGATTGTCTGCGTGCAACTGGGTGTGAAGCGATACCAGACATCTGGGCTGGCGCTGCTCGTGCCGCAGGTAGCGTTGCCGTCCGTGCTGGCTCCAAAGGTGGTACCAAAGAAGGTCTGAGGCTGATCGCCAACAGTAATGGGTTGAGCGTTGCTGCACGCGTTGTTGGCTGGAGCACTGGGACCAGAGCGGGAGAAGTTGAGGTAGTAGATGTTGCGGGTATCGTTGAAGAGATACGTGCGCAGGTAGACCTCACGAGCGGTTGCACCTGGGTTGTTCCAGGTGATCGTTTCGCTGTTACCGGTGCTGGTCGAAGTGCCTAGGAAGGCTCCGCTGCAACCATCTCGCAGCGACATATCGATATCGCCATCGGCGTTGGTGAACACGGCATTGAACGAACAGGACCCGAAGCCGGGCACACTGACGCGGAACCAATCCTCGTCGTTAACCTTGACAATCTGCGAGTAGAGGGTGCCATTGAAGTAGATATTGAGGTTGGTCGCGGTGGTACATATGTCGTTGTTTTCGTTGCTGTCGTCGGAGCCTGGATTCTGGATGAATGTCGCCCATGTGTTGTTGTATGTGCCCCAGCGTCCGTAGTAGGCAACGCGATCGGAGCAAGTGAAGGGGGGGCCATTGCCACAGGATAGAACGCCCACGACAGCACCGTTGGTCAGGAACAAAGGCGAGCCCGAAGAGCCCGGCTCGGTGGTCCCGCCCGTCCAGGGAACCCTGGACCCTTGCGTAAGGCCAGTAGCTCCGCATGAGGAATCGCCCGACACAGCGCCGTTTGACAGTCGCTTGAACGTGCCATCCGGATGGTGGATGCCCACCACCTGCGTTCCGCCCCCCAGTCCTGACTGGAGCGATGCGCCGGTCCACCACAGGTTTCGCGGAACCACACCCTCGATCATCACCATGCTCATATCCGTCTGCGAGGTCGACAGCACGTACGTGCTTCGCACGCTGCGGGGCACGGAGCCGATCGCTGGCGGAACTCCATTGCAGGAGGAACTCTGAAAGAACCAATAGACTTCGAGCGAGTTGATCGCCTGGCTGTTGTCTTCCAGGCAGTGACGGGCCGTCATGAAGTACGGCGTGAAGTCGGTGCTAGTGTTGTTCATCATCGCGCCGCTGCACGCGAAGAATCCGCTGCCGATCTGGAAACTCATGCGACCCACGCAGTTCCGCACGTCGTTCCAGCCCGAGAAGCACGACACGTCCTGGTGGCAGTTGAGTTCACGGTCGTCGAATGTTGTCACGCCGCCCGTCGCGGGGTTGCGATACATATGCCCGACCTTGTCGATCACAAAGTTGTTGGCGAAAGCTGCTTCACCGCTCTCGGGCGGGTAGTAGACCTCGATGCGTGCGGTGTCGCTCCAACTGGTCCACGCCCACCACTCGCCCGTGTTGAGCGGGCCGCGATTCACATACGGATCGGGCAGGTTGTCCTGCACGATTGGGTCGTAAACGACCATCTGTGCGCCTTCGGGCAGATTAAGGTCGGACAGATGCGGGCGGACACCGAATGCGCCGGGCAGTTTGACATCCATGACCCAGAGCCAGCCGCCAGTTGGAACCGCGAGCCACTCTCCCATGGCCACATCAAAGCCCGGAAGATCGCGGGTGATGCCCTCGCGGAGCGCGCCAGAGGACTGGGCATCTTCTTCAATGTAACGGGTAGTGTCGAGAAGGGGGAGTTCCTGCGTGGGCATGTTTGCAGGCAGCGCTACACCCAGGAGTGTTGAAAGTGGTTGGATTGGCTGCTTGGGCGTGACTGCTTCGAGGCCTTGCGCGCCGTCCGCCCCGATTGCCTGATCGACCACGGGCAAGTTCATCACCTGCGCCAGTGGGACCGGTTGCAACTGTCCAAGCACGCTGGTCGCCAGCCCCGCCAAGGCGGCAAAGCCTATCAAAGTTTTTTTACACTGTGATCTATATTGTGATCCACGCTCGCTATACATCGTTTCGCTCCTTGTACGGATCGCGGCCACACCCGTCGCCACGTCATAGAAATACAGCGATGAAAACGCCGCGAACCGGCCATAATTGGGAGAAACTCTTTGGAAGGCGATACTTTGGACGAAAACCTCAAGAACCCTTGGTGGCTCGCGCAGCGCGGAATGCAGCGAGTTTGGTCTCGTAGTCCTTGATCCTTTGGGCCAGGCGTTCGCGTCTTTGCGTCAATATCTCGCGATAGGGAGCGGTTCGCTCAATATATCCGCGGTTGGGCTCTGCCTTCTCCCATCGCTCGTAGAGGGTAATCAGCCGCTCTAGAACCATGATCGCTTGACGGCCACCACGGAAGTAGAACATGGTGCCGACACGCTCCGCGGCCGGGGCGAGCATTGCCTCGGCCTGGGCAAACTTGCCATCGCGCGTGAGCAATTCGCCCAGTGTGCTCTGTGCGAAGACTCCCTGCCAGTCGGCCTGGGTGAACTGGTCGCGTGCGTCATAGACAGCCTGGGCAACTGCTCGGGCTTCATCAGGGCGATCGAGTTTGAGAAGAGTTTCCGCGAGCCACGCCGACGCACCGAAACGAATAAAGCCTAAGGCCTCGTTCGAACGGGACTGCCCGGCCTCTGCGGAAGCACGGAAGTGGCGTTCGGCTGCCTCAAATCGTTCGGATCGATACTCTATCAGACCAAGGTCGAGTTCAATACGCATCAGTAGCGAAGCATCGTTGGCTTGGAGCGACTCACGGAGCAACTCGGCAGCGGGCTCAAGTTGCTGGCGTGCCTCATCAAAGGCTCCAAAAGAGTTGAATCCGCTGCCTAAATCGTAGCGGACGCTGGCAACTCGCCGACTTCGCGGACCAAAGGCGTGTTCATAAATTCGGATCGATTCTTCAAATGCATCGACCATGCCGTTCAGGTCGCTTGTGAACAACAAACTCGATCCGAGCGTTCCAAGCCTGCGAGCCAGACGCGGGTGGTTGGGGCCATAGGTACGTCGATGGGCCGCGATCGAGTTGCGAAGCGGCTGCAAGTCGCGTGGGTTGGAGTGGATACCTGCGGCCTGACTACAGAACAAATCGGTGTACTCAACAGAATCGGTTCCGTACAACCGGGCGGAAAGCGTGCCAGCCTCATTGAACGCCTGACGGCTTTCGTCGGCGCGATCGAGCCAGAACAACGAGGATGAACGCAGGGTCAGGCACGACAACAATTCACGCTCCGCGTCCTCTCCCACCTGCCCACGCAGAATCAAGATCGCCTCGCTGAACCGCGAATCTGCAATCTGGTAATGCTCCTGGCGGAATAATGCGACGCCGTGCATGAACAAACATCGGGCTCTATCAATGGGGTCAAATCCTGGCGTAGCGGAAAGGTCCACTGCTCGCAGTAACTGGCTGGCACCTTCGTCCTCTGCACCCAGCGCGAGCAAGGACATGCCGATCGCGCGGCGAGAAATAGCCTCGACTTCAGGTTCCTTGGTGAGTTCACCACCCTCAAGCTGGGCCACGGCTTGCTCGAGCGCAGCCCGAACGGTGAAGTCGGGGCCTCCGAGGTCCGGATCTGCGGAGGAGAGCACGTTCTCGAGGAACTCGGAGGCGGCTTGGGCTTTGCGTGCCTGTTGCTCGGCCCTTTCGCGGCTTGTGCGCTCTTCAGCACGAGCGGTCTCGGCGCGCTTCGCCGCCTGGCGGGCACGCTGGAGCGATGCCAAAGAAACACCAAGGCCCACGACCAGAGAGAGCAAGGCGACTCCTGCGGCGGTGAGTCCTACGCGATGTCGCTTGGCAAACTTGAGAGCTTCATAGGTGCGAGAGGGAGGCCGCGCCAACACCGGGTCGTCGCGGAGGTATCGCTCAAGGTCGTCGCCTAACGCAGAGGCGCTTTCGTAGCGGCGGGCCCGATCCTTCTCCAGACAGCGCATGACGATCCAGTCAAGCTCACCTCTCAGGGCACGAAGCAACGCGGCGGGGTCGATCTTGCGTTGCGATGCAATCGCGCTGAGCGTGCTGTCTTTCTGGCTCGCTTCAGACATCGCACTCAATCGCGTGCTTGGCTTGGGCGGATCGTCCTCACGAAGAACTCGTTCGAGCTCGGCAAAGGCGGCGGAGCGTAGTTTCTTGGAATCAAAGGGCCCAACTCCGGCAAGCAATTCGTACAGCACAACGCCAAGGGAATAGATGTCGCTGCGTGTGTCAATGTCTGGAGCGGCGCCAGCCTGCTCAGGGCTCATGTACTCTGGAGTACCGATCATTTGTTTATCGCGGGTAAATGCAGTTCGCGCGGCTGCAACATGCTCGATTGCCTTGGCGATGCCGAAGTCAATGATTCTCGTGATGGCCTTGCCATCCTGCATGCAAGCGAGGATGTTGCTGGGCTTTATGTCTCGATGGATGATGCCCTTGACATGCGCATGCTGCAACGCTCTGCATACCTGCACCACCAGTGAGAGACGCTCACGAATGCCCAATTGCTGCTGGTTGCAGAAGTGCATCAGGGGCTGGCCGTCCACAAACTCCATGACGACGAAGGGGAGGCCTTTGGGCGTTGTGCCTGCGTCGAGCACCTTGGCGATGCCCGGATGATCCATCATCGCTAACGCTCGGCGCTCGCTCTCGAATCGCGCCACAACTTGGGGAGTATCCATGCCGATTCGCAGGACCTTGATCGCGACGCGCCGCTGGATGGGTCTGTCTTGCGTCGCTTCATAAACCTCACCGAACCCGCCAGTACCGACACATCGAACGACTGTGTAGAACCCGAGCGTGGCACCGGGCTCCAAGCTCTGGACACTGCTCTGGAACAAGCCTCCTAACGAAGTTGCTGTGGGCTGAGCAAAGAATCCAGCGTTCTGAGCCTCCTCATGCGAACGCACGAGCATCCTTGCCCGCTCTAGTAAGTTTGCATCGCCGGCGCAGGCTCGAACCAGAAAGACATCACGCTGCGAGGGTTCAAGTTCGCCCGCCTCACCGACAATGTCACTCAATGAAGAGCCACCAGGAACTTGCTCCTGGGGTGCGTCGGGCTTTGGAGATTCCGATTCGCTCATCCGGCTTGCTCTTGGTTTGCATTCATGTGATCTCGGGCCGATCGTGTGCCTTGAGTACCTCGAACAACCATGCCTTTGCAAACGTCCAACGCCTTCGCACTGTCCGTTCGGACAGTCCTAGACCCCGGGCGATCTCCTCTTCGGTGAGTCCGGCGAAGTATCGAAGTCGCACGACTTCGCCCGCTTCCCGATCTTCCTCCTCCAAGCGACAAATCGCTTCCTCGACGGCCAGAAAAGTCGCAGGATCACCATCGCGGGCCAATTCGATCGCTCCACACTGCAAGTCTGCCAGCCATGTCCCACCTTCAACACGGGCGACATCGCCCCCCCGCTTGACTCGATTCCGTGCTTTCGCGTGATCGACCAGGATTCGTCGCATGCACTGGGCACAGGTACGGAAGAAGTGGGCGGAGTCATTCCAACGAACCTCGGCACCAGCTCCGAATAGTTTGGCATACGCCTCGTGTACCAGAGCCGTGGGCTGCAGGGTGTGCCCGACACGCTCATGCCCCATGTGCTGCGCGGCCATCGCTCGCAGCGATCGATAGACCCGTTGGTATAACTCGCTCACTGCCTGCTCGTCGCCCGCACTGACTCGTTCGAGCAACGGTGTCATTGATGCGGAATCAGTCAAGGCTTGGTCTGGTCGCTCGTCGCTTTTGTGAGGGTCCACTTTCATGACGCTCAAGGGTAGCGGTCAAGCCAGACAGTCTGTGAACGGGCGGTTTACCCATGTGATATCGACAGATTTCTGCTGAAGTTCGCCGAGGGGCCTTGTAGCCTTCACGATCAGTAGAGACCCGCTTTCGTCGATAAGAGGAAAACCATAGCAAGCTCTGGACTTACTTGCACTGCAACGGCATGCTTGCGGTTGCGCCGCCACCCTGGCCATCGCGGACATACGCGTATACGCGATACACGCCCGGTTGCTGGGGCAGGGTGATGGTTGCGCCAGTGAGACTCATGTTGCTGATCGCAGCGGCGAGTTGCTCGGGCGTGGTCATGAAGTCGCCACCGGTTTCATACTGCGTGGTTTCGCGGAGGAGCACCCACTCGGCCTTGAGCGGGTCGTTCTCGGGGTCCTTGACGGTGAGTGTGACCGTCAGGGTGTCACCCGGCTTGCCGCGATCGGGGCCTTTGAAGGCGAAAGCATTGATGGCGGGCACGCGATTACTCGGGAGTTTGCCCGTCCAGAACTCGCTCATGACATCGCTGGCAGCGAGGCGGGTTTCGTCGGGGAGGAGCATGCCAAACCATGTGGCACTGGCTTCGAACTTATTGCCCCAGGTGAAGGCGTACGCCCCCAGGCACGTCCCGCTCGCGCCGAGCACGGACTTCTGATAGGTCGTGCGATAGGCCTCGGCTTTCTGGGTGCTGGTCGGTTCGTTGGGAGCACCGAAGTCGTTACGACCGATCTCCCATGTGCCGTTGGGGCCAAACTCGGTGAGGACATAGGGCTTGGTGCCGCCAAACTTCTTGTACCGTTCTGCGACGGAAGGGCCGCCGCCATAACTGTTGATGCCGATGATGTCGATGTCGGGACAGAGACGGTGTATGTTCTTGACTTTCTGACCTTCCGCGCCCATCTCTGCGACCACGGTCATGGTCGGATGGTTGGGATCGAGGCGCTTTGCCATTGATGCAATATTGTTGATCGCGGACCAGATCGCGGCGTCATTGCCCTCGCCTTCCATCTCATTGCCAATGCCCCACATGAGCAGCGCAGGGTGATCCTTGTACTTCAGGATCGCGGCCTTGGCTTTTTCATACTGTTCGCTGACCTGATCGGCGTTGTTGTATTCAAAGCCGTGACGGGGATGCTCGAGCCAGATGCCCACAGTGAGCGTCAAGCCAAGTTTGTGGGCCTCGTCCAGCCTCTGCTCGATATCGTCCGCGCCCCAGGTTCGCCCAGAGTTGCCGCCCACATCCGCAAGAAGTTTCTGGGAAGCGCTGCCGCCAGCGCCCTTTATGAAGTAGGGCTTTCCATCGCGGATGAGCGAATAAGCGCCGGGTTGGCCAGTGAGCGAGACAGGAATCGGTTGCACGATTGCAGCAGTGGTGACAATCGAGAGCATGATCATGTTGAGCATGAAGCAAGCGTAGCGTCGAGTGAGTGAGCCACTCGGACGTCCCCATCAATCTTGAAATTCAGGCAAGGCAATCGTTGATGGGCAGACAGCGGGGAACGATTTTGCACACCAATGCAACCAAAGCCACCTCGGGGATTTGAACCCCGGACCTATGCTTTACGAAAGCTGCGGGAGACCCAAGAATGTCGGCGGAAAAAGTGCTGTTTCGCATGAATCCCCACCACTAGCCCCACCAGTTGGATGCGAACCGACCGAGTATTACGAATGTTACACCGCGCAGACCGACCCGGCACTTGTCCGCATTGTTGATTCGTGGCAAACCTTTCCGACCCATATCAAGCTGAGCAACGCGGCGATGGGCGTGACGAGCGAATCCACGCGATGGCCTTGTCGAGCTGCGTGAGCAACGCCGCGGTGCGCGGCCCACCCAAGCCTTCCGTCCAACTATCGATCAACCCATGATCCGCGTTGATCCGCGTTGATTCGCGTTGATTCGTTCAGCCATCACGCACCTCGATGCCGGGCATCATCGCCCGAGCATCAGACTATCCGCACGCCACGAGCCAGCGGTTTTTTGATAACCGGGAAAAGTGCATGGGTTGTGCAGAGGTCGCAATGGTACAAACAGAAACTTACCAAAACACCCTGTAAGAAAACAGAGAAACCATTCAAGGCGGCAATTGGACAGGGAGGGCTCGAAAAGAATGCCATCCGATGAGGCGATTTTTTTTTCGATAAAACTATGCGGAGCGATGAAATCGGGTACATTAAGGTATCGCGAAGCGTGTCAGCCGGGCTCGCCGCAGGTCAACAGGAGAATGTCGGATGAGAGTGTGTCAGTGGAATGTGGGGCAGGTCAGTCGAGCCAAGGTCAGTTCTTAACATACACAAAGAGGAACCAGACTATGCAGTTGCGTTCAACAGTGGCGTTCGCTGGAGCAATCCTTTGCAGTGTGAGCACCAGCGTTGTATTCGCTCAGTCGGTCCAGCGAGCCCCGGTGACGCCTCGATACTTCTGGCGCGGCTTGGGAACGCCTGCGGGCGCGATGGCGCGGAGCTGGGTAACGTCTGTCTCCCCCGATGGTCGATTGATCATGGGAATCCAAGTGGGGGCTACGACATCGGGCATCTTCGCCACCGAGCCGTGGGGCGTGGGGCGGATACCGATACAGCCGCCCTCGGGTGTCGGTGCGCCGTTATCCATCGCTGCGTGTGACAATGCCGCACTCATGTCCGGAGTGTGGAACTCGGGCGTTCCGTTTGTCACCGCTCGCACAGCGATTGCATCAGGTGGAGGAGCGTGGACGATCATCAACGACCTACTCCAGCCGAGTTTTTCAAACCTGAGTGTTGGTTCGATGAGCGCGGATGGAACCGTCTTTCAAACAGGTGTGATCGACAATGCCACGAACACCTTTAAGGATTTTGTGTACTTCAATGGCAACTTGATTGACATCAATGCGGCTCTCTCTGCTTCTCTCGGCATCACCGTTCTCAACGCGATCGTGACCGATGTCGCCGCGTATCGAAGGGTCTGCGTTGGCGGTTGCCGTCTTAACGGCGTCGCTCCGCGAGCGTTTAGTTATGATCTGGTCGCGCAGACGGCAACGATTCTGCCAAACGTGATTGGTGGATTCACCGAGCCATGGGACGCTTCAGTCAGCGGCGACGGCATCGTCACAACTGTGACGTGGGTTGACTTCTTCACCACGCAGTCTGCGGCGGTTCGCCATATCGATAACGGCAATGGCGTGACGTCGCAGATATTGCTTCCGCTCGGGCCTGCTTCCTCGCCTGGTCGTTTCGTGCCAAACGAGACGGGGCATGTGATCGCTGGCGATGACCCGGCGTCGGGCGCGGTGCTATGGACCGACGGTATCCCGACCACTATCACAAGCCTCACGGTCTCGGCTGCATCCCCCCCAGCATTTCTAAGTCTCGGGGGTGTCTCTGACATGTCCGCCTTCGATGTAGTCGTGGGCACTGGTCTCAACACCGCTGGACGAATGGAAGGATGGATCGCGCGGGTTCCGAGCAAGCGCATCCGCAGCGACTTCAATCGCGATGGAATCTGTCAGCAGCAACAGGACCTGTTCGAATTCAACAGTTCATTCGCCGCGGGCAACCTCGCGGCGGACTGGGACTACGACACGGTTCTGACTCCGATCGACCAGGCACTGTTCAACGCGGATTGGTCTGCGTGCAGGTAAGACTCCGTGAATCATGAAGCATGCAAACGGCTGGGGTTGACTTCCCGTCACTTTCGCATGGGTAACGCGACGGCAAGTGGCACAACTTTACTGATGTACTTTGCGCCGATCCCGGCGTGTGTCCAATGTGCGCTCAAACCCGAATCTTGGTCTAGTTTGAGTGAGAGTTTTCGGCGAACAATCCGGCCTCTGCTTGGGAGGCCATTCGATGAAGAAGAGCAGGTTTACGGAAGAGCAGATCGCGTTCGCATTTCGGCAGGCGCAGACGGGGAGTCCGATCGTGGAGGTTTGCCGGAAGATGGGCGTGTCGGAGCAGACGTTCTTTCGGTGGAAGAAGAAGTTTGCCAGGATGGGTGTGGCCGAGCTGCGTCGGCTCAAGCAGCTTGAAGAGGAGAATCGGAAGTTGAAGTCGCTGGTGGCGGACCTGTCGCTGAACAAGGCGATGTTGCAGGACGCCTTGCGGGGAAAACCCAATCTGCATATTGGCGCCTGATCGTCGGCGATCCATGGTGCGCAAGGCACGCATGGCGTGCCAAGTCAGCGAACGACGAGCATGTCGAGTACTCCATCAAGCGCGTTCGGTGTAGCGGTACGAGTCGATGGCGGACGATCAGGCGGTGTTGCGCGGCAGGATCAAAGAGATCGCGGGCGTGCATGTGACTCGGGGGGTGGGGCTACCCGCGGATCTGGGTGAAGCTTCGGCGGGAGGGTTGGCATCTGAACCGCAAGCGGGTGTACAGGTTGTACAAGCACGAAGGGCTCTGCGTTGGTCGGCACAAGCCGCGTGGGGGGCGGAATCGCAGCGCGGTCACGAGGCCCGCGGGCACAAAGGCGACGCGAACGAACGAGAGTTGGAGCATGGACGCGTGTCCGTGACACTCATGGCGGATCAGCTGTTCGATGGTCGGAAGTTCAGGCTCTTGACGTTGGTGGATGACTTCAGCCGTGAGAGCCCGGTGATCGAACTCGACGGTCGGCTGACGGGCGAGCGGGTGGCGGCAATCTTGGACCGGCTCGGACGGAAAAGAGGTCTGCCGGAGAAGATCCGCGTGGACAACAGCAGCGAGTTTACGGGCAAGGTGCTCGACCAGTGGGCGTACGTGAACAAGGTTCGGTTGGAGTTCAGCCGACCTGGGAAGCCCACGGATAACGGGCTGATCGAAGCGTTCAATGGGAGGCTGCGAGCCGAGTGCTTGAACGAGAACTGGTTCATGTCCATCGAGGATGCTCGGGAGAAGGTCGAAGCATGGTGTCGTCACTACAATGAAGATGGACTCCACAGCGCCCTGGGCAACCTGAGCCCCAGGGAGTTCGCTGCGTCCAAGGCTCAGGAGTGCCCAGCCGGATGAAGCCAAAAAGCTCACCCTATGGTTGGCACAGGAACGGGGACAAGCGCATGGCCTCAGCAACAGGCAACACCCAGTCAAACTTCCTGCCACACTGTCGGGCTCTTCACTCCACGATGATCAGTGCGGTCGCCGCTTCTACGGTCTTCGCGGTGTCTGCCAAGTCCTTAGGTGGATTGGCTGGCGCGTCCCGCAGTTGGTCCACCAATCCCGGCACGGCTTCCAAAAGTCCCAGCAGGATCGTTCCCTTGATCGCATAGTTTACATTCTCGGGAATCTGCCCGGTCATTTTCAACATGTTGATGGCATCCAACTTGCCTGTCACCACGCCAACCACACTCCCGGCAGAATTGACCAACGGGCCGCCCGAGTTGCCGGGCTGAACCGGAACGCTTATCTGGATGAAACGCGGGTCGTCGCCCGGACCGGACAGCGCTGCTACTTCCCCGCTGCTGAACTTCGGTGCGAACCCCTGCAAAATTGGGTTGGGAAACCCAATGGTGGAGACCTGATCGGCGGGCCGGAGCCGGCCACTGCCCAGCACATGCAGCGCCGCGAATGTGCCCTCGACCTTCAGCACTGCGAGGTCATTTGCGGGGTCACGCCGCACTACGCGAGCCTGATGCTCGCCTTGCTTTGTCCGTACACGAATCTGCTTGCCCTCCGCGATCAAATGGTCAGCGGTGATCATGTGGCCATCTGGAGATACAAAGAACCCCGTGCCCGTCTTGGCGGTCACGCGGGGTTTCTCTACTACCTGCGCGTTCGCATCCGGCACAGAGGTTCGCGGTTTAAACGTGGCAGAAATAGCCTGCGCCTCGGCGATCTGCTCGCGGGTCATGTTTTCTTCCAGTAAGTCGCGATGCTTTCCCGCATCAACATGTCCACCAGCGGCTGCAATGCTCGCCCATGCATAGGCCTTTACAGAATCTTTTGGCACACCTTTGCCCTGTGCATACATCAAGGCGAAGTTAAATTGGGCATGTGCATTCCCCTGCGCAGCGGCGCGGCGGAACCACTTTACAGCTTGATCGTTGTCAATTAGGAGTCCTTCACCGGTCACGTACATCAAGCTCAGGCTCAATTGTGCACTGGCATTCCCCTGTTCTGCGGACCGGCGATACCACTTCACCGCCTGCACGCCGTCCTTCAGGCACGCCGCTGGCCATTTCGTATATCATGCCGAGGTTGAACTGAGCAGCCGCATCCCCCTGCTCGGCTTTCTGTTTCGTCTGAACCAACGATTCCGGTTGGGCTACCGCTGGTAATGCAATGATGCAGAGGGCTAAGACCACGACTGAAATAAGCAGTGTTGCACGAATCACGAAGCGGAAATGATCACACCAAATCACACGACACCTCCGGAACGGCGACACCCATGAAACATTCAATTGCGGCAACCACCTTCGTTCAGGTGGCATTGTAGGTGGAAATACTTTTGGTCTCAGCACGGCTCTACGGGGCTGGGGGGGATGCCCGAGAACTCGATGAAGAGTAGCTGCGACTGTGCAACGCCTAGCGAGTGCTATGTAAATGGATCAACTCACCAAGGCAATCGCGGCAGTTCTTAAAGCGAGCAATCACACGCCCTACGCAATCACCAATGGGGTGGGCTTGGCCCGAAGCCAACTGACGCGGCTGTTGAGCAGTGAAAGCAGCCTGAACACTGACAGCATCGACGAAATGCGCAAAACCCCACCAGCAACCCCAGCACTGGCCCCACCAGTCACCGCGCAAAGCCGAACTTCACGGCGCACACCGGCGCGACGCAAACGGGGATCATGGAAGCGGTTGTGAAGAGCGAAAGCCCTTGGAATCAGGCACGTTGTGCATCTCAAGGGACGCCAGCGCACACCAGGGTTGCCAAAGCCACCTCGGGGATTTGAACCCCGGACCTATGCTTTACGAAAGCATCGCTCTACCGCTGAGCTAAGGTGGCAAGCGCACGGCATAGTGCCGTCGTCGGAAGGGAAGTATCAGCGCGCAAGCCTGAGATTTCAACCTTGTAGCCGCCAATCCGGGCTGTTGGCATCCGAATCACTTGGGAATCGGTCCGGAATGCCAGGACTGACCTGATTCGTGTCCCCAAACCTGACTGCGGGCCTGCCACCTGATGCTGATCCATATCTCGCTTTAGGCCTCGCATTAGGCCTCGCTGCACGCTTTGGTCTGGCCTTGCTTTAGCCTTCATCTGGCTTTGGTCTGGCCTTGCGGTTTTCGGCCCATCCGCGTACGCTCGACCATGCGCTTCACCCGTTCACCCGAAGGCGTCAGCGTCGAGCACCACGGCATCGACACTCCCATCCGCCAGATCATCGGCATCGGTCGCAATTACGTCGAGCATGCGAAGGAACAGGGGGCCGATGTACCCACTCGCCCCATGCTCTTTTCCAAGAATCTGGCGAGCCTCTGCCTTGACAGCGAGGACATCGTCATCCCCGATACCTGCAAGGACCGCCCGCAGGTCGATTTTGAGGGTGAACTGGGCGTCATCATTGGAACCCAGCGCGGTGCCGACATGAGCGCACCCGCCGTGAAAGATGTGCCGATGGAACGTGCCCTTGCCTGTGTGCTTGCGTACTGCGTTGCCAACGATGTCTCCGCTCGCTGGTGGCAGAAAGAAGGCAGCGGCGGTCAGTTCTATCGCGGCAAGAGTTTTGACACATTCTGCCCCGTTGGTGCTCTGGTGCCCGCAGGCAGTATCCGCGATCCACAGTCGCTTAGCCTGGTCACGACAGTAAATGGCACCGTGATGCAGGATGGCAACACCGAGGACATGGTCTTCTCTGTTGCGACCCTTATCAGTGAAATCAGCCGAGGCCACACCATCGTTCCCGGTACGCTGATCCTTACCGGCACGCCCAGCGGCGTCGGATTTGCTCGCAATCCTCCCGTGTGGCTCAATGATGGCGATGAGGTTGAGATCGAGATCGAGTCGCTGGGCACACTTCGCAACCGTGTGCGAGCGTGAACAATAGATTCCAAAAGCGAAGGAAGTAGGATTACCCGGCCTTGGGTGCTTTGTAAAAAGGCAGCGGAGCGATTTTGCCCGCGAGCGTCCCCTTGCCTGTGTCGATGTCGATGCTCGTCCCGACCTCGCTCTGACCACGAGGCATAAAGCCCATCGCGATCGTGGCACCGTCGCCTGGATGCAGTTTCTCACCCATTGTTGGACTTGGGCAGCCACTGGTCACTACCCCCACTTCCTTGCCCGCAAGCATGATCTTCATGCCTGGGCGTGCGGCTCGTTTGCCGGGAATCACCATGCCGACAAGTTTGCGGGCTGGGCCGCCAGTTGCAACCGTTTTCTTCAGAGCTTCACTGCCAACAAACGACCCCGCCGCTGCGTCATCGGCTTTGTCCACTGAGATCGCGAAGTCCACGCCGCACTCCAAAGCGTTGATCTCTTCGCCCAGTTCGTGGCCATAGAGCGGCATGCCGGCTTCGGTCCGAAGCGTGTCACGACAGCCCAGGCCAGCGGGCTTGATGATCGCATCAGGTGCTTCCATCTTGACATCAGCCAGAAGCAGTTTGAGTGCCATGCCAACCGCGCCCGAGGGGAGAATCACCTCGACACCATCCTCACCGGTGTAGCCGGTACGGCTTACGGTCAACTTGATGATCATCAGGTTCTTGACTGCGAAGCGATACTTCTTCAGGGCTGGCACTTCGCGGCTGAACTTGCCGATGAGCGGGATCACGGCGGGGCCTTGCAAAGCAACCATCGCTGTGCTGGTGGTCTGATCGTCGATCTTGCAGGAAAAGTCGCCGCTGGTGCGCACACCTTCCATATGAGCAAGCAACTTCTCGCGGTTGCTGGCGTTCACAACGACCAGAAAGTCGTCATCGTCGTAGCGATACACGATCACGTCGTCCTTGACACCGCCCTGCTCGTTGCACACAAGCGAGTAGCGACATTGGCCATTGACCATGTCGTGGATGCGACGGGTACACAATCGCTCGAGGAACTTACGGCTGTGACGCCCAGAGACTTTGACGCGGCCCATGTGCGACACGTCAAAGAGTCCGCCGCTGCGCCGCACCTGATTGTGCTCGTTGGTAAGACCCCCGCCCGTGGTTGGGGAGCCGTAATACAGCGGCATATCCCAGCCAGCGAAGTCGACCATGTGGGCCTTGTTGTCGAGATGGAAGGAGTGAAGGGAGGTCTTGTGCATTCAGAAATGTAGGAAGGATCTCGGCTTCACCGGTCGCTGACAGGCGAGTGGGCAAGAATGGACCATGGCAACGCCCACGCTCTACATCATCGACGGCTATGCCCAGTTCTTTCGCTGCTACCACGCCATCCGCACGCCCATGACCAGCCCCGTGACCAAGGAGCCAACGAACATGTCGTTCGGTTTCATCGGCATGCTGCTGAAACTGCTCAAGGGCGAGGGAGCAGGTATGAAGGCCTGGGGCGGCACACCCACCTTTGTTATCGTTGCGCTCGACATCGGCGGCGATCGTGGCACGTTTCGCAGCCAGTTGTACCCCGACTACAAAGCAACCCGGAGCGAACCGCCTGAAGACCTTGGGCCGCAGGTGCAGCGGTGTCTTGAGATTCTCAAGAACATCGGCGTTCCCGTGATCGGAAAAGAGGGCTTTGAAGCCGACGACGTGTGCGCAACTCTGGTGACGCGGTTGCAGTTGCAGCACCCAGAGATTGCGATTCGGATGGTGAGCAAGGACAAAGACCTCAAGCAATTGCTCGTAGCCCCCGGGGCATCCGCAGGTGTTGAGTTGTTTGACGTGCATACTGACATGGCATTCACCGTCGACTTGCTGCTGGCCGAGACAGGCTTACGGCCCGATCAGATGGTGGACATGCTCAGCCTGATGGGCGACACGAGTGACAACGTGCCTGGAGTTGAAGGAGTTGGCGAGAAGACTGCGGCGCTGCTGGTGCGGGAGTTTGGATCACTCGACGGACTTGTCGCCCGTGCTTCGGAAGTGAAGGGGAAGCGTGGAGAAAAACTGCGCGAGGCAATCCCACGTCTGCCCCTCACTAAGAATCTGATAACACTGCGCCGAGATGTGGACGTGCCGATTGATCTCGAAGCCGCGCGGGTGAGTTCGCTCAGACTCGACCAGCTGATCCCCGCCTGCAAGGAACTGGGCTTCAACCGCTATCAGGACGAGGTGCGGCTTGTCATAAAACAGTTGGGACTTGCAGGAGATGCACAGGGCGTGCTCGGTACTGAGACACGAGATCATCGCGGAGCGGACCAGTCTCCCGCGTTAGCAACGATGAATCAAACGATAACTCGAACGAAAGAAATGCCTATCACACTGTTCAACTCTCGTCCGCCCGACGCGCTCGAGAAACCGGCCCAGAAGTCCTCGAACAAACGCAGCGATGAATGGCAGGAGAGCGGACTCTTTGAACGCGCAAGCGAGACAACACCTCTTCGCCAAGCCCAATCGGGTACCTATCGGTGTATCACCACATTAAACGAGTTACGAAACTTCATACACGAGGCGAGAAAGGCTGAGATCGTCGCGGTGGATACGGAGACTACGAGTCTATCGCCTCGCGATGCGAAGTTGTGCGGCGTCTCTCTGTCGATCAAGGCGGGAACCGGCGTGTTCATTCCAACTCTCTCGCCCACGCCAGAACAACATCTGGATACAGAAACCGTGCTGCGAGAACTTCGAGCACTGCTCGAAGATCCCAGCGTCCCTAAGTGTGGGCACAATCTGAAGTACGATCTTTTGATCCTTCGGGCTCAAGGCATCGAACTGCAAGGAATTACATTTGATTCCATGGTCGCCTCATACCTCATCGACGCATCCCGTTCATCGCACTCCCTCGATGCCTTGACCCTCGCCCTTCTCAATCGCACCAACATCTCACTGCATGAGTTGCTGGGCAGTGGCAAGACCATGCGCACCTTCGACACGCTGGGGCTTGAGCAAGCGACGCAATACGCGGCGGAAGACTCGGACGTGGCGTTGCAACTTCGCGAGATCATGCTGCCAGTACTTCACAGCACAGAATTGCTGCCACTCTTTCAAGATGTCGAGATGCCGCTCGTGCGTGTCTTAGCAGACCTGGAATGGAACGGCATCGCAGTCGATGCTAAGGAACTGGATCGCCAGCGCGTGCGACTCCAGAAACAGATCGACGAACTGATTGAGCGCATTAATAGCGAAGCGATCAAGGCAATCGGCAGAACGTTTGACCCAGACAGCCCGAAACAACTCGCGGCCGCACTCTTCAACAAGACCGATGACCTCGACGCGCCAGGTGGACCGGGGTTTGGCATCAAGGGTACCAAGAAAACCAAGACAGGCTATAGCACCGACGCGGAGGTACTCGAAGACCTCGCAAGCAATGAGCGCATCACAACGCCCATGCCATCCTTGATTCTCGAATATCGCCAGTTGACGAAACTGGTCTCGACATATCTGGTCGCGCTGAAAGAAGCCATTCATCCGCAAACGGGCCGTATTCACAGTAGTTTCCATCAGACAGTCGCGGCCACGGGACGGCTCGCGAGCAGCGATCCAAACTTGCAGAACATCCCAATTCGCACCGATGTCGGTCGAGAAATCCGCCGTGCATTCGTTGCTCCCTCCGGTCGCGTGCTCGTGAGCGCAGACTACTCGCAGATCGAGTTGAGATTGCTCGCGCATCTATCTCGCGATCCTGCCCTCATTGATGCGTTCCATCATGATGCCGACATCCACACCGCCGTCGCTGCCCAGATCGCGGGCAAAGATCCCAAGGACGTGACGCGTGAGGAACGCAGCGGCGCGAAGATGGTGAACTTTGGTATCGTCTATGGAATCACGTCCTATGGCCTGGCTCGACGCCTGAAGATCGATGAGCGCAAGGCCAGCGAGATCATCACCAATTACAAAAAGAAGTTCGCGGGCATTACCACGTTTCTCCAGGAATGCGTCGAGCAGGCAAAGAGCAAGGGACTTGTCACGACCATCCTCGGTCGGCGACGACCGATCCCGGAAATCGAAAGCACCAACTCAAGCCGACGAGCCCTCGCCGAACGCCTGGCAATCAACACAGTTGTCCAAGGCAGCGCGGCAGACCTGATCAAGTTAGCCATGGTCAACATTCGTGCGAGATCACACGAAGACAGCACCACGAATCGGGATATTCCAGACTTCCTGATGCTGCTGCAAATCCACGATGAATTGGTGTTTGAGTGCGACGCTGGCGACGCGGAGCGCGTAAGGACATTTGCAGTTGGACAGATGGAACGAGCGATGCGATTGCTGGTGCCGCTCAAGGTCGATGCGCACATCGCCTCCAATTGGTTTGATGGTAAGTGACGGCACATGACCAGCGACCGTCATGCTCGCATTTCGAGACCAAAGGGGATACCTTCTCCACATGCTCACTATCAACGTCGTGTACACAGGCAGCAAGAAGTGCGAGTGCTCGCATCCCGAGGGAGCGACGCTCCGCACCGATGCCCCCAAAGACATTGGCGGCGATGCTTCGGCCTTCTCGCCTACCGACTTGGTTGCGACGGGTCTGGCAAGTTGCATCCTGACGACCATGGCGATGTGGGGCGAACGCCACAACATCGACCTCTCCGGGGCGACTGCAACTGTGGAGAAGCACATGAGCCAGCCGCCCGCGACGCGACGACTTGCGAGGTTGCCCGTGGTGGTTTCGATTCCTGCAAAGGCTGTGCCCGTCGAAATGCGTGAGCGGATCGAGGCGATCGGTCACAAGTGCCCTGTTCACGCGAGCCTGCATCCCGAAGTCGATGCTCCCATCACGTACCAGTACGTCTGACTTGTCTTGATTCGGTTCAAAGGCCGTACGCTTGTCCCTTATGGCACAAGCCTCGACCCCTACTACCCCAGCCCCATCCCTCAAAGCCCTCACCGCGACGCTGCTCGAGAGCGAGGCCAAGATTCGCCTGGGTGGCGGCCAAACCGCGATCGATCGTCAGCACGACAAGGGCCGACTGACAGCCCGCGAACGTATCGAGCTGATCGTCGATCCCGTTAGCACGACGCTCGGCTTGCAGAACTTCCAGGAACTGGGGCTTTGGGCCGCCAACGACATGTATAAGGAGTATGGCGGAGCGCCCGCAGCGGGCGTCGTCACCGGCATCGGCCTTGTCTATGGTCGACGCTGCATGATCATCGCCAACGACGCGACCGTGAAGGCCGGTGCGTTTTTCCCGATGACGTGCAAGAAGATCATTCGCGCTCAACAGATCGCGATGAGCGCTCGCATGCCGCTGATTTATCTCGTCGACTCTGCGGGCGTTTTCCTGCCTTTGCAAGAAGATGTCTTTCCGGACACAGACGACTTTGGCCGCATCTTCCGACATAACGCCGTGATCAGCGCCATGGGCATCCCGCAAATCGCTGCAATCATGGGCTACTGCGTTGCTGGCGGCGGATACCTCCCGGTTCTGTGTGACACGCTCATCATGACCGAGGGCAGCGGGCTCTACCTCGCAGGCCCCGCGCTCGTCAAAGCGGCCATTGGTCAAGAAGTCAGCGACGAAGAACTCGGCGGCGCACCCATGCACGCCGGAATTAGCGGGACCATCGACTTCAAAGAGAAAACCGACCAAGATGCCATTGCGCGGGTTCGATCACTCATCAGCAAGTATGGCCCCTCGATGCCGGGCTGCCTGCCTGCCTCGATGCCTTCCACTTCTCAACCCTTCCACGCTGGCGACAAGATGTACGACATCTTCACAGACAAGTCAGGCGCGCAGTATGACGTTCGCGGCATCATCGATTCGCTGGTCGACGCGACCGTCGCAATGACTCCCACTCCACATGAAAGAGCCACAGAACACCTCGCCCCAGACTTTGACGAGTACAAGGCTGATTACGGCCAATCCATCGTCTGCGGATATGCCAAGATCGGCGGGCACGCCTGCGGCATCGTCGCCAATCAGAAGAAACTCGTGATGCGATCGATGCCGGGCGGCAAGGCTGGCCCGACCAAAGCGGTGCAGATGCCCGCAGTGATCTACGACGACTCCGCCGACAAGTCCGCGCGATTCATTATGGACTGCAACCAGCGAAAGATTCCCATCATTTTCATCCACGACACGACCGGCTTTATGGTGGGGCGAGACAGCGAGCAAGGCGGCATCATCAAGGCCGGCGCGAAGATGGTCAATGCGATGGCGAATTGCGTCGTGCCCAAGATCGTCGTTATCACGGGTGGCAGTTACGGGGCCGGCAACTACGCCATGTGTGGCCGCGCCTTCGACCAATTCCTCGCCCTCGCCTGGCCCAGCGCCAAGTGCGCCGTCATGGGCGCAAACCAGGCCACCGGCGTCCTCGTCCAGATCGAAGAAGCCAGCCGCAAACGCAAGGGCGAAGCCATCGATGCCGAGGCACACAGAAAAATCTATGGCGCGATCCACGCAGCGTACACCGAACAAGCCGCCATTACCCACGCCGCATCAAGAGGCTGGCTGGACCGCTTGATCGAGCCGCATCGGACGCGCGAAGAGCTGATCGGAGCGCTGGAGGCAGCGAACCAGGGTTGGGATTATTCGAGGGAGTTCAAAACAGGTGTGTTGCAGGTGTGAGCACAAATGGACTATGTAAACTATGTGGAATCCAATCGCCCATGGCAAGGGTGCACGTTCTTCCAAAAGCGTTTTTTCGAGGAATCCCGGGCGAGCCGCCAACGTTGAGATCAAGTTCTGGTATAGAAGTGCGAAAACTGTAATCTGCACCCTGGGATTCTGCAATCCTGTGCAAGGACTGCGAAAACTCCTATGCCGAGTACGATGACATTTGATGTCGAGTGTTCAGGGACCGAGATTTTTCTTGGCAGTTGCTAGACTTACCAGACATCTCAATATTGCAGCTATTCGGATTCGAGTTCGCCAAAACGAGGCGATTCCTTGAATTTTTATGCTGGCGCGTCCTCGCGTCGGATCGGGTTGAGTTCGTTGATTGCCATGACAGCGAAGCAGAACGTTGCTGGCAAATCAATTCGATCAGACCAAGATACTGCGGGAGACAATCTGCCCATTATTATTTGCCACTTCCCCGCGCCTGCAATTGCTCAAGCAAATTGCGGGCGGTTGATCGAGATTCCTCCTGCTGGGTTCACTCGGCTTCCGAGGCTTGTGAAGTCAGACTATGGCTGTAGTTCGGTTGAAATCCGGTTCAATTCGTGGCTCGTTCAAGTCGGGTCTCGCCCTGCGCCGCCGGAGAGCGTTTTTTCTCGTTTCGATTGTCGATCAAGAACCAATTTATGGCGGGTCCTCGTTCGTGATTTGAACCAAGATGCGGAGTTCCGAAATTTTCTCGATACCCACGAGATCGTTCTTCAAGACTGAAAGCCTTGCAATCGCTTCAGCCCTCCATCAATCTCCGATACGCCTCCACCGCCAACACATCACACCGCTCGTTCTCCGCATGCTCACTATGCCCCTTGATCCAGTGAAAGCGGATATTGTGCCGCCCGCGCAACTCGTCGAGCGTTTCCCACAAGTCCTGGTTCTTGACCGGCTTCTTTGCCGCGGTCTTCCATCCGCGCTGCTTCCACTGGTCCATCCATTCCTTCAGGCCATTCAGCACATACTTGCTGTCGCTCGTGAGTTCGATCCGACTTGGAGCCTTTAGCGCGGCCAAACCCTCGATGACCGCACGGAGTTCCATGCGATTGTTCGTGGTGTCGGCTTCCGCCCCATACGCCTCGCGAGCCTTGCCGCTCAGCGGGTGCTTGAGGATGTACGCCCAGCCGCCCGGCCCAGGATTCCCCGAGCAGGCACCGTCGGTGAAGAGATGAACGTGGGGAAGGGGGTTGGACATGCATCTGATGCCGCAGCACAGGCATCCTCGCCCGTGTCGAATGTTTAGGGTCGTTCGGACACACGTGAGGATGCCTGCCCTGCAACGTTGACCACAGTATTGGGCGCGTCGTTCGTGACGTTGCGGGCTGCCCGGCTCAACTCATCCGCCGAAACCATCCCGACGCTCGCCATGCGGCTTGGCTTCATGCCAGTTTCTGATCGGATCGCATCCGTAGATTTTGGCATCATCTCCGCGCTCTGCTCTGCAATGAACCGCGCCAGTGCAAGCTCGTGCGTCGTGTGATATGCCTTGCCAAGTTTGGTCCAGTCAAAGTCCCAACTTCGCTTGTCAACTTCGTTGCGCACCGCGATGCGGTCACGCCGTTCCAGCTTACAAAACTCGAACATCATATTGGCCAAGTCCGCCGCGCTGTCGTTGTAGGCTCTTCCACGCCGTCGCAGGACATACATACCACCCTGCTCGGGATTGGCATAACTCTCTTGCACAAAGCGTCCAAAGCCGGCGGTATCGCTGGTGACGCTGGGGATGCCCATCGCCGCGGCTTCGAGCGGTGTGTAACCCCAAGGCTCATACAGGCTTGGAAATATGCCCATGTGGCAGCCACGCACGAACTGATCGTACTCGATACCCCACAGGCGGTTGGTCGGGCCGATGAAGTCCGGGTGGTACACAACCTTGACCGGGTCTTCGGGTCGATTGAAGAGTTGCAGTTGGCGGATGTACGCGAGCACAGGATCGTCTGCCTCGTTCTGGAGCATGTGGCTCACGACAAGCGGCAGGCCCTGGGTCTTGAACGCGCTCTGCGCACGACGATACCGCAGCATCCAATACTCGTCGATGAGGTCGTCTAAATGCAGGCCCCCGCCAGTGGCGGAGCGTGTGAAAAGTCGCTTGCCAACGCCTTCGGTGATTTTCTGACAGACCTCGTTGAGTTCGTTGAGAACGCCCCGCTTTTCCATGCACACCGGATTGATGCTGTGCGTGGCCCGCTTGGTCACGATGAAAAAGACAACCGTCTTGCCGAGGTTGGCCTGCTTCAGTTGAGCATTCAAACGCGCCATCGCTTCGAGGCATAGGTCAAAGCCCTTGTTCTTGGGCTCGTATCGACCGGAGGTAAAGCAGTAGACCGTGCGATCAAGGTCAAAGGAGTAACTTGGAAAAAAGTGGCCCATCGTGAACTTATGGATGGCCTCCTTGTATTCTCCATGCAGACGCTGCTGGTCATGCCCCGCGTTGTACAGCGCGATCGTGAGTCCGTTGGGCGTCACAACATCGACCGGACGCCCCAGCAAGTAATTGCACTCCTCCGCCGTCACGCTGCTCACGGTGGTAAACACATGGCAACCATGCGCCGCCGCTCGCTCGATCTTGTGCTGCGTCACGCAGTTGAAGCGACGCGATTCACCCTCTTGATCGATCCAGGGCAAACGGTCATAGAAGTCATCGACGGTGCCCGCGATATACCGCCCCAGTATCGTCGCGTGCGTGGTAAAGCACGTCGCAATCGGCAGGTTCTGGCGTCGAATCAGTGGAATCGCAAGCCCGCCCAACCACTCGTGAAAGTGGGCGAGCATCGGCCCGCTCGCGTCCGCCCCCGTTGCGCTGCGGTGCTTGACCAGCGTTTCGAGCAGGCGACGCACAGCATCCGCAAACGAACAGACGAAGTTAATCAGCCCATCCTCGCCTGGCGTTTCGATGCCGTGCTCGGTGAATAATCGATACTTGACGTCGTTGAGTTTCTCCCAACCTTGCCAGTGCTCGATCAGCAGAACGCGAGGCCGACCGGGCACCAGCCACCGTCCATGATGCACATGCAGCCCGGCGTGCCGGAGTTCATCCAGTGCCGCAGAGAGCCAGCCGCTCGCGGGCAACTCTTCAAACTCGGTCTGTGCTTTGGCCCCTTCCCAAGGCCCGACAAGACAGTATCGATCCCCCCACCGCTGGCTCATCAGCGGGGCCTTAGACCGGATGACTTGGTAAATCCCACCAACCTGATTACAAACTTCGGTGGAAATCTCCAGCAGCAAACCGCCTGTCGCCCCCCCAGCGCCGACGACCACGCCGCCCAAGGCGGAATCCTGGACATGGTCCTTGCTCGCTGGGTCAGACTGGAGGGATCGGTCAGACATGGGCAGAACGTTAGTATCGGTCACGCACGGGACAGATCGACAGGCTACTCTATTCGTTCACAAGTAGGTACACCGTCTCGACAGACGTATATACGTATTTGGGCCCTACGGATGGACGCATGCGCAAAGTTTGCAAGCAGCCAGAAGCCGACATGAATGGGAGTCGCCACGCCTTGCGCGGCGCTCGCGTCTCATGATGGATGGGCGTTTCATCACGAACGAGTCGTTTGATCGGAGTTCGCGGGAGGTCGCGATGGTTCGCGGCTGGCTGCGGACGCAGAAGTAGTCAGGTGCCGCGAGTGCACAGGAGTGGAAGCAAAGCCCATGGGTCGATTTGGTAGAGAAGGCGGCGACCGTCCGCGCGAGCAGCGCACACGGGTCAATCATTTCATTCGCATCACCCCCATCCGCGTCGTCGGACCGGACAACGAGCAGATCGGGGTGATCGAGACGCCCGATGCCATCCGCATGGCACAGGAGCGGGGCATGGACCTTGTGGAAATCAGCCCTGAGGCGCGCCCGCCCGTCTGCAAAATCATGGACTATGGCAAGTACAAGTACGAACTTGGAAAGTCCAAGAAGAGCAGCAAGGGAAACAAGGCCGCAGAAATGAAGGAACTGCGCCTCGGGCGCAGCGTGAAGATCGATTCGCACGACATTCAGGTACGCGTTGACCAGGCACGCCGATTCATCATGCACGGGCACAAAGTGATGTTCACCCAGCGATTCAAGGGACGAGAAATCGCCCACAAGGACCTGGGCCTCAAGAACCTCGCCGAAGTGCGCGATGCTCTGGCCGACATCTCCAAGGTTGAGCAGACCCCCCGCTGGATGGGCAAGGCCGCGAGCATCATCCTCGCACCCGACAAAGTCAAGGTCGAAGCCATCAAGCGCAAGATCGAAAAAGAGAAAGCGGCCAAGCTCGCCAAGGGCGAGAAGGTCGAAGAAGAGAAGTCCATCGAGCAACTCGAAAAAGAACTCGAGGCCCAGAACAAGGCCGAGGAAGGTCCAGACGATGCCGACGATTGATCAAGCCATCTCTCTCTCGTAGTCGTCTGTCAACCAAGAACCCCACGCACCACCCTCCCCCCGACCGCCAAGCAAGGCGGTCGTTTTTCATTTGCACACATGCCGCCACCACAACAGCCAACCCCCTTCGACCACATACCCTCGATCATGAGCCTCGAACCTGTCCTCGCCCCCGCCTCAGCAGGTGCCTTCCCACTTCGTTCTCGTGTCGCCGTCATCACCGGCGCGACAGCGGGTATCGGCGCCGCCGCAGTCCGTGAACTCGTCCGCCTGGGCGCATTTTGCGTCATCAACGGCCGTAGGCGCGAGCCCCTGCTCGAACTCGTCAAGGAATGCGGCGAAGGAAACGTCGCTGGGGTCGTGGGCGACTGCGCAGACGATGTCGTGGTGCGTCGCCTTCTCGATGTCGGCAGATACTCGCTGGGCAATCCCAAGCATGAGGCATGCATCGTCGTTGCCAACGCAGGGCGAGGACTCGCTGGCAGTGTGATGACCAGCGATGAAAAACAGTGGGAAGAAATGGTCCGGACCAACGTCATCGGCTGTGCAAAACTGATACGCGAAGCCGGCAAGCGATACCTCGTCGAGCAGGAAGGCAAGAGCATCGAACAGTTGCTTGATCGCCCCCGCGACATCATCGTCATGGGCTCAACGGTCGGCCGGCACATCTCGCCTTTCAGCAGTATGTACGGCAGCACCAAGTTCGCTGCCAACTCCCTCGCGGAAGCGGCGCGAAGGGAACTGGGCCCAAAGGGCATCAGGGTAACGTTGATCGAGCCAGGCTTTGTCGAGAGCGAGTTCCAGGCAGTTGCGGGCTACGAGACCAAGTGGTTCGAGGAGGTCAAGACCCGTATTGGTCCAGTCCTCCAGCCGCCAGATATCGCCCGCCTGCTCTCTCATATCGTTTCGCAACCCGCGCACGTTCACCTGAGCGATGTCCTCATCCGCCCGACCCGCCAGGATTATCCATGACCACTGCCCCGTACGCCCCACAGCCATGATCCGGATTGTGATCCCCATCCTGACTTTCCTCGCCCTGATCCTGGGCCTCACTGCCTTTGACCGCCCGGGCCCCAAGGCCGACTTCACATTCATCAATCGGGGAGATGTCAGCACGCTGGATCCTGCCATCATCTCATGGGTACAGGACAATCGAGTTGCTCGCATCATCTCAGAAGGTTTGACGAGATCAGACAATTTCACCGACAACTTCGAGGTCAGCCCCGCCGCAGCGGAGCGATGGGATATCAGCGCGGACGGACGCACGTACACATTCCATATTCGCAAGGATGCCAAGTGGAGCAATGGCGACGATGTGAGAGCCAGCGACTGGGTCTTCTCGTGGCGCCGAAGCATGCTGCCCGACCTTGCGGGCGACTACATCAAACTCTATACGATGATCGAGGGAGGCCAGCAGTTTATCGAATGGCGTATCGCCGCCATCAAGGACTTTGCCCCGCTGGCAGCCTCGATGGCAACCGACGAAGAACGCAAGGCATCGGCAGAATCGCTCTGGGAAGACACCCTCGCAAAGTTCGACGAACTCGTGCAACTCAAGTCGCTTGACGACAAGACGCTCCGCATCACGCTGGTGCGTCCAACATCGTACTTTCTCGATCTCATGGGCTTCCCGCCCATGTTCCCCGTCTATCCCCCGCTGGTACGAGGCTTCGAGAGCATCGATCCACGCACGGGCCTGCTCAAGAGCCGCCCCGACTGGACCAAGCCGCCCCAGTCAATTACCAACGGCCCATTCAAACTCACGCAGTGGCGCTTCAAGCGTGACATGCAGTTCGAACAGAACCCCCACTACTGGAATCGTGCCGCCCTCAACATCCGCACGATCGCGATTCCCAGTGTCCAGGATGCCAACGCGAGTGTGCTCGCATTCCGCACCGGCGCTGTCGACTGGGTGAGCGACGTGGTGCCAACCTACCGAATGGAAATGCTGCGTGAGAAGCAGGAGTTCTACGCCCAGCACGCCCAGCAAATCACCCAACTGCGGGCCCAGGGGCTTGATCCCATAGAGATAGACCGCCAACTTCCTCCCGATCCTCGCAACACCATCCACGTCTTCCCAGCGTTCGGCACATACTTCTACAACTTCAACTGCAACTCCAAACTCGCTGATGGTCGCCCCAATCCGCTCGCCGACACACGCGTCCGCAAGGCCCTCGCGCTCAGCGTCGACAAGCAGGCAGTCACCCAGAACATCCGCCAGGTCGGCGAGCCAGTTGCCAGCGTCATCGTGCCGCGAGGCTCGCTCGCGGGCTATCAATCACCCGACGGCTTAGGACGCGACATCGCGGCTGCCCGCGACCTGCTCACTGCCGCAGGATATCCCAACGGTAAGGGCCTCTCCATCGAGATCATCTTCAACAAGGACGCCGGGCACGACTTGATCGCGCAGGTCATCGCTAAGGACTGGGAACGAGAACTAGGCATCGAAGTTCGCCTCTCGCAGGTTGAAATCAAAGTCTTCCGCGAACGCCTGAAAAACGCCGACTACATGGTCTCCCGTGCCGCCTGGTTTGGCGACTATGGCGATCCCACAACTTTCCTGAACCTGAATCGCACTGGCGACGGCAACAACGATCGAAAGTATTCAAGTGCCGCCTACGACGCGCTGCTCGACCAGGCCGAACTCGCGGCTTCAACTGAGGATCGCCTGCGAATGCTTGCCGATGCGGAGCGCATCATCGTCGAGCAGGACCTCCCGCTCATCCCGATCTTCCAGTACGTCCAACTTTACCTCTTTGACCCCCATCGCACCACCGGCATTTCAAGCCACCCGCGCATGGAGCAGCAGATTCATCGCGTCGACTTGCTCGACGATGCCATCGGAACCAACGTTCCCCTCATGATGCGCCGGGGCGACAACACCAAGGGTGGATTCCGCTTGCAAAGCATCGACAACCAACAGTCAGGTCGCTGAGCCCTCGGACGCATCCGGAGCCGCACGCTTGTTGGCGGCGAGCTTGATCCACTCGTGCTCCGCGAACGCAACGATGCCGCGGGCGGTCGCAAACCGAACCAGTTCCGCCCGCCCCTTGAAGTCCATTTTGTGGCTGATCGATGCGAGGTGATTCTCAACCGTCTTGATCGAGCGAAAGAGCCTCTGTGCAACTTCATCGCTTGTCATCCCAAGCGCGGCGTAGTACAGCACCTCCAACTCACGCCGCGTCAACTTGTCGAGCTTGTCAAAGTGCGGAGTACTGGTGACTTTCAAGTGGTCATAGTCAATCGTGTCGACCTCTCGCTCGCCAAAGGCACGGGTAAGGATGATGAACGCACCCTCGCATCCGAAGGCCGCTGGATCAAGCCGCCAGACCGCCGTCATGTATCGACGATCATTCCAGACCTGGAAGTACGCGCCTGGATAGCCCGTCTCGAGAATCTGCATCATCAGGTCGATCCGCTCGCGCGCCGCCTCCACAGCCATGATTTCCTCGAGCGTCGTCCCCAGCAACTGCTCGCACGTTCGGCCAACCGTGCGCCCGTACTCCTCGTTGCACCACAGCAGTCGCGTTCTCAAGTCTCTTGCCAACGCACAGACGAGCGGGTAGCCATCAAACGGCGCGAACATTTCGGGTGACATCACCCGCGCAGGAACTCTCATGGTCATCGCCCGATGGTCCATCACGAACGCTCCCGACCATCGGCCTTGCGTGCCGCAATTCGCGACCATTCGCTCTCGGCAAAGCCCAGGATTCCACGCTCGACCGCGAATCGAACCAGCTCGGTGCGCCGCTGATATCCCATCTTGTCCATGATGGACGCGATGTGATTCTCGACCGTCTTGCTCGCGCGATGGATGTGCTTGGCTATGTCCTCCGTGCTCATACCCATCGCGGTGTGATACAGCACTTCCAACTCTCGCCGACTGAGTTTGCCCAGCAGATCAAGATGGGGTGTCGTGATGAGGCCGACATCGACCATATCAAGCCCGGACATCTGGTTCATCGTGCTGCGAGTCATGAGCACGAACACACCATCACAGCCAAACGAGACGGGAGCAAGTCGCCAGACAGTTGTCAAATAGCGATGGTCCTGCCATACCTGGACATACCGCCCCGGTCTGCCCGAATTCCATATCTCCAGCATGTGATCCCGACGCTCGTCGGCCATTTCCTTGGTCATCAAGTCGTGCAGCGTCGTACCCTTGAGCTCCTCGACACGCTTGCCGCACATTCTCGCATATTCATCGTTGCACCAGAGAATGTGCATCCGCATATCACGCGCAATCGCGCACACACCGGGATATCCATTGAACGGTGCGAACATGCCGGGCGAGCAGTACACCACGCCAGGCTGAGCATCCGGTGATTCGTCCGGATGATTCGCATGATGAGGAGGATTCGGACCTTTGCTCGGGATGGGCGCTGCGGTGGCCATCCAGATATTCTAGGTAAAAACCCTTAGTCAAGTATGCCGAGTCACAGATTCTTGGCGTGGCTACTTGGTTTTGATGGTTATTCATCACACACTGGCCTTGCTGCCCCATAAGGGGGAAATCGCATCAGACTCAATCGAGCCTAATGAATACCCTCAGCCGCCAGCCACCGCTCAGCATCCAACGCGGCCATGCAGCCCATCCCGGCAGCGGTCACTGCCTGGCGATACTGGCCATCAGAAACATCGCCCGCAGCGAAGACTCCCGGGATATTGGTATAACTGTTACGTTGCTTCAGGGCAAGGTACCCGCTCTCATCAAACTCAAGTCCCGAGTCCTTGATGAACCGCGTGGCTGGCGTGTGCCCAATGGCAATGAACAGGCCCTTGACTTCAAGCGTGCTGCGCTCACGCGTCACAGTGTCCTCGAGAAGTACCGCGCTGATCTTCTCGTGCCCGCGCTCATCAACCATCGAAAGCACATCGATAACTGCTTTGTTCCAAAGAACCTTTGCGTTGGGACGGCTCATGAAGCGTTGCTGCATGATCTTGCTGGCACGGAACGAATCTCGCCGGTGGATGATGTAGACGGCGCTGCCAAACTTGGTCAGATACGAAGCCTCTTCCATGGCCGTATCACCCCCGCCAACAACCGCGAGCGGCTGGTTGCGAAAGGCCGGGAGTGCGCCGTCACACACTGCGCACGCCGAAACGCCGCCACCAGCGCGGGCAAGTTTCATCTCGTTGGGCAGGCCAAGCCAATTGGCAGTGGCACCAGTCGCCACGATCACGCTATGGGCGAGAACCTTCTGGCCATCAGCAGTGTGCAGCGTGTGGGGTTGCTTGTTGGGCTCCTTCGAGAACTCGCAGCGGGCGATGTCATCCTCGATCACCTTCGTGCCAAAACGTTCCGCCTGCTTGCGAAACTTGTCCATCATCTCCGGGCCCATGATGCCATGCTCGAAGCCTGGATAGTTCTCAACCTCGGTAGTGAGCATCAATTGCCCGCCCGGCAGCACAGGACCGGGATCCTGCTTGGCAACGCCGCAATAGACAACCGGGTCGAGTTGAGCGCGGGCCGCATAAATGGCCGCCGTCCATCCAGCGGGGCCGGAGCCGATGATCACGAGTTTGTGGGCTTGGGTCGACATGATCGGTCTTGTTGTGAACAGATACTACTGGTTTGATGCCAGCATGCGAAGTCGAGCACAGGGGAGAAAGAAAGATAATGCAAAGATTGCCGCCCGAACAAACTTCTCGCTGCAGATCGGCTACTCCAACTCGCCCGTATCCAACTGATGCTGACGGAACAGGCTCAGCACAGGCGGCCATATCAGGTAGTCCGCACCTTGCACGACACGCCAGGTGTTCTCGATCCTGCGAGCGCTCGCATCGGCATTGTCTGAGCCGTAGGAATACAACACAAACGAATCTCCCGTGAGCGGCACCGAGAAGTTTTCCTTGCCCGACGGCGTGTTCTCGACAATCGCTGCATCAAATGAACGAGGCACGAGATACTGCATGGGCGGCTTGGCACGATCCGGATTGAACGGATCCGCGTCAATTGCCTTCACCCAGCGCGGACGGATCGCTGTGATCAGGTTTGGTTGCGAGTTGGTCGTGGAGTACACACCCACGCAGGCCAAGGCTGTGCGCGTGCCAACGATCTCAGTCTCCACCGATTGACGCCCGCGAGCCAGCGGGGCCATGTCGGGTACCGACGAAACCAGCAACTGGAACTTGTTCTTATCGACTTCCTCGTAAGGTGTCTTGTTCCCGAGGCGTTTGTCGAAGACGTTCATCCCCCAACGAACGCGCCAGTCGGTGAACACGCCCTCGACACGTTCCAGAATGGCTTGCGGACCCGCTGAATTTTTCGCGGCATCCCGCCACGCTGCAGCCTCGCTGAACAGTCGTAGCGGCTTGCCACCCGAACTGATCTTGGCCATCGTCGTGGCGAACAGAGCCTCGTCAAAGCCTCCCGCCTCCTTCCGCCAGACGCGGTCGATGACCTGCTTGGCAGCGACCTCCGCCCCCGCGGGCATTTCTATGCGCGAAATCTTGAAGTAGCCCGCAGGATCGAGCCGGTCGATCTGATTGGCGAGGGCTTTGAGATCAAAACTTCGCTTCTCGACCACAGCGCGATACGCCACGTCGCGCGTCCGCTCCATCGAACGGATCAGCGCTTCCATGCCCCATGTCGCTTCACGAATCAGGGCCCGATCGCACATCTGACGCGACAGATGGGAGAAGGCCAGCAGCACGTCAATGGCAGAGTTGACCTTATTGTCGGCCAACAGACGTGTCGCTTCGACATTGGCCAGTATCTCAAGCCGATCCATTCCAAACAAGTACAAAAGTTGAGCCGCAGCGAGCGTGGGCGGATCGCCCAGATTCACATACATCTCAGCCCGAATCAACTCGGGCGAAACGCCTTCGAAGCCATAGGACAAGCCAAACTCAAAGGCCTGACGGAAGTCCCTCTCAGCACCAACGAGGAGCAGGGCCTTGATGGCCTCCTGCTGTGGCCCGCCAGTCGCCCACGCCGCCGCTGGCTCCCAGCCCTTCATCCCCGACTGGAGCAGGCGGGCCTGCTGGAGCGATTGGACGCTCGCGGGCGGTGGAGCAAGTTTGGCAAGCAAGGGCAGTAGGACCAAGTCCGACCGCTTCGCCAGAGCGATGTCCCCATAGCTCTTCTGATTCAAGTCCGAAACCACATCGCCATGTGCGGTCTGCCCGCACACAGCAAACGACAAGCAGCAGACCGCAACCATCCCGATGTTTCGCAAACCACAGTGCATGGGTCGATGGTATCGCCTTTGCCGGACCAAAGGGCGAGACACAGTTCAGGGAATACAGACACAGACCCCGGACACCGCCAATGCCGCCAATAGGCCTACCGAACAGACTGATTTCGCCTTATTCGCTGGTACCAGCGACACCAGATTGCCATGACCAGCAAGACGTACAGGCGCTGGGCATGATCGCGCGTTCCGCTCATGTGCTGGTCAAATATTTGGCGGATGTAGGTTCGATCCAGTTGCGTTCCAAGCAGTTCAATCGGGAATGGATCGCTCGAGGCGATGACCAAATCTCCCAACAGCGTTCGCATGCCGCCAAAGTCTTCGCGAAACCACTCGGTGAGCGGAATCGCAAAGCCCATCTTGGGACGATCAACGATGGAACGGGGCACGTGCTTTCTGGCCACCGCCCGCAAAAGACCCTTCCGCTCTCCGCCCGGCATAAGACTCTCGATCGTCGCCGACCGCGCCAGCGCAGAGACATGCGAGTCTAGAAATGGTGCCCGAACTTCCAACGCCCATCGCATCGACGCGGTATCGGCCTTGACCAACAGGTCGTGTGGCAGGTATCGCTTTAGATCATGTTCGAGCGCACGCGAGACGGCCATCCCCCTTGACTTGGCTGGTGATGTGACGCTCTCATGCGTATTGACAGCGTGATGCACCAGGCCAAATGCAGTGTGTTTGGGAATATTCTCACTGCCCAACGCCCCTTTATGTCCGGCCAGACGCAACATCTGCTCATCATCAAAAATCGCCGCCAACTCGCTCGCCCCGCGCATGCTCCTTGCCGCATGAGCCAGCCGACCCAATCGCTCGAGGCGCGATCGAGGATTGCCATTTCGCAAGAGCCACTGCGGCATCAACGCCAGCAGCCCGCCCCATCGCGCCAGCAACGCCGCAGCACGATGGCGGTCATACCCCGCGAACAGTTCATCCCCGCCATCGCCCGACAACGCGATGCCGACTTCATCCCGTGTCGCACGCGCGAGCCACGATGTTGGTAGCAATGAACTATCCGCGAACGGCACGCCCAGCCCTTCAATAAGATCGACAAGGTCCTCTGCGGGCCTGGGTGAAACATCAAGGGTGACATGGCGGAGTCCTAAGTATCTTGCGACCTGCTCCGCAAAGCCAGATTCGTCATACGCATGCGAGGGCATGCGCATGCAGAACGTCCGCACGTCCTTGGAATATCGCGCCGCGAGAGCCGCGATCAGCGATGAATCAACGCCGCCCGAAAGAAAGCAGCCCACCTCGTCATCAGCCTCCTCCAGCCGCTTCGCGACGCTTGCTTCAAGGGCTGCTTCCACCTCGCCCGCTGTCAACGTTCTGGTTCGTTCCTTGAACCCACCCGCTTCTGGTTTGGAGAGAGCAGCCAGCCCAACCTGCGTCCATGTGACTGGCGGCGTGGGCATGCGTGAAGTCTCGAAAGTACAAGTGCCAATCTCCAGCGACCGCACCGCCCCAACCTGTTCGCCCGTTCCACTCTTGATCCAATCTCGCATGCTCCATTCGGGAGGAGAGAACTCCACGTGCTGCTGAGTAGTTACCTCGCTCAATCGGAGCAAGCCAGCAGGGCATGACGCGAAGGCTCTGGCTTCGGGTCCTAAGAATTCGCGTCCGGCCTGCGTCCAAACTTGCCACAGCGGCTTCTCACCAAACGCATCGCGAGCACATGTCAGTTCACCCGACTGCCTGTCCCAGATCGCAACCGCAAACATCCCTTCCAACTTCGGAACCAGCCCATTTCCCCACTGCTTCCACCCGTGCAGCAACACTTCCGTATCGCTGTGGTCGCTCTGAAACCGCGCACCCAGCACCTCCAACTCCTCGCGCAACTCTCGATGGTTGTAAATGCAACCATTGAAGACTACAGCAACTTGATCCGCCGCGCCCGCTTCTTCACGTCTCAGCAACATGGGCTGGTGGCCATCACGCCGATCAATGATCGCCAATCGCCGATGCACCAAGGCAACATCAACCGTCCTGCCGTCACTGCGCAGCACACGATCCCGAAACCGCCCATTTCCATCAGGCCCGCGATGCTTGATCGAATCGTCGAGGACATCAAGCCACGTCTCCGGGATGCTCTCCTCGCGCGCGGGCACGGGTATACCCGAAGGGAACGTCCGCAGGATGCCGGCGATGCCGCACATAGCAATGTTGTAGGCCCGGCGTGTCGCTGGGCAGAAATTGTCAGCCACAAGAAAGAGTAAATGCCCAGCAAGACGCAGGACTACACGACTCAAGACTACAAGAGTCAGAACTACACGACAATACTCGCCCCCCACTCCGGCAGGAACGTCCGAGCGAAACCCAACTTTTTCTCAGCCAGGTCCCGCAGCGTCATCCGAGGCCCAGACTCGCCATGTGTCAGCACTAACTGAGGCGATTGCTTGCCGCGCGGATGGTAATTATCAAGCCACCGAACCAAGTCACTTTGCCCCGCGTGCGCGGAAAACCCGCCCAGAGTGTGAATCCTGGCTCGAACCACGATTGGTTCTCCAAAGATTCGCACCTCATCTGCGCCTTCCACCAATCGTCGCCCCAGGCTTCCCTGCGCCTGATAGCCCGCAATCAGCACTCGACAGTCTCGCTTGTATAAGTTGTGGCGTAAGTGGTGCAATATTCGCCCACCCGTACACATGCCCGAGGCCGCGATGATGACCATCGAACCGCGCATCTCATTGAGTTTCCTCGAATCTTCGCCCGTCTTGGTGATCCGCACATGGTCAAGGCCCAGCGGATTCTCACCCGCAGCGACCATCGCCAGGGTCGCTGCATCCAGATCGTGCGTGAAGTCCTTGTACAACCCCGTCGCTTCCGTCGCCATGGGGCTGTCGAGATACACATCAAACTTCGGGCAACGACAAGCATGCGTGAGTTCATTCAGATAGTACAGCATCGTCTGTGATCGCCCGATCGCGAACGCAGGGATCAGCACCTTGTCCTTGTCCCACATCGCTTCGCGAAGAATGCCCGCAAACTCCTCCACCGTGTCGTCGAGGCGCCGGTGATCTCGGTCTCCATAAGTTGACTCGCACACCACCAAGTCCGGGAGCATGTCCGCATCCATCCTGGGCGGCTCCGGATCCTTCATGAGCGGCACACCCCGCGGCCCCAAGTCACCAGAAAAAACGATCACCTTCTTCAAGCCATCGCCCAAAGTGCAAGTCACTTCAAGACTGGCTGAGCCAAGAATGTGTCCTGCCTCTGTCCAGCGGACGACGACACCCGGCGCAACCTCGCGTGGCTTCTGATACTCAACAGGAGTCAGCAACTTCAACACCGGCGGCACATCCTTGGGCGTGTACAAGGCCTCAACCGGTGCTCGACCCCGCATCGCATTCTTTCTCGACTGACGAATCGCGTCATGTTCCTGCAAGAACGCAGAATCTTCGAGCAATATTTTCACTAGTTTGCAGCTCGCGGGTGTCGCATAAATCGGCTTGTTGAACCCTTCACGGCACAGAAGCGGCAACCGGCCAATATGGTCGATATGTGCGTGCGTTAGGACCACCGCCTCAAGCGTGTCAAGTCTGAATGGCAACCGCCGCTGGTTGCGAGCATCAGCATCCGATCCACCCTGATGCAACCCAAAATCGATCAGCACCTGCGATCGCCCCGTGTCCAGGTGATAGCACGAGCCCGTCACTTCGCCCGACGCACCGAAGAACGAGAGTTTAAGTTGAGTTGCCGTAGGCATGACAACATGGTACGAGTCTACTCGCCATCGCCACAGTCTTCGCAAGTACGACCAAGTTGGGCTGCACTTCGGACGAAATGGCTAGAACAAGCGAAGTTTCAAGCTTATCTTGGACGGTTGCTATCCTCAATCAGAATCCCGGGCGAGATGTCCTGCATCCCAACGGGCCAACCCGCCATACCTCGGTACAATGCGAATGACACTTGACAACGGGGCAGAACCCGGTGCAGATTGCACCGCATCACTTCAGACGGATACCAAACCATGGACCCAGACACGATTCTTCTCGAAGCCGAAGCCGCGATGGAAAAGGCCCTGAACTACCTCAAGTCCGAGTTCAAGGGCGTGAGAACGGGGCGAGCAAGTCCCGCGCTGGTCGAGTTCATCAAGGTCGACGCGTACGGCTCGCAAACCGATCTCAAGAACCTCGCAGCCATCGGTGTGCCCGAGGCGACGCAAATCCTGATCAAGCCCTTCGACGCAACGCTGGTCAGCGCGATCAAGACCGCCATCGAGAAGAGCGGTCTGGGTGTCAATCCCATAGTTGAAGGCAAGCAACTCCGCCTGAACATGCCCCCCATGAGCCAGGATCGACGCGTCAAGGAAGCCGCACGCATCAAGAAGATGTGCGAGGAACAGAAGGTCGTCATGCGCAACGGCCGACGCGACGGCAACAAACACGCCGACGATCTCAAAAAAGCCGGAGCCAAGCAATACCCCGAGGACGAACTCGAACAACTCAAGGAAGAGGTTCAGACCCTGCTCAAGAAGTACGAGACCGACGCAGACTCGCTACTCGAAACCAAGACCAAAGAGATCATGACTCTCTGAGAGCATGGTGCTAGGCAGCTCGCCTCGAACTCAGAGGTTCAGGGCTTGTCCCCTGCCTCACCGAACTTGCACTGGGCAGTTCAACCATCGCCACCAGGCCGCCAGTCTCACGGTTCTCAAGCCAGACGCGTCCGTGAAATGCTTCAACATATCGTTTCACGCTCGACAGGCCAAGACCGGTGCCCGGTGCCGCATCCGTCGCCCGTGTAAAAGGTGTGAAGACGCGAGTAAGCATCTCCGCTGGAACGCCCGGTCCCGTGTCCTCGACGCGAAACTGCACGAGGTCATCCGTCTGCGTTACCACGGCGCGTACGCGTTTTTTGCCCGCGTGCGCCGCAGTGAACTTGATGGCGTTGCTCAGCAGGTTGCGCACGCAGCGTTCCATCGCCCGCGCATCCGCTCGCACACTCGCCGGCTCCAACGCTGTCTGGACGTACACGCCCGATTGCTGCGCGACCGCCGCCATCTCGCCCGCCACGCCCAGCACAATCTCATCGATCCGCACTGGTTCGATCATCAGGCCTTCCTGATCCATCTGCGCAAGCGACATCGCAGTGTCGAGCATCTCGCCCATGCGCTCCAGACTCCGCTTGGCCTTGACCAGCGCTGGGCGGGCAGCGTGCGAGGCATCCAGCAGGCTATCTGCAATCGCCAACTGTCCCATGCTGGCCGCCAGGGGCGACTGCAAGTCGTGCGTCATCGAAAGAGCGGGATGGGGCGTATGCCCCGAACTATCCCGCTTAAAACGTATCGCCTCGTCAACCTCGTTCCGCAGCGAGTGCAGGGAATCGTGAAACTCGCGGGCCGCCGTCATATCGACGACGGTGCCGATATAACCAACCAGTTTCTCGCCCTCAAACATTGGGCAGCACGAGGCATCAACATGCACGGTCCGTCCGTCCGGATGCACAAACCGTGCCTCGTACTCAAACTGCTTGCGATTCGCGACCGCACATATCCAGCCATCGACGACTCGTGCCCGATCATCAGGATGCAGCCGGGGTGCCCAGCCACCCTGCCGTGCCGCCGCCGAACTCAGTCCAGCGATCTGCTCCCAGGCAGCATTGAAGTAGTTGCACTCTCCCGACGGCGTCGCAAGGAACATGCCCACAGATGACGTATCCAGGATGGTCTTCAATTGACGTCGCGCGAGCACGAGTTGTTCGCTGATGGCCTCTTGTTCACGCTTGCTCTTTGCCAGTTGCAGCAATGCGGCGGCCTGGGCTGCCAGCAACTTCAAAATATCCAGTTGCGCGCCAGAAAACTCTCTGGGCTTGGTGTCAATCACGCACAGACTGCCCACCGCACTCCCAGCCTCAAGCACCAACGGCACCCCGGCATAGAAGCGAATGCCAGGCTCGCCCTTGACCAGCGGGTTTTCTGAAAATCGCACATCCCTGGTTGCATCGTTTACGATGAATGGACGTGGGGACATGATCGCGTGCGCACAAAACGCGACATCCCGGTTTGTTTCCTTGACTGATAATCCCACACTCGACTTGAACCACTGACGATCAGCATCAACCAAACTAATCGCGGCGATCGGCACGCCGCAAAGTTGCTGCGCCAGGCGAGTGATGCCATCAAAGGCCGGCTCGTTCGCAGTATCGAGCACAGCACACGAAGCCAGCAATGCCAGTCGATACGCTTCATCTTGTGGAATCGGATTGATCAAAGGTCAATTCCCCAACAAATCGCGCCCGTAGGCAGCAGCCCCGGCACCGGCCTGAGCCCCCGGCCCCCGCCGCCGATCTCTGCCAAGGACACATCGACGACGCATGGAAGCGACTGAAGCCCGAGAACGCGAATTGCAATGACATCAACAGATGCATTCAGGCAACAGGCACACCCATGTGAACATAGGGAAGATGGACCGACCAATCGCATCCGCGATCGGGTCAACTTATTTAGAATGTGTCTGCATTCCGACCAGGCCTACACCCGCGCTCGGCCGATGTCGGCCAGTGTCAAACCCGCTCGGCGCGCGATCTCTGCCAGATGGACCCGGTCGCTCACCCGAAGCTTCTCATGCACACTGGAGCGATGGTTGTCAATAGTCTTCTCACTGCGATGCAGAATGTCTGCAACTTCCCTGACACTCAAACCCTGGCCCAGTAGGGCCACCACTTCCAATTCACGCGGACTGAGCACATCCAACTTGCCCAATCGCATCACGCCCGACTCGATCTCGTCGTACTTGCCCTTTGGTGCCAGTTGCTCCGCTTCCTCATCGCTCGATGCGCGCCGCGTGATCGTAAGGAAAAACTCGGGGTGATGGTGTTCCGTATCCATCTCGGGATCAATCCGAGTGATCCATGTGAATTGCTGAAACCCGCGCCAAATGGTTCGCATCAGCACCGGCTTGTCGTGGATCAGGATCATCCGCAGGATTCTCAATCGCTCGCTGGTCCATTCAGGGGGCATGTGGTCGCTCCAGAAGCGACCGACATACTCAGATGCTTTCGCCTGCTCGCCATGGAACATCCTGGTTGTTTGCTCATTGAGATACAGAATCTGCCCGTCGATGGATACCACGCCCACTCCGGTCGTTGGCTCGATCGTCATCGCCTCGAACATCGCCGAACCAAGCCCACCAAGTTGCGCAGCTACTTCCGACGCATCGGTCGTGGGCTGGAGATTGGTCTCCTCTGAAGCGAGCGGTTGTCGCTGATTGGGGTGTTCAGGCATCAAACAATAGTTGGCGCTTGCAACCTACCTTTCTAGTTCATGCAAGACCCTCGTCTCAACAAACTTGCCGATGTCCTGGTCCATTACTCTGCCAAGGTTCAAAAAGGTGACATCGTCGGTATCTCCGCCGATCCAGCCGCAGAACCGCTCACACAGGCGGTCATGCGTTCGGTGATCCAGGCTGGCGGACTGCCCTTCGTGACCCCACGCTGGGCATATTACAAAGAAGCGATGCTGGAGCATGCCAGTGAAGACCTGTTGGGCATGCTCCACCCGCTGCTGAAGGCGTACATAGACACCGTCAATGTCCACTTTTCCCTCTGGGCCGAAGACAATACCCGTTCCCTCAGTCGTTACGACACCAAGCGTCAGTCCCGACTCGCGCAGGCCTATAAACCATTCCTCAGTACCTTTATGGAACGTGCCGCCCTGCCTTGGGAGCACCCCAAACGCCTCCGCTGGATCGGCACCCAGTTCCCCACTAACGCCAGCGCGCAGGATGCGGAGATGAGTCTTCGCCAATACGAAGACTTCGTCTACAAGGCTGGCCTGCTGCACCTCGAAAAGCCTGCCAAGGCCTGGCAGGAGATTCACGCACGCCAAGAAAAAATCCGCGATTATCTCCAGCAGAAGAAGATATTCCACTTCAAGGCCCCCGCCTGCGAGGACCACGATGGCACCGACCTCCGCGTCGATTGCTCCAAGTCCACCTGGATCAACTGTGCTGGCCAGGAAAACTTCCCTGATGGCGAAGTCTTCGCGGGGCCTGGCGCGGTCGATGGGCATGTAAACTACACCTTCCCAGCCGTCTACAACGGCATGGAAGTCAACAGCGTGCGTCTCCGCTTCAAGGATGGCCGCGTCATCGATGCCTCTGCCAGCAAAAACGAGGACTACTTGGTCAAGATGCTCGATCAGGACGCAGGGGCTCGCAACCTGGGCGAAATCGCCATCGGCACCAACTACTCGATCACCGACTTTAGCCGAAACACGCTCTTTGACGAGAAGATCGGCGGTACTTTCCACGCCGCAGTCGGTGCCGGCTATCCGGAGAGTGGCAGCAGCAACCAGAGCGCCTTGCACTGGGACATGGTGTGTGACCTGCGCCCCAGGAAGGGCAAGGACGGATCCGCAATCCCAGGCGGCACTATCTCCGCTGATGGCGAGGTCTTTCATCGCGACGGCCAGTTTGTCGTAGTTTGAATCAGAATCGCATCTGCTTGCCAGAGCCTGGTACGGGCATCCCAGCCTACTGCCCGAAGCAGTACGTACAGGTCCACAGCCAAGCACGCCTGTGCCACCATCTTCCTACATTACCACACGCCCACGGAAGGGCCCCCGTGCTCGCTGGAGATCCTCATGCATTGGTCCGTCAACACCGTCCGCAAGACCTTCATCGACTACTTCGCGAAGCAGCAGGCCCACACGTTCATACCCAGTTCGCCCTGCGCGCCTTTGGACGATCCGACCCTGCTCTTCACCAACGCGGGCATGAACCAGTTCAAGCCGATTTTCCTGGGCCAGGTCGATCCCGCGACGCCAATGGGCAAGTTGAAACGAGCCGTGAACAGCCAGAAGTGCATCCGCGCTGGCGGTAAGCACAACGACCTGGACGACGTAGGAAAGGATACCTATCACCACACCCTCTTCGAAATGCTGGGCAACTGGTCCTTTGGCGACTACTTCAAACAGGAAGCGGTGACATGGAGTTTCGAACTGCTCACCAAGGTCTATGGCCTCTCGCCCAACCGCCTCTACGCGACTTACTTTGAAGGCAACGAAAAGCAAGGCCTTCCACCCGACGAAGAGACCAAGGCCCTCTGGCTTAAGTACCTCCCCGCCGACCACGTCCTTCCGGGGAATATGAAGGACAACTTCTGGGAAATGGGCGAGAGCGGCCCCTGCGGCCCCTGCACCGAGGTCCACTACGACCGCATCGGCGAACGCAACGCCCGCGACCTCGTGAACAAGAGCGATCCTGATGTCATCGAAATCTGGAACAACGTCTTTATCCAGTTCAACCGTGAGCCAGGGGTTAATGGTGAGACGGGCAGCCTGCGTCCCCTGCCCGCCAAGCACGTCGATACCGGCATGGGTCTTGAGCGTCTGGTCAGCATCCTGCAGAACAAGCGGAGCAACTACGACACCGATGTCTTCGCTCCCATCTTCTTCGCCATCGAGCAACAGACCGGGGCCCGGCCCTACATGGGCCGACTGGGCGAGGCCGACAAGGACAACATCGACACCGCCTATCGCGTTATCGCCGACCATATTCGCACACTCACGTTCGCCCTGACCGACGGGGCCGTCCCTAGCAATGTCGGGCGAGGCTATGTCCTGCGCCGAATTCTGCGTCGCGCCGTTCGTTACGGGCGGCAGATGCTCAACGCCAAACCCGGCTTCTTCAGCGACCTCGTGCCCGTCGTCGCCCAGCACTTTGGCGAGGCGTTCCCCGAACTCCGCAAGCAGCCCGACAAAGTGCGTGCGATGATCCGCGAGGAAGAGGAAAGTTTCGGCAAGACACTGGACCGTGGCATCAAACTTTTCACCGATGTCGCTACTGCCGCCAAGACAGGCGTCATCAGCGGCCAAGATGCCTTCACCCTCTACGACACCTTCGGTTTCCCCATTGACCTCACCAAACTGATGGCCGAGGAACGGGGCCTCAAGGTCGATGAAGTCGGGTATGAAGAGCAAGTCGAGAAAGCCCGCGAACTCTCGCGCACGGGTGGCAAGCAGGAAGCCAGCACCAAACTGGTCCTGACGGGCGAAACCATCGCACGCCTCAAGCACATGGGCATTCAGCCCACCGACGACACACCCAAGTTTGAAACCAAGCCCGTCCGCGCCCATGTTCGCGCTATCTGGAACGGCCACAACTTCGACGACCATACCAGCCTGCTAATGGGCAACGCCAAGAAACCCGTGGGCGTCATTGTCGATCGCACCAACTTTTATTCCACCATGGGCGGCCAGGAGGGCGATAGCGGACACATCCATGTCTCCAGCAGCGGCCATCAGGGCGAGTTCGAGGTCGAATCGACAGAGGTCTTTGCTGGCTATGTGCTCCACATCGGACGCATGCAGAAGGGCATGTTGAAAGTACACGATGCCGTGACGATGGAACTGGATGTCAAGCGCCGGACGAAAGTCCAGAGCAATCACACCGCGTCCCACCTCGCAAACTGGGCCCTTAGAGAGGTGCTGGGCGATGGCATCGATCAGAAGGGCAGTTCGGTTGCTCCCGACCGCATGCGCTTTGACTTCAGCCACAACCAACCGGTCTCACCCGACCAACTCGCGAAGGTCGAAGAACTCGTTGCCCAGACCGTGAGCGCCAACTACATCGTGCATGCCGAGATCGCGCCCCTCGACAAGGCTCGTCCCGTGAACAGCCTCCGCGCAGTCTTTGGCGAGGCGTATCCCGATCCCGTTCGTGTGGTCAGTATCGGCGTACCCGTCGACGAACTCATCGAGCAGCCCGCCAACCCCGAATGGCGCAAGTACAGCATCGAGTTCTGTGGCGGCACCCACGTCCTCGCAACCGGTGAGATCGGCTCGTTCGCGCTGCTGAGCGAAGAGGCCGTCGCCAAGGGCGTGCGTCGAATTATCGCCGTCACCGGTGAGATCGCGGCCAACGCCATCCGCGAGGGCGACCAACTCGCCCAGAGCGTTGCCCTCGCCGCGAAACTCGGCGACCTGGACCTGTCCAAGTCACTACCCGCTCTGGCGACACAACTCGACGCGAGCAGTGCATCCTCGCCCAGGAAAGCCCAACTCCGTTTGCAGATCGCACAGTTGCAGGAACGCGTGAAGGCCGCGGGCAAGCAGATGTCCGCACAGATAACCGAGAAGGCCGTTTCCCAGGCCCGAGCACTCGCTCAGAGCGCAATGGCCAGCAACACGCCCGTGGTCGTGGCCCAGATCGACGCGGGCGAAGATCGAGTAGCGCTCCAGACCGCTGTCAAGACCATCCGCGACACACTGCCTCGCACGGCGGTCATGCTCTTCAGTGTTGACGAAACCGGCAAAGCCTCCATTCACGCCAGCGTGCCCGATGCTCTGGTCGCCAAAGGCCTCAAGGCTGGCGCGTGGCTGCGCGATGCGGCAACCGTCATGGGAGGTAAGGGGGGCGGCAAGGACGACAACGCCCAGGGTGGTGGCGTCGAAGGAATCAAGGTCAAGGACGCCATGCGTGTCGCAGAGCAGATTGCCCTCAAGCACGCCATGGCGTAAGCCGTCATCTCGACGGGTACAACGCGCGACGCGAACAACAGACTGTGCGGACCGCGGCGCCAGCGCCACACTCAACGATGCCATCCCAGGCGAACCAATCCGTCAGTGATCAGCCATCGTTGTTCAACGCGCTGCGTCCCTCGCTCGTGCTCATTGCTGTCGTTGCGATCCTCCGCGTTTTGTACCTTGCCTTCCTTTGTCCCTACACGCTGATCGAGGACGAGGCCCAATACTGGGTCTGGTCCAAGATGCTGGATTGGAGTTATTACACCAAGGGGCCTGGCGTGGCCTGGGCGATCTTTGCTAGCACAAGTCTCTTTGGCAATGGCGAGTGGGCTGTGCGCCTGCCAAGCGTTATCGCCAGCGCGGTCGGCGCATGCTCTCTCTCGGCCCTTGCGTGGGACATCACACGATGCAAGCGCACCGCATTTTTCACGGCCATCGCTTTCCACTGCGTGCCCACGTTTCTTGCCCTGGGTCTGCTCATGACTATCGATGGGTCGCTGGTCGCCTGCTGGGCGCTGGCCGCCTGGGCGAGTTGGCGCTGCTGGGGCCATGACAGGCGAAACCACGAACGCACACGCGCGGATGTGCGGTGGCTCCTGCTCCTCGCCGCCACTATCGGTATCGGCACGCTCTTCAAGTACACCATGCTCCTTTTCCTGCCGGGTCTGGTGGCGTGGCTGCTTATTTGGCGGCGCGAGATATCCCCAATCCATCCGCTCTCCCTCCTCGCTTGCCTCGCGGTTCTCGCCCTGACGCTCGCCCCGATCATCTACTGGAACCAACGAGAAGGCTGGCCAACGATCGCGCATCTGCTGGGTCACTTGGGAATCAAAGGCGGCGATGTCGAGGTCACGCAAGGTGCGGGCAGCATCGCTGGAACCGGCGGCTGGCATTACAACCCGCTGTGGACCCTGACGTTTCTGGGCACGCAAGTCGCACTCATCGGCCCTGTTCTGTTCCTAGGCCTCCGCCACGCATGGGCCAGCTACCAACGCAAGGGCATCCTTCAAGTTGGATGCTCCGGGCCCGAACGCGAATTGCAAGCAACCTCCACGAAACGAGCTTGGCAAGGCCAGTCGCTCTGCATTGCGCTCTCGCTGCCCGTTCTGCTCTTCTATCTGGGCGTCAGTCTGATCGCAGAGCCAGAGGGAAACTGGCCCGTCGCAGGAGCCGTGACGCTGGTCCCCCTCGCAGCCATGCGAGCCGTGATCGCTCGGGGTCAGTCAGATCGCAACCACTATCGCTGGGCTCGATTCCTCTGGTCCTTCGCGCTGCTGGTTGGGATGGTCGTTGGCTTTGGCATGCTCCGTGTCGATCTCGCAAGGCACCTGCCCGTGATTGGCAAGTTGGTGCCCGTGGGTCGCTTCACCGGCGCTCGCGACATGGGAACCGACGCGGCGAAGTTGCTCGACCGACTGCGTGACCAATCTCATCAAGAACCTTTCGTGATTGCGAACCACTATGGACGCGCCAGCCAACTCTGGTACTACATGCCCCCTCGCCCCGATGGCATACGAGTGCCCGTGTATTGCTCCAGTAGTCTTATGCCGGGCGGGCGGCGCACGCCCTGGGACTTCTGGCCCACGATGGACCTTCGACGCGCGAAATGGCTCCAAGGCCGACCAGCCCTCACTGTCGGATTGTCAACTTGGCATTGGGAGCAAGTCTTCGTTCGTGCGACCATGTACGGCGCTCTGGCCGGTGATCACAAGATCAACCAGCAGGGCCAACCCAGTCGCCCTGCTTTTCTCTGCGAGGACTTCCGCGGCTTCCTTGCTGGTCGCGTGCCCGACCCACCCGCTTCCCCGTCCTCTCCCCCATCGAGGAAAGCGCCATGACTTACCCCACCTCATGGGAGAATGCTAAACGACTTCGGAAGGCACTGCTGCTCTTTCTGACGCTGGCGTTGGGTCTGCTCGTGCTGACCCTACTCGACAAACACCTCTGGAATCTGCTGCTACTTGATCCCGACAAATCTCTTGAACGCAAGGACTGGTGGCAAGTGCTTCGCCAGATTGGCTCGATCTTCCCATGGCTGATCGTCGCAGCCCTGCTCATCCTCCTCGACCGCAGCCGCGCCCACAGTTTCACCAATCCCTACAGCGCCCCCACCCTCCGCAAATCCGCATGGCATCGCGGATTGATGGTCCTACTCGCCACGGCGATCTCGGGCGGTCTCGCCGAAGGTCTCAAAGGCCTGGTGAGAAGAGCCCGACCACTGGAAACCGGCGAGTATCGCTTCGCATGGATCGAGCCGGGCATCCACTTGCCGGGCGGCCTCGCCAGCAGCCACACCGCCGTTGCCTTCGCTGGCGCGATCATGCTGAGCTGGTTCATTCCCGTATGGCGCGTGCCGCTGATCCTGCTCGCCTTATGCTGTTCGATGACGCGCGTGATCGTCGGTGCCCACTTCGTCACGGATGTGTACATCGGAATATTGCTGGCATGGGGCACCTGCGCAGTACTTTGGAAGTTTTTTTGCAAGAACCCCGGCGGCAGCAACCACCCGACGGCCAGTTGGATGCACCTCCGCGACGCGGAACGAAACACCAGCCAACGATGATCAGGCGAGCCTTGAAGTTCGTCGTTCCACCTATCGCACCAATGCCCATCCTCGACCGTTATATCGCCCGCCAGTTCCTCACCAACGCCCTCTTGCTGATGGCGTTCCTCATGGCGATGATCGTCGCAGTCGATTTTTCGCTAAACTTCGACGAGTACGTGAAGCAGGCACGTCTGTGGATTGCCCAGGATGCCGGTGCCGGGCTCTCGCCCGATCAGGCTCGCAACATGGGCGAAGCCGCCCTGCGAAATGCATCGGGCGTGCGCATCGGTGCCCTTGCCTTCTGGGCTGTGATTGACCTGTGGTGGCCACGATTGTTCCTGCTGTTTGGCTACCTGCTCGGCCCAGTGGTGGTTGGCGCGCTGGGGTTTACATGCGCGTATCTGGTCAAGCAGCGAGAACTCGTGGCCATCGTCGCGAGCGGCCAATCGCTCTGGCGCGTCGCCCGCCCCATGCTTCTGTGCGCGCTGGGCCTGATCGTGCTGCATGCGGCGAATCGAGAGTTTGTGATTCCTGCTCTGGCCCCGCGGCTGACCCGCGATGTGAAGCAGCGCGACAACCCAAGCCTGCGAGACTTCACCACCGATGCACAAGGCAGGTTGCTGTACATGCAAGACATCCGCGTGGATACCACCAAGGGCGATGCAACCGACGAATCTGCTGGCGAAGTCCGGGGCTTCTACGCATGGGATCGTGACCAGGAAGGCCTCATTACCCAGCGCATCAGTGCTGAGCGGGCAGAATGGCAGAACGGAGTTTGGGCTCTGACCAACGGCACTGCAACGCCCCGTTCGATGATCGAGCAGGCTGGACCCGCAACCCGCATCGCTCCCACGCCCGTGGGAACACTGCAAACCGATGTTGATCCCACCGCCCTGAAACTCCGGCGATTCGAGGGACTCGCGACCAATCTGGGCACGCGCCAATTGTCGCAACTGGTTGCACGCTATGAATCGCAGGATGTAACCCCTGCGATCCAGCGACGCATCGACACGTACAACCGCATTCGCTGGGGACGAATAAGCAACCTCGCCGCGACTTTTCTCGCGCTGCTCACTTGCCTTCCCTTCTTTCTCCGAAAAGAGCCCGCGAACATGATTACCCAAAGTCTTTACGCTGCGCCAGTTGCGCTCGGCGCATTCGCTGCCACATTGGTCGGTACAACGGCACCGATTCCGGGTGTGCCTGCGGCGATTGGAGTCTTCGTTCCTGTGATCATCATGATTCCGCTCACGATTGCAGCTCTGACAAGCGTGCGAAGTTAGCAACCTCTTCACCCTGCGAGGAGCATTCCGCGATTGGTAATGGGCCATGGACGCAGCGATTGCAAGCGATTGCCCAAGGCTCACAGAATTTGGTTTCCTGCTATCCCCCGAACATTGCAGTGAAATACCCTAAAATTCATAGTGAATTGCGCAACTTTCGCTTGCAACTCCAAATCCACTCGTGTATGTTTCGCGGACAGCAATCGCGGCTGGACGTACGTCGTTTTCTTCGACCGTCCTGACCACGCTGGTTGCGTCACAGGTTCGGGCTTCTGCCAGGATTTCCTCCCGGCGCTGCGCCGAGCCACTCATCGGGAAAGCGTTACACGAGTCGAGGGCAGCTCCTTGTGTCGCGTCATCCCGTCATCTTGTGCCGTGCTTCAAGCCTGCGAGCGTTCTGTGCGTCCTCGCGTGCTGTGGGTCGTTGTGCGGCTTCCATTCCGTCTCGTTTTTTCTGGAGTCTCGCCCATGCGTGACCTGTTCACGAATCGCACTGTTGTTTCCCTCCTCGCTTCCGCACTTTTGACTGCCGCGCCTTGTGCACTCGCACAATCGACCACGGCGCCGCCCGTGGGTGCGGGGTTGTCGGGTGTCTCTGACTGGAATCGCACGCACGAATTCGCGGATATCTCGCGCCAATCACGCACATGGGGTATGGCAAGCGACCCCTGGATGGGTTCCGAAGATATCAGCCTCGATGCAAATCGATGGCCGACAGAGGACGCGGGCGTGGTCGTCATGTGCTGCCAGCCCCAGGGGCTCAATCTGGGCGGCACCTATCACATCTCCTTTGAATGCGCCACCACACCCACAATCAGAGCCCTCGTCAGCACAGGCACCATCCAGAACGTGCAGCGCAACGCCTCGACCGGCATTGTCACTGCTGACATGATCGTCCCGGAGAATCCCGAAGCCATCTATCTCAGTTTCACCAATACCGACGGCGGCGTTCGAAATCTCAAAGTCATGCGTCCGGGCACCCAGCCCGATCAGTTGTTCACGCAGCAGTTCCTTGACTACAACACCCGCTTCAATGTCATCCGATTCATGGACTGGACACGCACCAACGGCAGCACCGTCCAGACCTGGGACGATCGCAATGCCCCGCAATCGGGCAATTGGCGCAGTGGCTCAGGCATTCCCTACGAGGTCTGCATCGACATGTGCAACCAGCTTGGTAGCGACCTCTGGCTCAACGTGCCGCACAGGGCCGATGACAACTTCATCCGCGAAATGGCACGCCTTGTCCGCGATCGCCTGAACCCCAATCTGCACGTGTACATCGAGTACAGCAACGAGACCTGGAACTTCCTCTTCCCGCAGGCAGACTGGATTCACGAGCAGGCCTTCACGGAATGCACGACCACCATCAGCGACCTGAACTACGACGACAGCAACGACGAGAACGCCTGGCGCTGGCGTTTCCACGCCCGGCGCACCGTGCAGGTTGGACGCATCTTCGAGCAAGAGTTTGGTCCCGGCTCTCACAATGGTCGCGTCCGACCCATCCTCGCTGGCCAGTTCGCACGCCCCCATCAGTTTGATGTCATGCTCAAGTACATCGAATCCATCTGGGGACGCCCCTCGGATCTCATCTACGCGATCTCCGGCGCACCCTACTTCACGCTCGGCGCTATCGATAACCGCACCGATCTCTCGGTCGATGAAATTCTCAACGCAATGGACAACAGCGTTGACAACTGGGAGCGCGATCCCAACCTTGAGCGCCTCGCCGCCGTCAGTTCCTGGTACAACCTCGCGCCCATGACCGCCTATGAGGGTGGTCCGGATAGCGCTGGCCCCAACAACCTTCCCAACAAACGAATCGCCCAATACGACCCGCGCATGCGCACCCTCTGCGAGCGATACCTCCGCCACTGGTACTCCAGCGGCGGCGGGCAGTTCCAGTGGTTCGTCTCCGGCGCTCAGAACTGGCTCAGCCCCTACGGAGCCTATTCCCTGACCGAAACCATGCTCGATCAGGACACGCCCAAGATGCTGGCCGTCGAAGCCATCGCCAACGCCCCTTCGCCAGCGCTCAACGCAGGTTATCAGATTCCAGGAGGCTTTGAGACTCGCCGCCATATCCGTCGTGAGACCGGCTGGGACACCCAGCCAACCCCGTTGCTGGGGCCAGGCAGCTCGCTCGATTATCTGGTCAACTCGCCGAACACTCTCGTCTATAACCTCTTTCTCGAGGCTGCAGCGTTTGCAGACCTCACCAACGTGCAGGTCTGGGTCGATTCAACTTTGCAAGGAAACCTGCCCGTCACTCGTACCGGCAGTTCGACCAACGAGGTTTATCATTGGTTCGGTCCCTTCCAGGTGCGCCTGTACTCTGGCCTGAATGTCATCCGCCTTGCCCCTGTCAACGCCAACTATCAACTGCGCATGCGCATGGTCCAGATCGCCTCGCCATGCGATCCCATCGACTTCAACAACGATGGTGTGCTCTTTGATATCATGGACATCGAAGCTTTCCTCTCACGATTCACCGAGGGCCCCTGCGTTCCCAGGGGCGGCAACTGCAACGATGTTGACTTCAATAATGATGGGTCGTACTACGAGGTGGATGATGTGGAATCTTTCCTGACGGTCTTCACCGAGGGTGAGTGCAGGTAGAGGCATGCAGGTAGAGGTTTCCTTATAAATATCGTCCCTTCTGCACCTTACCCCTTTTATGCGGAGTTTGTACCCGCAGACTGCAAACTGCGCTGGCAACAGTGGCGGAAGGTCTCTAGAATCCTTTGATCCGGAGACCTTCCCCGCTATGCCTCACATTATCACCGAACCCTGCATCGGCACCAAAGACTCGAGTTGCGTCAACGTCTGCCCTGTCGACTGCATCCATCCTACCAAAAATGAGGCCGACTTTGGCAAGGTCGACCAGCTCTATATCGACCCAGACACCTGCATCGACTGCGCACTCTGCGTGGATGAATGTCCCGTCAAGGCGATCTATCAGCAGGAAGATGTGCCCAGCGAGTGGAACAAGTATGTCCAGGTCAATCTGGACTACTTCAAGAACAAGGGATGAGTAAGCAAACGGGCATGCACGCAAGCGGGGGCGGGCGAACCGGCAGCCACAAAGGTGCGGCGGAGTCTGCCATTGTATTTTGCGTTTGTCCAGCGCCATGCGGCTGCGAATAACTGATGTTCTAACCGGCTGACTATCCGGCCCGCTGTCCAGCCCTCACACCCCCAACCCACCATCGCACTTCACCAACCATGCCAATGAACTCTGACCTCCCTCCAAATTATCCCTTCAAGCCCGAGCTTGAATTGACGCCTCGCCAGGCCCACGCGGCCCTTGCCGCCGGCACTCTCCTGCTGCTCGATGTCCGTACGTCTCCAGAGTTTGACGCTGCTCACATCGCAAGCAGCCTGCACATCCCCTTGGACGAACTGGAAAATCGCTGGGACGAGATCGAACCCGCCCCGGGCCAGCAGGTTGGCGTCCTCTGCCACCATGGCGTCCGCAGCATGAAGGCTGCCCTCATGCTCCGCCAACTAGGCCTGTCCAACGTCATGTCGATTGCCGCTGGCATCGACCAGTGGTCAATCGCCGCAGACGCTGGCGTGCCCCGCTATGAGCGTGCTGGCGGCGTTGTACGCATCGTGCCCACGCTGGGGTAGTTCTGTTCCCAATCCAACTGTGTTGGCAACTGGCGCTCACCAACTGGCGATTCGCCGGTGGGTGCCTATTCGTTCTCGATACCTCGACCAGAAAGCCAGCATCCATGCTGCTCTGTCGAAATATGCTGAGTTGATGATCAATCAAACTACCACGCACGCGAGCGTCGGGGATCAAGCATTGGAACAAACCGCAGAACAATGCCCAGAACAATGCCCAGAACAAAGCGCGGAGCAAGCCACGGATTGCTGCCCTGCCTTGTCTTGGTCTCTGTCGTAGCGAGACCAGATTTTGATCGAGCACAATCAACATCATCCCGGTCAAGAACACCACGTCGGAAAAAAAACGGAGCCGATCTTTCGATCGGCTCCGGGTGCGTTGCTGGACAAACTCAAGCAGAGATGCTCAAGCTTGATTCGGACGAGTCGGATTACTCGCCGCAGGCAGTGCAGGGGCCTTCCTGGAAGACCAGCAGGAAGCTGGCGATATCGCAGGGATCGAAGAGGCCGCCATCGTTGTTGAAGTCGACGGAATCGCAAGTCTGCGTATCGGGAACGCAGGGGCCTTCAGAGAAGACGCTGAGCAGGGCATCGATATCCGTGGGATCGAACAGCGCCAAGTCGTTGTTGAAGTCGATGTCGTTGCAGACAACCGAAGGGCCACAGGTCGGGCCAGCACCGGCAACGAACTCAAGGTTCGCACCGACGTTAAGGCTCGAGCCGCTGCGACCACGGACGTGGAAGCGGTCGTTGCCGCTAACGGTGGAAAGGTCGCTGTTGTCAGCGTCGAAGAGGGCCGAAGCGATGTAGTAGGTGCCGGGGAGGAGGTCGCCGCTGTTGCCGCCCGCGCCGAACCTGATGTCAGGCTTGTTGGGGGTGGGAACGCCCACGCCGTCATCGCCGAAGGCAACAATGTTGCCCGAGGCATCGAAGACCCAGGCGACAACATCGGAGATGTCGTCGGAGAGGCTGTAGTCGAGAACCAGGCTGCCGCCCGAGGCGCACACAGCCGTCGTAATCTCGAAGGAGTTCCAAGCGACGCTATCAATGGTGTCACGGGCCAGGACACCGGCAATACCGAAGTTCGTGCCCGCAGCCAGCACACCATAGGCAGTACCAACGAGCGCGTTGATTTCAGGAGTCACGCTGGCGAGGTTCGCGCCACCGACGGTGTTGGTACGGAAGTTGGTGGTTGCGGAACCACCAGCGCCGCCAACGTTCGTAACCGTGAAAGCGGGGCCGAAACTGGCGGTACCGTCGGAGACGGCAACGTAGTACTGCGTGCCCAGGCTGTTGTCCAGATCGCCAGCCGAGCCGTCGTACTGTTCGCCATCGCCCAAGGGAGCGCGGCGACCAACGCCGAAGCTCAACTGGGCACCAGCGCCAGTGCCGCGATCCAGGCCGGAGAAGCCGACCAGATTGCCGTCGGCGGTGTAGAGGCCGATGTTGGTGTCAGCAACCGCGCTGCCTTGGGAATCGATATCCAAGTAGGTCAGAAGATCGTCATCCACGCCGTTGGTGAGGCACACTTCGTACCACTTCACGCCAGCAGCGGGAATCGGGTCGATCTGAGTCGTGTTGCCATCGGTGAGGCAGGGAATGCTTTCACGCGGGGTGGGAGGCTGCACGGGGGCATCGCCACGAAGGCCCATGTACAGACGACGAGGAGCAGCAACGCCGTTCACTTCGGCGGGTGTGGTCTGAACAAGCCCATCGCCGTTGGAGTCGCCCCAACGCTGCGGATCGCTGGTACCGACAGCGAAGGCAGGACCACCCGTGACCACCCATGTGGTTGGGTGGGGGTTTGTCGTACCAGGTGCGAGAGTTTCGAGTGTGACGAAGCCTTCAGCGCCGGACAGGTTGTTGGCAACGTTGATGGCGGGGGTGAAGGTGGGCGTGCCGCCTGGTGAGCCATCGAAGAAGGTGACGAAGGTTGGGGTGCCGACGATGCCGGTGAAGGTCACGTTGCCCAAGGGCGTGTTGCCCGGGAACGTACCGACCGTAAAGCCGGTGAAGTTGTCATAGATCGTGACGCGAACATCAGCAGTGACCTCGGTTGCGCCAGCGGGCGTGACGATACCGAAGTAGGCGCCGTCGACGGGAACGTTACCCACAACGGCGCCAGCGGGGCCGCCAGCGAAGTCAAAGTCATCGCCTGAACGCTTGGGGAAGCCACCGTCGGAATAGCCGCGAAGGTCGACGGCTGCACCGTAGACGATCGTCAGCACACGACCAGCAAAGCCCTGGCTGGGCGCCTGAAGGCGAATCTGGCCCATGCTGGAGATGTCTTCGGGATTGGACTGGGCAAAGGCCGCGCTGGAGCAAGCGAGACCAGCTGCACACACAAGCAACGCACTCTTCTTCATAATGCAAACTCCTCTCGAGAGTTTTGTGGGGACCATCCCCTTGGGAAACAAAGCACCGTGAGAATCCGAACTCACGCGAAACTCGACGTAGCGGGTTTTCACCCGGCACGCAATATCAGCCAAACTGCCATCCCGTACACGGGCAAGCCCAGAAACCCAAAACCCCGACAATTGAACCGTGGCAATCAAACCGTGGCAATCAGACGCTCTCACAGAATGTCCAACACAAACTCATTCAGTCGGCACACTCGGTGTGGGCAGAATGCCCGGACAGCGCCATTCTTGCATAACGTACCAGCAGATTGACGGAAAGCCAAGCACTTTTTGACGAACAACTCACAGAATTTTCCAACAATCACCGTTCAGTGGGGATAACGCCTGATCACCATTCGTCCGGTAAAGGTCGCCCCCACGTTTGGTTCATCGGCCAGTGCTGGCCCGGGCTGCACGACGACTGGCCATCTGGTCCACAAATTCGTCGAATAAGTAGGCCGAGTCGTGCGGACCAGGGGACGCTTCAGGGTGGTATTGCACCGCAAAGACGGGCTTGCCATGCAAACGAAATCCTGCGAGCGTTCCGTCATTCAGATGGATATGCGTCGCAATGCCACCCGACGCCTCGATGGACTTGGGCTCAACGGCAAAGCCATGGTTCTGGGCAGTTATCTCGACCTTGCCTGATTCACTGTGAAAGATGGGCTGATTCGCACCACGGTGGCCGAACGGGAGTTTATAGGTCCTACCGCCAACGGCCAGTGCAAGCAGTTGATGACCAAGGCAGATACCAAAAGTGGGTATGGTTTTCTCTTCGGGCAGTTTCATGAGACTCCCAAGCGTGGCAATCGTCTTGTCAACCGCCGCAGGATCGCCCGGGCCATTGGAGATGAAGAGGCCGTCAATTTCATTGGCCTCATACATCCGCGTGATCTCGGACGCTGCGGTGTCGTGGGGCACGACGATGACGGAGCAGCCACGCTGGGTGAGGTTGCGCAAGATGTTGGCCTTCGCACCGCAATCGAGGGTGAGGACGCGAAGCGGTTGGCGAGCATGGGCGGCGGAAACAACATGCGCGGGTGACCAATCGCCCAAGGTTTCTTTCCAACTCGACCTACTGGAACACCCGACGAGCGGGACGAGGTTCTGACCGGACATGTCGGGAGTTTTGCGGGCCATCTCCACGAGTTGAGTGTCTGATAAGTCTGTACGATCAGTGAGTGCACCGTTGACGGTGCCACCCATGCGAAGTTTCTTGGTCAGTGCGCGAGTGTCGATGCCCTCGATGGCGAGAACGTTCTGGTCGGCGAGGTAGTCTTCGAGCGATTGGGTGGCGCGGAAGTTGGAATGGCGGCGCGCGAGTTCGCGGACTACGAATCCAGCGACCTGGACCTTGCGGCTTTCAACATCTTCTGGATTGGCTCCCGTGTTGCCAATGAGCGGGAAAGTCTGGACGAGAATCTGGCCCGTGTAAGAGGGATCGGTGATCGATTCCTGATAGCCGGTCATCGCGGTGTTGAAGACCACCTCGGCTTGCGTGACCAGGTTGCGGCCTATGGCACCAAAGCCACGCCCGATGAAGATCGTGCCGTCGGCGAGGGCCAATCTCGCGGGTGGGCGTGAAGATGGGCGAGTCACTGGGCGTGAAGTGGGATGTGCAGATGCGTCGCGACTCAGATTAGCGGGCGCGGGAAAAAGTCTCCCTTTCGCTGCATCGTTTGAGTGCGAGGGGTGACGAACGGAGTGCGGAGGGTTGGTCATGTGATAGACTCGAGGGACGCTGGCAACCTGACGGGACGTCGCGCACGCTCGTAAAATATAATAGCGAGCACGGATCAAAAGTTCTCGCACCATGGGAGATTTGGACAGCAACTGCACCCCCCCACCGCTCCTCCCTTCCCGCGTCCCCCTTCGCCCGTCCCCTCAAACTACAATCGAGTGATGTCCACTCCGCCCGGCAAGCCCCATCATGGCAAGGGTCAACGCGCCGGGAATGGGCGTGGTGAAACCAGCGCCAGGGTTGCGGGTAAGGGTGCGGGCAAGACGGCCCACATGACCCCGAGCATGATCGAAGCGAAACCAAGCCAACTGGAGGCCGCCCTGGATGGGGCGCGGATATTGTCGGTTTCGTTGGAGAATGCACAGGCAGCGATGGTTGCCCAAGCGGCGCGCAGGTTTGGCGTCATCGACATTGGCAGCAACAGCATTCGACTGCTCGTTGTGTCGTTGCCAGAGGGGACGAACGATCGGTTTGCCGCTGGGCAACCTTGGACGGTGCTGTGTGAAGAACGGGCGATGACACGCCTGGCTCATGGCCTCTCTGACACGCGAGAATTAACCAACGAGTCGATGGCGGGATCTGTCGAAGCGATCTCGCGATTTGTTGCGATCGCGGAGCGGCTGGGTGTGCGGCAACCCGCCTTGCGTGCGTTCGCAACGGCCGCGGTTCGGGACGCGAAGAACAAAGGCGACTTTCTGTCGCTGGTGAGAGATCGTGCGGGCATCGGGATCGAAGTCATCTCGGGTCTTGAAGAAGGTAAGTTCACTTACCAGAGCGTGGCGCGGGCGTTTGATCTGACACACGGGCGATGTGCGGTCGTGGATATCGGCGGGGGCAGCCTTGAGGTGGTGTTCAGCCATCACGGGGTTATCACCGACAGCACGACGATGCCGCTGGGTGCGGTGCGATTGACGGAGCAGTTTGGCGGAGCGGACCAAGCGGCCAGCGCACGCTGGAATGAGTTGCGCGAGTACTGCGAGCGGACCATTGATCGGTGTGTGCGGGTTGGCAAGGTCGGGCCAAAGTCGGGGGACGCTGGCGATGATGCACCCCCTCAGATGCTGGTGGGATGCGGGGGAACATTCAACACGCTCGCGACCCTGGCCTCGGCTTCGCGGGGAATCTTGATCAGCCGCAACAGTGCTGCGATGCGGGAACTGGGGCCTGTCACGCGTGAGCAACTCAAGGGTTTGCTCACGCACTTGCGCAGCATGCCTCTGGCAGATCGGCTGCGCGTGCCCGGCTTGCCCAGCGATAGGGCGGACATCATCATCGCGGGATTGACGGCTGTGGAACGGCTGATGAAACACCTGGGTGTTGAGCAGGTGCATGCGCATCCTGGGGGAGTTCGCGAGGGATTGATATTGAAAGTGATCGCAGAGGCGTCGCGTCCGACGGTGGCCTCGCGGCGAGCAGCTCGCCATGTGCAGGATGGGGACGCGCTGCGAGAATTGCGGGCAGCGATGCTGAGCGATGCACGCGAGTTGGCAAAGGCTTGTCGCTACGAGCAATCGCACAGCGAGCAGGTGGCGAAACTTTCACTCCAGATTTTCGATCAGCTCAAGAGCGATGGGGTCGTGATGAAGTTTGTCGATCAAGACGCGCCGGAGGGGGAGGGAAATAAGGGAAGCATCCGGCGGGGCGGCGTCCGGTGGGGAAGCGATCCGGCTGAACGAACGATTCTGGAAGCCGCGGGCGTGCTGCATGATGTGGGGATCATGGTGGAATATCGACGCCACCACAAACACAGCGCGACGATCGTGCGGCATGCTGATCTGGCCCATTGGAGCGACCGGGATCGCGAAGTGCTGGCGCAGGCTTGTCGCTATCACCGACGCAGCGAGCCCAGCGAGCGGCATGAGGAGTTTGGGGCACTGGGAGCAACGGAGCGTGGGCTAGTGCAACGGATCGCGGCGGTGCTGCGGATCGCAGACGGACTTGATCGGTCGCACACGCGGGTGGTGCAAGAGGTACGGGTGCGCAAGGGCAAGCAGTCGCTCATGCTGGCGGTGCATGCGAGCAGCCACGCGCATGAGGAGCGAAGGGCAGCCGGGGACAAGGGCGGACTACTGGAATCACTCATCGGGATGAGTATCGAGATTGAGTTGGAGAGGGATGTGCCGGTAGTTGAGACGATTCCAGGTGCGTTGATTTCCAAGCACATGGATCCCCGGCACGTTCGACGTAGGGGGCGTGGAAGGTAAACCAACGGCTCTTGTGTTTTCACAATCACTCGTATCGAGTTGCTCGAAGCTGCGAATACTCCGCCATGTCCACAGTCCTTTCTATCCGGGGTGTCACGAAGACTTACTACAAGCCAGACGGATCGGTGATGGCGCAGGCCCTGCGAGGGGTCGACGTCGAGATCGAGAAGGGCGAGTATGTCGCGGTGATGGGATCATCGGGGTCTGGGAAGAGCACGCTGATGAATGTGCTGGGTTGCCTGGATCGTCCGACGACAGGTGAGTATTACTTGGATGGGAAGAATGTCGCCTCGATGGGCGATGAAGAATTGTCCCGCTACCGAGGCAGGACAATTGGGTTCATCTTTCAGGCGTTCAACCTGATCCCAGAGTTGACCATCGAGGGGAACGTCGAGGTGCCGCTGTTCTATCAGGGTGTGACGCCTTCGACTCGTCGGGAACGAGCGTTGGAGGCATTGCGGATGGTCCAGCTTGACCATCGCCTGGGACATCGGCCCAAGGAGCTTTCGGGTGGACAGATGCAGCGTGTGGCGATCGCGCGGGCGCTGGTTACTCGCCCGGTGCTTTTGCTGGCCGACGAGCCCACAGGAAACCTGGACCGTGCAACCGGGCAGGCAATCCTGCAGGTGTTTGATGATCTCAACGACCAGGGGATGACGGTGGTCATGGTGACGCATGATCCGAAGGTCTCGGAGCGTTGCCAACGCATCGTGCGACTGGCGGACGGCGTAGTCGAGACTGATGTGCGTCAGGTGCCGCTGCGGCCTGCGAGACTGGGAGCGGAGGCGGTGGCGATCTGATGGTTGCGTCTGGTTCAGGTTGTCTGGTGGGGTGTCAAAGTTGCAAACGACAAGGCGTTTGGACCCAATTCCGACACATGGGACTTGAAATCCCCCGCGAGCATGCGACGATGCCTAGTCCCGAGACTACGCACTTCTGTGCGTGCATCTCTCCCCAAAGGGCCGCGTGCCCGGAATCGGGAATTCCAGGGATAGTCAAGACCCACCCCGCCTGAGGCTTTGCTTTGAGCTGCGGCGGATATGCAAACGTTCCAGTCCCGTCTGGCTGGAGCGGGTGTGTTGGAGGTTTCTCATGTTGACCGCGTCCAATGGCAAGGTCAGTTCGCACCATACCGCCCAGCGTGAGGTGCCCGCGCAATCGAACGGCGATCGCGTCGAGCAGCACTTCGGCAGTGATGTGTTTACCGAGCGGGTGATGCAGCAGCGCCTGCCTAAGGAAGTGTTCAAGCGCCTCCAGCGGACGATCAAGGTTGGCGAGCCGCTGGATCATGACTTGGCAGATGTGGTCGCGGCGGCGATGAAGGACTGGTCGCTTGAGCGCGGCGCAACGCACTACACCCACTGGTTCCAGCCTCTGACCGGACTCACTGCGGAGAAGCACGATGCGTTCTTCATCCCAGACGGGCAGGGCGGCGCGATCACAGAATTCACGGGCGGAGCGCTGGTGCAGGGCGAGCCGGACGCGAGCAGTTTTCCAAGCGGCGGGATTCGCGCGACCTTTGAGGCGCGCGGGTACACGGCGTGGGACTGCACTAGCCCGGTCTTCATCAACCGCGATGGGGCGAGCGCGACACTGTGCATCCCGACTGCCTTTGTGTCGTGGACGGGCGAGGCATTGGATCACAAGACGCCCTTGCTGCGGTCGATGGAAGCGGTCAGCAAGCAGGCTTTGCGAGTGCTGAAAATCTTCGGGACCGATCAGGGTGTCCATCGCGTCATTGCGACGGCTGGCCCTGAGCAGGAGTACTTCCTGGTTGATCGCAGCAGTTTCTACAAGCGCGACGACCTCGTGGCTTGCGACCGCACGCTCTTTGGGGCCAAGCCGCCCAAGGGGCAGCAGCTTGAGGATCACTACTTCGGCAGCATTCCCACTCGCGCGCTTGGCTTCATGCACGATGTCGAGCATGACCTGTATCGGCTGGGCGTTCCGGTCAAGACCCGTCACAACGAAGTGGCTCCTGGCCAGTTTGAGTTGGCTCCGCTGTATGAGACGGCGAACATCGCGGCGGACCACCAGATGCTGACGATGGAGACGCTCAAGCGGGTCGCGGCTCGCCATGGATTGTCGTGCATCCTGCACGAGAAACCGTTTGCGGGCATCAATGGGAGCGGCAAGCACCTGAACTGGTCGATCGCGACCAACACGGGCGTCAACCTGCTCGATCCGCGCGATGACACGCACACCAACATGCAGTTCCTGGTCTTCCTCTGCGCGGTCATCCGCGCGGTGGATACCTACGCGGATCTGCTGCGGCTGAGCGTGGCGAGCGCGGCCAATGACCACCGCCTGGGAGCAAACGAGGCCCCGCCGGCGATCATGAGTATTTTCCTGGGCGACATGCTCACGGATATCGTGCATCAACTTGAGACCGGCAACCCGAGCAAGACGATGAAGGGCGGGCGGCTTGATCTTGGTGCGAGCACGCTGCCACAGATTCCTCGCCACACGGGCGACCGCAACCGCACCAGCCCGTTTGCATTCACGGGCAACAAGTTTGAGTTTCGGGCGGTGGGCAGCAGCGGCAACGTTTCGTGGCCCGCGACGGTGCTGAACACGATCGTCGCCGACAGTCTGGACGCGATCTCTGGCCAACTTGAGAAGGAACTGGGCAAGAACTACACGCCTGGCGCGGGCGTTGAGAAACTGCAGCGGGCCGTCAAGAAGGTGCTGCAGCGGATCATCAAGCAGCACAAGCGAGTGCTGTTCGATGGCGACGGATACACCCAGGAATGGCATGCGGAGGCAAAGAAGCGCGGGTTGCCCAACTATCGCGAGAGCGTGGTTGCCTTGCAGCAACTCAAGATCAAGAAGAATGTCGATGTGTTCAAGCGGTTCGGCGTGCTGACCAAGATCGAGGTCGAGGCGCGTGAGCACATCCTGCTCGAGAAGTATGTCAAGCAGGTGACCATCGAGGCGGACACGATGACGCAGATGGCCAAGACGCAAATCCTGCCCGCGGCGATTCGGGCCCAGACGGAGTTGGCGGAGAACGTCGCCGCGACGGAAGCAGCGGACGTAGATGCCAGCGAGGCCCGGGACAGTCTTGAAGAGTTTGCCGGGCTAGTTTCGCGGCTTCGGGCTGCGATCACCAAGTTGGATAAGGCTGGCGACATCACGGATCATGATGTCAATAAGCACGCAGAGCACGTTCGCGACGGCATTCGCCCCGCGATGGCCGACCTGCGCAAGATCGTGGACGAGCTTGAGACGCGCGTGCCGCGGGACTTGTGGCCCTTGCCAACGTATCGGGAGATGCTGGTTTTGAAGTAAGACGCGGTTTAGTATTTTTCACACGTCCTCGACGCAAGTCGGGGATTTTTTTTGGTAGGATGCTCGCGAGAAGGGTTGGACTTTCGTTGAAGCAGAAAGCACAATACCTTTCGGCATGGTTCGAAATGTCCCAACCCGTCGTGCCGCTGAACCAGAGTGCATCGGCTTGAGGCACTCGGCTGCTGGCTACCACGCTTTTGGCGAGGACGGGTTGCCCCTCGATCTCGTCCAACCAGAGTCGTATCCGGTCGCAGACCTGCGGCTTGATTGACTGGTCTGACAGGCATCACGACAGCATTGACTCGATTGAACGGGCGAGCATGTGGATAAGTCGCGAATACACTTCACATCATCTCGCTATTGATTGATCGCTTATTTTTTGGAGTCCTCATGAAAGGTGTCATCCTTGCCGGCGGCCTTGGTTCTCGGCTTCGGCCTCTCACGCTCGTTACCAACAAGCACCTGCTGCCGGTCTATGACCGGCCGATGATTCATTATCCGATTCAATGTCTCGTCAACGCGGGCATTGATGAGGTCATGGTCGTCACGGGCGGGGAGCATGCCGGGGACTTTCTCAAGTTGCTCAAGAACGGCAAGCACCTGGGCCTGCGGACGATGCGCTATGCATATCAGGAGGGCGAGGGCGGCATCGCAGATGCACTCAAACTCGCGGAGGAGTTCGCGGATGGGGACAAAATCTGCGTGATATTGGGCGACAACATCATCGAGGGAAATATTCGCAAAGCCTCGGCGGACTTCTTTACGCAGCGGAGCGGGGCCAAGATCATCCTGAAGGAAGTGCCCGACCCCCACCGCTTCGGCGTGGTCGAGTTCTCCGATGCGCAGCGCAGCAAGATCAAGACCCTGATCGAGAAGCCCAAGAACCCGCCCAGCAACATGGCGGTGACGGGCATCTACTTCTACGACCCGGATTGCTTCAAGGTGTGCAAGGAGCTCAAACCCAGCGGGCGAGGCGAGTTGGAGATCACGGACGTGAATAACTACTACCTGCAACGGGGCGACATGACGTACGAGACGCTGGACGGCTGGTGGACCGACGCGGGAACATTTGAGAGCCTCTTCCGCGCGAGCAAGTATGTTGCGGAGAGCGGGGCCAACCACCTGGACTTGGCTGCGGCGAGGCCTGGGTTGTTTGGGACTGGCGAGCGGTAAACAGCGCCTGTTTCTCAAACAAGAAACTTATCCCAGATTCATCTCCGTCACGCCAGCTTCATCGCCATCATAACGGCTTCGCCCATGTCGGCGGGGCTCATGGCGACTGTGACACCAGCGGCCTGGAGGGCCTTGATTTTCGCGTCTGCGGTGTCGTCCGCGCCGCCGATGATTGCGCCGGCGTGGCCCATGCGTCGGCCGGGTGGCGCGGTGCGGCCAGCGATGAAGGCGGCGACGGGCTTCTTCACGTGGGCCTTGATGTATTCTGCGGCGTTAGTTTCGTCGGAGCCGCCGATCTCGCCGATCATCAGGATCGAGTGCGTGTCTGGGTCAGATTCGAACATGCGGATGCTGTCGATGTGGTTGGTGCCACGCACGGGGTCGCCACCGATGCCGATGCAGGTGCTTTGGGCAAGGCCCCGGTTGCTGGTCTGCCACACTGCTTCATAGGTGAGCGTACCGCTTCGCGAGACGATGCCCACGCTCTTACCGAGTTTGCTCTGGCTGATGTGGGTATGGATATAGCCGGGCATGATGCCGATTTTGCAGCCTGCATTGGAGTATGGATCGCTGGCGCTGGTGCCTGCACCGGTCTTGGGACCGGGAGAGATGACACCCGGACAATTTGGGCCAATGAGGGTGTAGCGCACGAGGGCACCAGGAGCGGAACCTTTGGGGAGAGTGCCCGCAGGCGAGGATGCCTGAGCGACCGTGTTGAGTTCATCGAGTTGGGCGCGGGCCTTGATCATGTCCTGAACCGGCACGCCTTCTGTGATCGCGCAGATGACGTTGAGGCCCGCAGCAGCGGCCTCAAGGATCGCATCGGCGGCGAAGGGCGGGGGGACAAAGATCATCGTGGCAGTTGCGCCCGTGGCTTTGACCGCCTGTTCGACGGTGTCGAAGATGGGCAGGCCATTCTCGTCCTTGGTGCCGCCCTTACCTGGGGTGACGCCACCGACCATCTTGGTGCCATAGTGATAGCAGCCCTTGGTGTGAACAGCACCGGAGGAACCGGTGATGCCTTGGCAAATAACGCGAGTGTCTTTGTTGACGAGGACTGGCATAGGTGCTGAGGGTAGAACGGGGGAAAGCAGTTTGGGAGGAGTTCGCAAAAGTTTGGTGGAGAGCAGCGCTGGCTGGATCGGTTTCATATGATCGGGGGTATGACTTTGAGCAATCGCCCCCGGCCCAGACTCAGCCCCACTTTGGTTGTCACTTCAATCGCTTCGGATACACATTCAATCGTGCGGAAGTTGGCAACCGGGGCGGCGGATGCCGGATGGCGGTTCATAGTGATCGGCGACACCAAGAGCCCCGAGTCGTTTTCGCTCGCTGGCTGCGAGTTTCTGAGTGTGGCAGACCAGTTGGCCTGGGGTGAACGGCACGGATTGCGATACGCGAAGGCATGTCCGACGCGTCACTATGCCAGGAAGAACATCGGATACCTGGAAGCCATTCGGGCTGGGGCACCAGTCATCGTCGAGACGGATGACGACAACATTCCGCTCGAAGGGGCACTGCAAAAAGAAGGCGTAGGACAAAGCGAAGGCACAGGACATGAGGCACCAGGCATCACAGCGGGAGGAGAGCAGCAGTTCTATGGCTCGCGGGAGAGTGCCAAGCGGGCAAAGGTTGTGACGGCTGCGCCAGTGGCGGGAACAAACGGAAATCTCGCCCCGACGTGGGTCAACGTGTATCGCTACTTCACGAAGAAGAGCGATGGTGGTTTGGCGAGCGAACCGCCGATCTGGCCCCGGGGGTTGTCGCTGGACTGGGTGCAGAAGGGCGTGCCGCCATTGGAGGGGATCGCAGCGCGAGAGGTCGTGTGCCCGATTCAGCAGGGGTTGGCAGATGAGAATCCGGATGTGGACGCGATCTACCGATTGGTGCGAACCCTGCCGATGTCGTTTGAACGCGGTGAAAGCGTCGCACTGGGGCAGGGGGCCTGGTGCCCGTTCAACAGTCAGAACACAACCTTCTTTCCCGCGGCGTATCCACTGATGTACTTGCCCGCACTGTGCAGTTTCCGAATGACGGACATCTGGCGATCGTTCGTGGCACAGCGGGTTTGTTGGGCAAATGATTGGGCGGTGCTTTTCCATCGCGCAACCGTCCGTCAGGAGCGCAATGACCATAACCTCATGCGAGACTTCGAGGATGAAATCCCGGGGTACACCAAGAACGACAGAATCGCCGGGGCACTTGCGGCGCTGGAACTGCCTGCGGGCGAACAGCACGTCGCTTCCAACCTGCGTCGATGCTATGAAACGCTAATCGCAAAGGGTTTCCTACCGACTGATGAGATCGTGCTGGTGGATGCGTGGCTGCACGACCTTGGAAAGGTCTGGAGCAGTGCAAGCGAGGTTGAGGTGAAGCCTGCGGGTGTGACCGCTTCGGTGATTGCTTCAGTTTCTGGCTTCCGATAATTTGGTAGACAGATTTTCACCTTGCCGTGATCGGAAGAGGACCCGAGTTTGGAATCGCGTTGATGACACGAACTGAAAGCAACATGGAAGCGCGAGTACGAATGCCATCACGGGATGCGTTAGCGTCCGCAACGATCGAAGCCAAGCTCAGCCAAGGCACGCGGGTCAATCCCCTGCGAGTATCGCTGTGCCTGCTCACATGGAACGAAGTCCAAGGATGCAAGTTGGACGTACCGGGTCTGCCGCTTTCGATGTTTGACGAGGTGTACGCGGTTGATGGTGGCAGCAAGGATGGCACCGTTGAGTACTTGGAAAGCCATGGCATCAAGGTGTATCAGCAGCAGAAACGCGGGTATAACGCGGCGGTGATCGAGTGCTTTGAGCATTGCGCAACCGACGCGTTGGTGCTGTATCACCCCAAGGGCAGCATCGATCCACAGGAAGTGTTGCGATGCAAGCGAATGCTGGCGGAGGGATACGACCTCGCGATCGGCAGCCGGATCATGAAAGGTGGGTATAACGAGGAAGACGACAAGTTCCTCAAGCCCCGCAAGTGGTTTGTGCGCGGGCTTGGTCTGCTTGGTGCGATCCTCTGGAAGCGTGGGCGGCGAACTGACGGGGGCACGTGGTCGCAGCCGATCGCATGGGACGTGCTGCACGGGTTCCGAGGGATGCGCCGCGACAGGTTCTTTGCGATTGAGCCACTGCCCACGGGACTTTCCATGGACATGGAGATGGTCGTGCGCAGCTATCGCATGGGCTTTCGCGTGGGCGAATTTCCCAGTGTCGAAAAGCCCCGCCCCAACGGTGACACACACTTTGCGGCGTGGCCCACGGGGAAAAAACTCCTCAAGTACATCTGGTTCGAGCTTCGCCGCGCTGGGTGAGGGCGTGGATCATCGCGATGATCGCGATCAGCAGGACGACGTGTGCGGGGAAGAAGTAGCGATAGTGAAATCCTGGCGTCACGAGGAAAAATCCTGCGTAATACCCCGCCGCCATGAGCAGGAGAATGACTCGTTCCGCCGCGACGCGCCTGCGGATGGCGACGCCTATTGCAAGGAGCAGCGCGAGCGCGATGGGAATGGCGGGGATAGTGAGCCAGCGCAGGATGCTCTTGCCAAAGAAGAAGTGGATGATCGCGTGACCCGCATCGCGTAGCGGCCCGGTGTGCGCCAGGCTCGCGCCATAGAGCGCGGGCTCATCGGGGACCCATTCGTTGATAAACGGGAGCGGTACACGCGGGCGCAGGCCCAGCAGCGACTTCCAAATTTCAAACTTTGCGCGGAGGTAGAGCAGCGGCTGGTCCTTCACAAAGTCTTGATGCATAGCCCGGACCTTGCCGTCGGTCTCAAGCACGATGCTGCTGTTGAGGGGCGAAGGGCTCCAGATCATCGAGTCGTGGGTGTACCAGTCGTGGACCAAAATGGCCTTGGCATTGGCGACGAGCGGGTCCAGGCCCTGCTGGGTGCACAGTGGGGCGATCGAGTGTGCACGGGCGACCTTCTCGTCACGATTGAGCCTGAGCATTCCTACATGTTCCCAGACGAGGCTGCCAGCGAGCGTGTCCCACTTGCGAAGCGGGAGGAGATCGTCCAGGCTGGTCCCGTATCCGACCGACGCAAGCACCACCATCACGATCGCGAGCGCGTGCTTCCATGGGCGCCACGCCCAGAGCACCAGGGCGATCACGAGCGGAGCAAGCGTGATGGAATTAGCGCGATAGGAGAAGAGCACGACACACGCGATAGAAAACCCGCCGATCGCCAGCGCACGGGCCGGGATCGAGGCTTGCTGGCATGATTCGTCGCGACGCGCGAAGCACGCGGCGCGATCGCGCGCCCAGAAGGCGCAGCAGAGGATCGTGCAAATCGCTGCGGCGGTTGGCGCGTCGGGCAGAATCGCGACGGCGTGGTTCCAGATGGGCGGGTACAGCATGAGCAACGCGATGCCCGCCAGCGCCCATCGCGCGGGCAACAGGCGGGCCAGTAACATGCCAGATGAGGCGTAGAACCACCAACAGACCACGAATGTGTGCGTGCCAACGGTGCCGGTCCAGCGGAGTGCCGATGCCATTGCGATGGCCATCGCGGGCGGAAACCACTGATCGGTGGCCCAAAGCGGCACCTGAGCATCGTTGGCATAGAACGCGGCGGTCAGTGCCCGCGAGGCCGAGTCTGTGATCGACAGACCAGGCGCGAACATGGCCATCAGAAGCAACGTCCAGCCAAGTGCGAGCGAAAAAACCAGCCATGGTGGCAATCGCGATGGTGATGGGTCCGGGCCGATCAAGCGAGAGGTTAGCGGCGCGAGGCGGGCAGGGGCGGCTCGTACCATCGTTCATGCAGCAGGGCTGGCGGATCATTGATGCGAACGCGAACCGGGCGCGTGAGGGGCTGCGCGTGATCGAGGACGTCGCACGGTTCGTGCTCGAGGACGCTGCCTTGGCAGAGCGATGCAAGCGTGTACGTCATCTTGTAACCCGGGCCATCGCGATGATTGGTGGCGATGCAATCCGCGAGCTAGCATGGCGGGACGCTGTGGGGGATGTTGGTGCAGGGATCAAGGTTGATGCGGAATTGGCACGGGCGGACCTTGCGGGCGTGGTGGGTGCCAACGCGGGTCGAGCAACAGAGGCGCTGCGTGTGCTCGCTGAATTGATGAAGGTTCAGGCCTCAATTGCTGGCATGCACGCCGCGAATGAGGCGCACGCGCTTATCGAGGCTGCGAGATACGAGGTGTATGAGATCGAGCGTGCGACAGGTCTGGCGTTGGGCGCTGGAGACAAGTTTCAGCCGCGGGTTTGCGTGCTGATTTCAGAGCGACTCTGCGTCCACCACGCATGGGAGCAGGTTGCGGGCCTTGCGCTTGCCGCAGGTACGGAGATGATCCAGCTTCGCGAGAAGGACTTGAGTGATCGAGAACTGCTAGCGCGGGCTCAACGTCTGGTAGCGATGTGCCGCGAGCATGGTGCTCGCTGCGTGATCAACGACCGTCCTGACATTGCGATGCTCGCTGGTGCTTGGGGCGTGCACGTGGGCCAGGGCGACATGCCGATCCGCGACATCAGGCGGCTTGCGGGGCGTTCGCTGCGGGTGGGTGTCTCGACGGAGAACATGTCCCAGGCGCTTGAGGCTGTCGCCAGTGGTGCCGACCAGTGCGGCGTGGGACCGATGTTTGTGACAACCACGAAGGAGAAGCAACGAATCGCGGGGCCTAGCTATGTGCGCGAGTATGTTGGTACGCCAAGCACCGCACGAGTGCCACATCTTGCAATCGGCGGCATCACACCGGCGAACGTGAGCGATTTGGTCGCGGCTGGCTGCCTGGGCATAGCGGTATCGAGTGTGGTCTGCGGAGCATCGGAGCCGGATGAGATGGTTGGGAAACTCGTGAAGGCGATGAGTGTGTCGTGATGTATGTGTGGTGTTGAGCCTACCGCTCATCACGCAGGGAAAGGGTCAGGTCCCTTTGAACGAGATTCTCGTTCTCGTCCTTGATACGAACGCGGATCGCAACGGACTTCCCGAGGAATAGACCCGACTTCTGCAGATTCTGGATGGTCTCCAGAACATTTGTTACCTCGACATCGTCGGCCTGAGTGATGATCTGACCCGCCTTGAATCCTGCCTTGGCAGCAGGTGAATCAGAAAGAACGCGGATCACGACAGGACCGCTTTCCGCACGATCGCCCAAAAGCAGGCCTGCCTGTGAGCCAAGAATATCGAGATAGAAGTTGGCGTAGACATCATCGGGCATCTCGCCCAAGGGATACTTGAGTGTGATGCGGTCGCTGCCATTGCGCACGATGACCAGATCAACCATCGCGCCGGGGCGCTTGGCACTGATGATGCTGCGGAGGTTCTCCGAACCCTCGACGGGCACATCGTCGATGCTGAGGACGACATCACCGGGCTTGAGCCCGCCCTTGTCGGAGGGGCCATCGGGAGCGACAAACTCGATGAGCACGCCCTTGTTGCGAACGATGGAGCCGTTGACCTCGACGGGTGCGTTGGAGAATCGCACACCCAGATACCCTTGGCGAATGGTGCCAGTCTCGATCAATTGCTGGACGCGAGATTCGATGGTTGCCAGCGGTATCGCAAAGCTGATACCTGCGGACTGGCCTTCGTTCCCGCCCTCGTTCTCGGTTGCGGTTGCTATCGCAACGTTCATCCCAACCACCCGCCCTTGCACATCGACCAGTGGGCCACCTGAATTGCCCGGGTTGACGGCGGCATCGGTCTGGATGAAGTTGGAAATACCCATGCCGCTGGGGCTGCGGGCGGAGCGACCAAGACCAGAAACGATACCGCTGGACATGGAAAACTTGAAGCCGAAGGGAGAACCAAAGGCGAACACGCGGTCGCCACGCTCCAGCCGCAGGCCAGAGGCACGCTGGGCAGGAACAAGGTAATCACCACGCTCGACCTTGATCACTGCGATATCGGAGATCGGATCTGCGGCGATCACTGTGCCCTCTTCGAGTCGTCCATCGTGGAATTGGATCGTGACGCGAGAGGCGGGGCCAACGACGTGGGCGTTCGTGATGATGTTGCCCTGGTCATCAAAGACCCAGCCCGCGCCGCTGCCACCGCGCCAACGACGCATCTCGATATGCACGACGCTTGGCTCGACACTACTGGCAACATTGCGAACTGATTCGTTGATGCGTTGGAGGATGTCGTCGCTCGCGAGGGACTGGCGGGCGAGTTGGACCTGCTCCTGCGTGCGCAGGGCGGTAATGGTCCGCATGGCGCTTGGTACAGCGAGCAACACCGCGCCTGCGGTGAGGAGAACGACGAAGGCGGGGCCGAATGTGATGAAACGACGCATGGGGTTCGTGAGTGGACGGGCTTAGACCTTGATTCGCAATTGACTGGTTTCTGTTTCTTCTACGTTTGATCGTGAAGACGGGATGAGTTGGATCGTCGGAAAATTCGATTACTTTACACCAAGACGCCTTTCCGCCACCGCTTTTACCCATTGTTCGGCGGCGGAGGTGATCACGGGTCCGAGTTGGGCCAAGGCAGCGGCAAACCGCGGGGGGTGCTCAGAGAGACCAAGCAGGTCCTGCAGAACGAGGACCTGAGCGTGGCAGGCGTTGCCCGCGCCGATGCCGATGACTGGGACCGAAGTTTGATCAAGAACCTTCCGCGTGACCGCATCGGGCACCGCCTCGACAAGCAACATGACGGCACCAGCCTTTTCGAGAGCGACTGCATCAGCAACGACCTGGCTGGCTTCTGCTTCAGTGCGCGCACCGCCCGTGTAACCCGAGGTGAGCGCGGCCCGCTGGGGCTTGCTGCCAACATGGGCACAGACAGGGATGCCCGCCCGCGTCAGTTTTTCGACCAGTGGAACGAACGTGGCATCGAGTTCGAGTTTGACAATATCCGCGAGGCCTTCGATGAGAAATCGTCCGGCGTTGCGAATCGCTTCTGCATCATCGGCCTGGTAGGACATGAATGGCATGTCCCCCATGACCACCGTATCGGGTGCGCCTCGCTTCACGCCTGCGGTGAGGGCGAGCAGAACATCCAGGGGCATGTCGATCGTGCGATGGAAGCCCAGAATCACTTCTGCTGCGGTATCGCCCACGAGCAGGCAATGCACGCCCGCCTTTGCCAACCATCGAGCGGTGGTCGCGTCATAGCAGGTCAGCGCGGCGAAAGGGGTGCCATCGCGGGCCATGCGTTGCAAACTTTTCAGAGTGGAAGGCATGGACAACGGTAGGGAATGGGCAACTGGCACCGGCGACGACGAGTTTTGGTGTCAGGTGGCCTGCACGGTGGTATGGTACTTGACGATCAGCATTTCCAAGGCGCGATCTGCATCGGTCAGTCCTCGCTTGCTGCGACGATCTGCTTCAACGCATGTTTGGAGAAAGTCGAGCGTCTTTGCTGGTGTCGTCCGCTTCGCTGCGGCGATGTAGGTTTCCTGGCTATCACCCCAAATTTTCAGGGGCTTGGCGAGGGCGAAGGGTTGGGCACCTTGACGCAGGCCAACGCACATGCCGTGGAGTTTTCGTGCGAGGTCCATGATCGCATACATCATAAGTTGCGTGGGCTCTCGCGAGACATCGAGCACATGGCGGAGGTGTGCAAGCCCGGCCTCGGAACTCGCAGTCAGGATAGTACGCTGGACGTTCCAGACTTCCTCCTCGCGAGACATCCCTACGAACTCCGCGACCAAGGCTGTCGTGATCGGCGCAGGCTCACCATCTTTCGTTATGCCCGCCGCCGCGGCGAGTTTGCCTAGTTCGCTGTCCAGCGTCATCAGGATGGGACCGACCCGTGAGACAAGTAACCTGGCGGCATCGAGATTGATCGGTGCCTTGTGCGTGTTCGGCGCTCGCTTCATCACCCATTCGATTGCTTCATTCGCTAAAGGCGCCTGGCACTTGCGATATTCGCCTGTCGCTTCGACGAGTTTTTCGAGCTTGCCACCAATGAACTTTGGCCCGCGCAAGACCAGCGTCGCGTTGTCGCAGGGGTTTTCAATATAGCGTTCAAACAGTGGACGCGTGGCCTCGAAGATCAACTCCGAGATGTTGTCGACGATGACAATCTTGTGGGTCGCCATCAGGCCAAAGGACCGGCACTCGTCCAGTATGTCGCTGGCCTGGGCCTGGCCGCCGTCGAAGGTGAAGACCTGAATCTCGCCGTGGGCCTTGGTCAACTGCTCGCGGATGGCCAGCGTGTATTCCTGACGACGGAACGCATCATCGCCAACGAAGAGGGCGACAGCGGGAAGGGCGGACTTCTTCCTGGCCGATTCGTCGGAAGATTTTTCGACAGACTTGGCGGGGCGCTTGGCCATGGTCACAGCGTATGGGCGAGCGAGAGCCGTACGGTTTGACATGCAGTACTTCTTCGCGGCGGTGGTTCTAGCAACCGGGGTTGCCTTTGGACAAGTGCCAGCGGCACCGATGCACGAGCGTGTTGATGCGGGACGCGTGATGGACTTCCTCCGCGCACTTCCGACCAAACGCTCATCGACTGGTGACGAGGAACATTTGCAGGGTCTGCGAGAGACTGAGCGATTGATCGAGCGCGACCTGAAAGCGATCGGCTATCAGCCCACGCTGTGGCCATTCACATTTGGTAAGGGGCAGCATCCGCTCGACGACGAGCCGGGAGTAGAGAACCCAGAGGGCAACCAGTGGCACAACATCATTGCTGAAGTCATTGGTACCGAGAAACCCGAGGAGATCGTGATAATCGGTGCCCACTTTGATGCCGTGCCCAATTCACCCGGGGCCGACGACAATGGCACGGGCACCGCAGCAACGATGGAGTTGGCGAGAATCTTTCACGGTACCAAACCGAAGCGGACATTGCGGTTTGTCTTCTTCAATTGCGAAGAGCCGGGCTTGATCGGAAGCCGCAAGTATGCGATGGCCGCGAAACGGGCGATGGAGAAGACAGCCCAGGAAGGCAAGCCACCTCGCAAAGTGGTTGCGATGCTGAGCCTGGAGATGCTGGGGTACTACTGCGACGAGGCAGGGTGTCAGAAGTCACCGATTCCTCCGATTCCCGGGGTGTGGGAGCCGCCAACGGAGGGGAACTTTCTGGCAATTGCGACGACCGTCTCGCACAACTGGCTGGGCGAACTGATTGAACGGGAGTGGAAGAAGGCGCAGCCCGATTTCAACCTGGTTCGCCCCAACTTTGTGCCCGATGTGCCCAACACGCCTGCGGACTTGCTGCGCAGCGATCATGCTCCGTTCCTGTTTCTTGGCGTGCCAGCGGCGATCATCGCGGACACGGCGAACTTCCGAAACCCCCACTATCACCAGCCGACTGACACGGTGACGACAATCGACGAGAAGCGATTCGTGAGCGCGGTGCGTGGGTTGGCTGGCGTAGTAGACGAGTTGGGCAGTGGAGAGATTGGGAGAGGTCAAGCAAAGTGAAGAAGAAACGCGGTGATGGAATAAAGAAGTTCGTGCGTACCGCGCCGGATACTGCTTCAAGCAATGATTTTTCGCCGCTGGTTCACATAATCCCAGACTACGTAGCGATCGAGGTCGCGGCCTGCTGTAAAGAAAACACGCCCCTTGGTCTGTTCGGCAAGGCGATGAGCAAAGCGGATGTCCTCTTCGCTCTGGCTCCAACTTGGCAATAGGAAGATGTTGATGGTGATTCCAAGTTTCTGGCAGAGCGCGGCTTCACGCATGGTGGCTTGCTCGGTGAGCGGATCGGGCGGGTAGAGGAAGAAGAGTTCCTTGCCCTCAAAATGTGCCGTAGGTAGACCGTCTGTGATAAGGATGATCTGGCGATTGGGCGTTTGCTGGGCTTGCAGGACCTGCCGCGAGAGTTGGAGCGCGTGCTGGATGTTGGTGAAGTGCTGGGGCAATTGCATCTCGCTGATGCGCGGGTCGCTCATGTCGGCCTTGAGGCGAACGCGCGGCGAGTGGATGCTCACGAGTTTGGGCAGAATCGACGGAACTTCGCTGGCGTGACGGATTTTGGCAACGCTGTACATCTCGACGTAACTGACATGATCGCCCGGATACTCGCTGCGGATCAGGCCATCCATGGCGAGGGCCATGCGCTTTACGTTGATGTACTGGCCGTCGTAGCGCATGCTGCCGGACATGTCCATGCAGATGGCGGTGGCGCACTTGGGATGGTTGCGGGTCAGATGGATGGAGAGGTCGGTGGCGAGAAGCGAGTAGGCGAACGAGGAAGGCAGGGAGCGAGGGGAAGATTGATCGCGGGAGGTGATGTCGCTTGGATTGCTTGCTTGTCCAACGCGGGCTATCCCGTTCAGAAGCGTCCCGACGACATCCACGTTGGACGCGCTGTCACCAAACTCAAAGGGCTTGGTCTTCTCGATTTCAACCGCACCATCACCCGTGATGTTGGTGTCGTGCCGGCCGCTTCGTGCGGCTTGCAGACTGGTGAAAATCTCGGAGAGCAGTTTCTTCTGAAAGACTCGCAGTGCGCCAGGGGTCAGGCGGAACCCGTCCTTGGTACGCTCGATGCCCTGTCGCTCTGCTTCCTGGCGGATGTAGTCTTGAATCTGCTGCTGGAGTTTGTTGAGGGATTCCATCTGACCCATCTGTTCTTCCAGTTCGGCGAACTGGGCCAGCTCTTCCATGTCGATGATCGCGAGTTGTGCGCTCTTTTCGGCTTCTTTCAGTTGTTCTAGCAGTTTGTCGATGGTTTCGAGTTCTTCCTTTACGGCAAGGGCTTCGTCGATTGTCAGTGGCTCGCGTCCAGTGAAGGCATACGAGTTGGCCAGTTCCTCGATCTGGTACTTCGCGGCCAGCCCCTGCATCAAGCCCATGAGTGCCTGGGAAGCGGGAGATTGGTCGTTCTTCTGGGCGTACCAGAGTTTTTCCAGGTCGGCGAGTTGCTCCTCGCGTGTGGCTTTTTCGAACTGCTTTCGAAACTTATCGGGAATGTCCTTGCGTGATTCCTCGACCCCTTCGTGATAGCCACGCAACGCGGCCTTCTGGACGGAATCGGTTTCGTAGGTGGCAAGGATGCGGCGTTTACGCTCTTCAAGCATGGCTCGGAGCGCGCCTAGGGATGGCCCAAGTTGCGGGAACATCGAGGGATCAATCCGAATTGCACGGGCCAGTTCTTCCTCGGTCAGTTCCCGCATATCGCCATACGCGAGCATGTGCTCCATCATCTGCCCAGCAATGTCGGGCGGCGGGGCTGTGGGCGAGGGGAAGTCCTTGGGGTCGTAGCGCTGATAGGAATGTATCAACCCGCCAAGACCGTTGGTCACGGATGGCAGAGGGGTTACGGGGGTTACTGGTTGCTTGGATTCGTCTTCGTGCATCGGCATAGTTGATTCTTTGATGCCAGCAATGGAATCAGGCCTGCGGCCACAGCCGTAAATAGCCCTGCAAAGATTGGCGCGTCCCTGCTCCCAATGAGTTCGAAGCCCAAACCCAAACCGATGAGGAGCGCAAGGCCAAGGATGATGCCGATGATCAACGCGAGCAGGCCGCGATTGCGCATGAAAACCTCCGCTCGGTTGAACGCATGAAACGGTTGTAGGTTCCTGGGTGGAGTGTGACGCTGCACTGCCAAACTTGGATACACCAAACCGCAAAGGTCATTTGCAACACATCTCCATATCTCACAGTAGTTTACAAATACCCTGCAATTTGGCTAGGGGCCATTATCCGGACTATTGAGTGTTCTCAGTCCATCGATTGAGGCCTGTGGCGTTTGCACAAACCTTGGACGGTGCAGGACATCGTTCCTTGGGTTGGTCGGACGGATAACCCGCGAGAATGTCGTAAGTTCCCTTGATTGAGCCTTGGGGATATCCGATGTTTCCGGATGTAGGCCCTAGTCACAGGAGTCGTCTCATGCACACCACTTCGTCCACACGTCGCTCTCCCAGCTGGTATACCAACGCGGCGCTGTCCGCCATCGCCCTGCTTCTGGGTTTGCACCTGTTGCAGGCCTCGAATGTTCCGCTTGATCGCATGGCATCGGCACAGGACGAAACGCCCCGTCCCGACAAGGTGACGATCGTGGGCAATCGTCCGGTCGCGGACGAGAGCAACGGGCTGATCTCCGCCGCTGAACAGCGCAAGCAAATCATCAGCGAGTTGAAGACCATCAACAGCCGCCTGGAGCGCGTCGAGTCGGCGCTGGCCCGGGGCATCAACGTGAACGTCAAGTCGATGCCCGCCCAGCCGAAGGACGCGCCGAAGACCGAGGGCAAGTAAGCGTCGGGACGACCGAGTCGTCTGCCAGCGTGGCCGGAGGTCAGTGTTCATGGTGCGCACAAGCAATTCATCGCCTCGCAACTGTTCTCACGGGTACACGCTCGTGGAGATGCTGATCGTCGTCGTGCTGATGGGCATCGCCGCGGCGATGGTCATTCCCAGCATGGCCCAGGCCAGCGGATTCAAGGTGCAGGGGGCACTTCGCATGATCGTGGCGGACATCACTGTCATGCAGAGCGACGCCGTGGCATTCCAGGAAAGCCGGGCTCTCGTGTTCCTTCCAACAGGCGATGGGACTCGCTACATGATGTGCGAAGCCAACGGCGCTACGCCCGACACGACGACGGGCATCATCCAGCGTCGATACATCGGCGGCCAGACCTACGGCATGGCGCGAGTTACTTCGACGACTGGCATGGCGAACAACACGCTGGTCTTTGATGCACTCGGCGGCCCGATTCGTCAGGGCGCGGGCGGGGTTGAGCCCGCACCGACCGCGACCGTGATTGTGAACGGCTCCAATCAGAACTGGCAGATATCCGTCGAAGCCTTCACAGGACGGGTGACTATCCAGAACCTGAACTGAATCGAAGTTGGTGCAAAGACAGGACGTGGAGAAGCACATGGATCAGCAGCAGTCCAACCAGTTCGGCACGACCTGCCACTCGGCAAAGCCCAACCCTCGGCGCGTTATGGTTGCTGTGTTCACGTGCGCGTTGACGGGCGGTCTGGCCCTGCTCATCTGGACCAAGTTGCGATTGGTGACGGGCGTGCCTCGCACGGCATATGCGGAGCCGGCCAAGGAACGTCCAGAGTCGAAGCCTGCTCCCAAGCCAATGCAACAGGCTCAGGAACAGGACTAGGACTAGGACTAGGAAATGGTCCCAGGATCGTCGCTCGATGCGTCGCTGAACCATTAGTCAGCGCCAGATTCAAGGGGCGGCAACCAATTGCTCGTGCAATCTGGGAAGCATTTGCCACTCTCACCTGTGTCAATCTCTATCTTTTCAACAGGCTATGTCACCATCAGTTTGTAGCCCCATGCAGCCAAGAAGAGGCCTGCGATCACCCAAAGCGTTCGCGGACGCAGCAGTGGTTCAAGCATCTGATCTATCCTGGCTCCAAGGATCGCCGCGTGCAGTGATGCGAAAAGCACTACGGGCGTGAGGATCGCGAGCAGTGCTCCCATGGGTTGAGCTCGAAACGCGAGGATCAATTCCATTCGAACGGTGTGCGCGAAAGCGGTGGTCATGCCGCAGGTCATGCAAGGGCGACCGAACATCAGGACCCATCCGCACTGGGGCAGACCCAGTTGCGTGTGCGTGCCCATGCCGCGAGCGTTTGGCGTGATGGAGGCCGCGATGATGAGCAGGGCGATACAGGCGGCTGCGATGATCACTGCGCCGACTCGCATGGGAATGGGGACGGATTGGGACAAAACGACAAGGCGGGGTGCGGCTTGGATTTGTGTCATGTGTTCATGGGTTGAGGTGCCCAAGATGCTTGAGGTCATTGATTGGCTCATCGAACGCACAACTGCCGAAACTGAGTGCGAATGCTTCACGGGTTTGTGCAACGCGTGCGGTTTCGATCAGGTAACTGTTCCAACCCAGGACCTGGTCGCTGAACTTGAATGCAGCAGGGTCTTCTTCCAAAAGGATTGATTGCGTGGTGCGGTCGTCGATGCGCTGCTCACGCACCAGCGCGGCGGCGATGAACAGATTCAGGAAGCCGTGCATAACGCACGATGGACTGTCCTTCTCGTAGGTCAGTCGCTGGCTGCCCCGCACCGGATGGTGCAAACCTGCGGTGGCCTTGAATGGCACCTCACAAAGAGCACAGGCGTGCAGGAAGGCGCTGACCTCCGCCGGTTGCGGAAAGGCATCGCCGACAATGCCGCCAGTCCGAATCTTGGCACCGGCGGGGCTGCCCGAGAGGGCAGTCACGAAACCTCGACAATCGGTGGTCACGGGAAACTCAAAGAAAGGAAAGAGGCCCTCTTCGATTTGATCGAGTATTGGATCGAGTTGATCGGGGGAAGTGACCTTGATCTCGAGCATATCGACCTCGCACCAGCCGTTGCGTTCGTCGCGGTGCTTGGTGTTGAAGGCGTGGATGATCTCCAGACTTTCCTGGATGCTGTCCTCGACTGCGAGTTTGGGATTTGGATCAACGAGCACCGAGAGGCGCCAAGGCTCGCCCGCGTCGGCCATCTCTCGGTAGCCGCTGGTGGCGAATGTGCCGGGCATGTATGGAGCCGCCAATTGCTCGAATTCGGCTAATCTGGCGAGCGGGCAGATGAAGCGTCCCAGCATCCACTCATGCTCACCAATTCGAGAACGGTTGTAGGTCTCGACGGCTTGCTGCATGCCAAACTTCGCGGGCGGGAAAAGACCCGCATAGTCGATGAGATCGGCGAGGAGGGTTCGGAGGGAGGCAACGGGCATCATGGATGGTAATCGTGGAAAGAGCGTGAAGCGACAGAGAGGCTTGAAGGGGTGACGGGCGATGTCACATCTCGAAAGAGTCCGCAACCTCCTATGCTGGCCCGCCATGATCGACCTGAAAGCACTGCGTGAAAATCCGGCCCGGTTTGCCCTGGGCGCGAAGGCCAAGGGCGTGTCCGTCGACATAGACAAGTTGCTCGCACTGGACGGCGAGAAACGCACGGTGACGATGGAACGAGAGAAACTGCGTGCAGAGCAGAATCGGTTGTCGAAGGAGGCAGGACCACAGATCGGAAAGTTACAAGGGCAACTCAAGATCGCATCTGGTGATGCTCGGGCATCGCTGGAGAAGCAGTTGGAAGAGTTGAAGAACGCGCCAGCAAAGATGAAGGCAGGGATTCAGGAACTGGAGGCACGGGAGCAAGCGTTAGAACCCGCGATTCGAGAGTTGCTGCTCCAAGTGCCGCTGCCTCCAGATAGTGATGTGCCGGTTGGTGTGGGCAGCGAAGGCAACGTGGAGGTCAAGCGTTGGAATCCGCCCGCGAGCTCGCTGCTGCCCAACGGCTTTGATATGACCAAGAGCTTCGAGATTAATAAAGGATTCAAGCCAAAGAATCATATCGAACTGGTGCGGGATTTGAAACTGTGTGACTTTGAACGCGGCGTGAAACTCGCAGGATCACGCAGCTACATTCTCACGGGTATGGGTATGCGACTGCACATGGCGGTGCAGCGGTATGCGATTGACTTCATGGTCTCGAAGCATGGCTTCACGCCTATGAGCGTGCCGACCTTGGTGCGCGAGGAGACGATGGTGGGCACCGGCTTCTTCCCTGCGGGGCGCGAACAGGCGTATCACATCGAGGAATCCAAGCGGGGTGGCGGATACGACCAGTACCTGACTGGCACGGGCGAAGTCGGCCTGATGGGCGTTCACATGGACGAGATCATTGATGAGGCCCAATTGCCAATCAAGTATGTGACGGTTTCTGCTTGCTACCGGCGCGAGGCCGGCGCGGCGGGCAAGGACACTGCGGGGCTTTACCGCATTCACCAATTCGACAAGGTTGAACAGGTGGTGATCTGCAAGGCCGACGAAGCCGAGAGCCGGGCGTGGCACAAGAGGATGATCGGGTTTGTGGAGGAACTGTTGCAGAGCATGGAGATTCCCTACCGGCTCTTGCAATGTTGCACGGGGGACCTTGGGATCAAGAATGCGGACATGATTGATATTGAGAGTTGGATGCCCGGCAGGGGAGAGGCATCTGGCAAAGGCGGTCCGACCGGCGACTTTGGCGAGACGCACAGTGCGTCGCGGTTGTACGACTTCCAGTGCCGAAGGCTGAACACGCGGTATCGGGCAGGGGGGGAAGCGGGGAAGGGCGAGACAGTCTTCTGTCACAGCCTCAACAACACGGTGCTGGCATCGCCTCGATTCTTGATTCCACTGCTTGAGATGCACCAGCAAGCGGATGGAAGCGTGCGAGTGCCAGGCGTGCTGGTGCCATATACGGGCGGCATCGATCGGATCGGCTGATTACTGGCGACTGATACGACCCTGACGATCTAGTTCTGATTCGATCTTCTGCATCGCCTCGTCAATAGAACATTCGTCGACTTGCACCACCACATCCGCGAGCGTGAGGTAGAGCGGATCACGCTGCAAGAAAATCTTGGGAACCTCCAAGATCGGGTCTTCGCCAGTCAGCGATGGGCGATTGGCAATTGGGTCGCCTGATGCGGCGCGGAGTCGCTGCTGGAGCGTTTGGGGCTTGGCCCGAAGATAGATCGTCAGGGCGTGGCCCTTGGTGCGAGCGTCCTGCATCAAAGCGGCGGCGCCCGGCGCCGTCGGTGTCCCACCACCCAAGGCGAGCACGAGCGGATTGGTGCGTCGCAACGCATCTTGGAGCAGGCTAGCGAGGCATCGTGCCTCAGTATCTCGGAATGCGCCGACACCATGCTTCGTCCAGGCGTCATGCACATTCACGCTCTTCAGAGATGTCATGACGAGCATGTCGAGATCGCTCCAGTCGCATCCGATCTTCTTGGCAAGAAGTGGCGCAAGCGTTGTTTTACCGCTGCATCGCAGGCCCAGGAGTAGCACAAGCATGCCCAAGCGTAGAGAGATCAGGTAGTGATCGGACGGACCGATGCACACCTGTTTGTGTTGGTGTACCATGGAGCGGTCAAGCCCCTGATCGCTGATTTCGGCGTCGAGCGCGACAATGCGCTCGCGTTTATTCTGTTGGACTCTTCACCATGTTTCATAAACTGAACGACACATTCTCGGGCCTGTTCCGCAAGTTTTCCGGCACGGACAAGATTAGTGAGAAGAACGTCACGGATGCGATGGTGGATGTCCGCATCGCCTTGCTGGATGCGGATGTACACCTCGATGTCGTCAACACATTCTGTGATCAGGTACTCGCGGATGCCGTTGGCGAGAAAGTTCACGCGAGCCTCGAACCAGGTCAGCAGATGATCGGGATAGTACACAAGCGGCTCGTTGAACTGCTGGGCGGAACGGTCGAGTTTACAAAAGAAGACGAGAACACGGGTCTTCCGATTCCGCTGCCCAAGCAGGTCTCGTCCGATGCGTTGCTCTCTCGCGCCGTGCCCTCCCCCACGATCATCATGATGTGCGGGTTGCAGGGAAGCGGCAAGACCACGACTTGCGGCAAGCTCGCATCATACCTCAAGAAACGTGGACGCAGCGTGATGCTCGCTGCTTGCGATCTGCAGCGTCCTGCTGCGGTAGAGCAATTGCGCACACTGGCGACACAGGTGCAGGCTGAGGTGGCAGGTCCTGCTCAAGTAGTGTTCTATGGCGAGCCTGAGAAGACGGCGGAATATGGCAAAGCAGTGGGCGTGGCGGTGCAGGTTGCGCAGCGGGCTGTTGAAGCGGCTCGCCAGCAGGGTATTGACACGATCATACTGGATACTGCGGGACGCCTGCACATCAACGACGAGTTGATGGGCGAGTTGTCGCAGGTCAAGGCGACGTGCAAGCCGCATCATGTGTTGCTGGTTGTCGATGCGATGACTGGGCAGGACGCCGTCGTCAGCAGCAAGGCGTTTCACACGAGGCTCACCGTTGATGGCGTGATTCTGAGCAAGTTTGATAGCGACACGCGGGGTGGTGCCGCGATCTCGGTCAAGCAGGTGACTGGCGCACCGATCAAGTTCATCGGTACGGGCGAGAAGATCGATGCACTCGAAGAGTTTCATGCCGACCGCATCGCCGGACGGATTTTGGGCATGGGCGATGTCGTGTCACTGGTCGAGAAAGCACAGCAGGAGATCGATGAGACGGAGGCCAAGACGCTGCAGGAGCGGATGGCCAAGGGTGAGATGACGATGGATGATTTCCTCAAGCAACTCAAGACGCTCCGGAAGATGGGACCCCTCAAGAACCTGCTGGGCCTCCTGCCGGGCGTGGGGAGCATGATGAAAGACGTGAACATCGAGGACAAGCAGCTCGATCGCGTCGAGGCGACGATCAGTTCGATGACGAGTGAAGAACGTAAGAAGCCGACTTTGATATCGTTTTCACGCCGCAAGCGAGTTGCGCGGGGGAGCGGGACCAACGACGAAGAGGTCGGCCGCCTCGTCAAGCAGTTCGACATCGTGACAAAGATGACGCAAGGGATGGCGGGCCTCTCCGCTGGCGACCGTGCGAAGATGGCCAATCAGATGCGCAGCGAGGATCCGATGCAGGCCGCGGCGGCGATGCGCGGGCTGGGCGGCTTTAGTCGCGGGAGCACGCATACAGCGAGCGTGAAGAGCAAGTTCAAGCAGCGGAAGAAGTAGGTAATTCGCTCATCTTCTCTTATATAATCTGGCACGTGTGTGGCAAGTGTCTGACACGTCTGAGCATCTTCACCCGATGACTTGGGTCAGAGCCGCTATCAGGCGATCTACTTCCTCATGCGAGTTGTAATGTGCAAAGCTGGCACGCACAACGCCATCGGCTGGGTTGAGGTTCATCGCTTCGCACAATCGATATGCATAGAAGTTGCCGTAACGAAGCCCCACGCCTTGGGCGTTACAGTGCTGCGCGATGACTTTCGATGAGACTCCACGCGTGCTGACGAAGGAGATCGTACAGACTCGGGAGGAATTGGCATGTGTCGGGCCAATCACTCTCAGCGATGATTGTCGCACTAGCCAATCCATGAAGTGACGCTGGAGATCGTTTTCGATCACTTCAAAGGCGTGGAAGGCTCGATCAACGATGGCGCGATGGTCAGGAGGGTGCGGAACGCCCCCATATGCCTTCACCGCTTGTGAGAGATAGGCTTCGAGCGCAATGAGGCCGGCGCAACTCTCGTGGTTGGCTCCACCCAACTCAAACTTTCGGGGGACTTCGGTGCTCGGTATGAAGTAATGGTTTGGTCCAGTAAGTTGAGCCATCGCATCGGCCTTTCCGAAGAGCACCGCTGCATGAGGACCAAAGACTTTGTACGTGCTGTAGAAATACCAGTCCGCGTCCCAGGCATCGACATCGATGGCCCGGTGCGGGGCATAGGCAACACCATCGACGATCACGCGAACGCCGTGGCTGTGCGCAAGCCTGATGATTGCAGGAACATCGACGATCTCGCCCAGAATGTTGGATACCTGTGGGAAGGCCAGGAGTTTGGTGCGCGTTGTGAATAAGCGAGTGAGGGCCTCGATGCGCCGCTCCCCGCCAGCACCTGCATCGCTGGAGTTGCCGCACGCGGTCTCGGCATCAATCGTCCAGTGCTTGATGACGATCCCCAACTTAGCAAGACGAGCCCAAGGTCCAAAGTTGCTCTCGTGGGCGGTCTGACAAAGAATAATCTCGTCGCCTGGCGAGAGCACCTCTGCGTAACAATCCGCGAGCATCCGGCTGAGTTGGCTCGTGCTGGGACCGATGATCACCTCGCCCGATTGCACGCCCATGAACACTTTCAAGTAATCATGCGCGGCCTTGACGGTCGCTGTCGCTTGCCTGCTCACGTCGTAGTCCGCCCCTGTCTGCACAAAACTGGTGAGCAAGTAGCGGTGCATCGCGTCCGCCACAACCTTGGGCATCTGCGAGCCACCCGCATTATCAAGGAAGACAGTGCGCCCTTCAAGGGAAGGGAAGAGCGAACGAAAGGGATTGATGACTGATGTGGCTGGCATGGATTACTTCTTGAAACTCTTGTTTGGCGTAGGCGGCACCGACGGAATTTCAACGGGCTGGCTTGCGATCAGTTCCTTGAGGTGATCAACCGCAGCCTTGAGTTGGCGGTCTTCACCCAGGAACGTTTCGTGGGGCAGATTATCGACGACGATGTCAGGCTCGACACCGTGGCCTTCGACAAGCCATGTGCCCTTCTCGTCAAAGACACCGAACTCTCCCGCGGTGGCGATGCCGCCATCGACGATATTGTTGCTTGATGAGAGCCAGATTTCGCCACCCCAGGTGCGGGTGCCAATCACCTTGCCCAGGCCAAGCCGCTTGAAACCCTCGGCGAAGGCCTCGCCGTCGCTGGCGGTGCGTTCGTTGACGAGGCAGACCATGTGGCCTCGAAAGGCGTATTGCATGTTCCAACTGGGCGAGCGGCCCGCGTGCTGGTTCCAATACATCCAGGCCTTGCGAGACAGACGGCTGAGCAGCCAACTATCGATGTTACCGCCCCGATTGTCGCGGACGTCGAGAATAAGGCCCTTGCGGGTGTAGACGGGGTAGAAGTCGCGGGCGAACTCGCTGAAGTTTTCGTTGCCCATGGCGCGAAGGTGAACGTAGCCGATATCGCCTCCCCCCCACTGCTCGACGAGGTTGCGACGTTCCACCTGCCATGAGCGATAGCGAAGGTTGCCATCATCACCAACTGTCATTGGACGAACAATGATGTCGCGCTCTTGCTGGCCATCGGCCGCGGGCTGTGAGGCTCGAACACGCAGGAGCACCTGCTTGCCTGCTTGGTTGCGGAGGTTGGTTGCCGGATGCGTCATCGGATATATCGGCATGTTGGCGACTGAAACACCGTTGATCGCGAGGATGACGTCGCCACCACGCATGCCAACCGATGGTTCGAGCAAGGGCGAGCGAAGTTGCGGCTCATCGGGATCTGCCTCGTAGATGCGGCGCACGAGCCAGCCCTCCGCAGTGGGAACAAGATCCGCACCGAGGAAGCCGAAAGTAATGTTGTCGGTGGCTTGGCGGATATCGCCGCCGTTCACGAAGTGATGCAATGCCGAGAGTTCGCCCGTCATCATACTGAGCAAGTCGGCTAGTTCACGCCGATCTCGGACACGCTCAACGAGGGGGAGGTACTTGTTGAGCACTCCCTTCCAATCAACACCATGCATGTTGCGGTCGTAGAAGTAGTCACGAAGCAACCGCCAGGAGTCGATGAACATCTGTCGCCATTCGTCGCGAGGCGTGATCGCGAGCGACCAGCCAGACATGTCAATCTGGCTCTTATCGTCGAGTTTGGCTTCGCTGTCGCCCGCGTCGACGACATGGAGATTGTCACCGACCTGGATGAGCAGTTTCTTGCGGTCGCCCGAAAGTTGCGCACTGCGAATGCCTGAAGCGACGGTCTTGGCTTCGGGCTTCTGATTCGTGATCTTGAGCACACGCAAGGTGGCGGCCTCCGGGCTCGCGGCGTCAAAGGATTGCCAATAGAGCGTGCCATCGCCAGCAAGCAGATTGGAGTAGTTGCCCGCTGGAATGGGCAAGACATCCAGGCGTTGTGCGAGTCCATCGGTGTCGATGGTGACAACAACATCATCCTTCTTCTTGTCGTCCTTGACCTTGTCATCGCTGGCCTGACCCGGTGGATTTTGTAGAGCCTGACCTGCGATATCTGCGGCGGCGTTGGCGACTGGAGCATCGGGCTTGGGCTCTTCTTTCTTTGCTTCTTTCTCTTTCTTCTGTTCTTGCTTCTCTTCTTGCTTCTTGGCATCTTCCTTAGCTTTCTCCGCCGCAGAAAAAAATTCGTCATCGGGCGCGAAGGGAGAACGAAGGCCCTTGGTCAGGGCAATTTGATAGATGCGGGTGGGCTTATCGAGAAAAGGTTCGGGGGCGCGTGGACCCCATGGAGAACCAACAACACTGCGAAGCGTGCGATCGCTCAGGAAGTAGAGCCACTTGCCGTCCTTGCTCCAGGCCGGCGCGTAGTTGTCGTAGCGGTCGCTGGTCGCGATCACTGACTGCTTGGTGGCAGCGTTGTACAGTTTGATCTGCACGAATTGGTTGTTTGATGGAGAGGCGTACGCCAGCCATTGGCTGTCGGGGCTCCAACTCAGCCAATCGAGATTCTCGACCTGATTCTCTTCAACAAGCGTGTTGGCAGAAGACTCTATGTCGTAGACCCACAGTCGTTGCAATTTATCGGTGTGTGCGATGCGCTTGCCATCGGGGCTTGGACGGCTCTGCCAACGGACGGTCTGTCCATCGGTCGTTAATTGTTGAGGGCTACCGACTCCATTGGCGGGCAGGGTGGTGAGTTCGAGTTCACCCGATTCATCGCTGAAAGCGAGAATGGACTTGCCGTCTGGCATGAATCGAGCATCGCGATAGCGGATGCCATCACGCGGATCCGCCTCAACCACCCTCCCTTGCTTTACTGGAAACACAAAGACTTTGCCGCGAGTCGTGATGACCACGCGGTCACCGGTTTGAGAAATCGCCGTGCTGGTCGCGGCGCTCATGGGGTTGGTAATCCAACGCTCACGAGTCTGATCAAGGTCGCTCGCAAGATTTATGATGAGTTTGGAATCGGTGTTTGTTCCGAGGTCGGCCACCCGAAGGTCCGCACCCAGTTGGTACACAACCTTGGCACCATGCAGGCTCGTCATCCCGATGTCCATGCCGGTGTGTCTGGTGTGCTGGCGAAGGTCGGTGCCGTCGGATCGCATGCTCCAGAGGTTCATATACCCATCGCGATCGGTGGTAAAGACCACGCGGCTCTGCGCCGCCCACCAGTGCGGACGCTTGCTCGTGCCGATGTAGTCGGGCGTCAGAGGTGTTGCCTCGGCGCCCGTTGTCCATGTACCACTCGCGTCGGCGGGCGGCTGTGGAAGCGTGAACTTCCAGAGATTCTGCGCGGTGCCGCCCTTGTAGCGGTCGGTGTGGCTGCCTTGCATGGGCAGCCTGGTGAAGACCAGTTGATTGGTGTCAGCAATGAACTGGGCATCGTCACATTGATCGAGCGGAATGGCCAGGCGTACACCCGTCCGGATGTTCAGCGTGTTGGTGCGAGAACGCGGCACGGTCGTATTGGCGTTGCTGGACCAGAGCAGCGTGTCGTTATCGCGCCAGCCGACGAAGTTGATGCGGCCGCCACCATCCCACGAACGCCGCACGGGAAGCCCGCCGAAGATGGGCATGGTGTAGATTTCCGCAGGGCCCTCATAGGTTGCGACAAAGGCAATCAACGCCCCATCCGGAGAGATGGCGGGCAGTTCCTCAATACCCTCGTTAGTCGTCAATCTCGCGGCGATGGTTCCCTGTGGCGAGGTCGCGCCGCTGAGACTGACACTCCACAAGTCACCCTCGCTGACAAACACCAGCGTGTCACCATGCAGTGCTGGCATGCGGTACCAGCCTTGCACGTCTGCTATTCCAGAGCGAGCGGCCTCCAGCGTTGCTCGCGCCGCTGGAGCCGGATGCAGGACCTGGGCAGATTGTGCGAGGAGACCACTGGTGGCCGACGCGATGCACAAGCCGATGATCATAGTGAGGGGGAGAGCGGAGTGGGCGGGTTGGATGGACATGAATAGGTTCCGTGAAAGAAAATGAGGACGAAGGACCGGATATCTGAACTGGGGCGTGAGGCCCGATGCGTTGCCGTTCACCACTTGAGAACAATCTTGCCAAACTGCTCGCCCGCCTCGAGTCGTTCGTAAGCCTGAACGCAATCCTCAACACCGAAAACACGATCAACCACCGGGCGCAGCAATCCCGCTCGATACAACGATGCGAGTTCCCTAAACTCGCAGTTGCTTCCCATGGTGCTGCCAACCAGGCGAAGTTGATTCCAGAACAATCTAGTCAAGTCCGTCGTCGCGTCCCCTCCCGTCGTCGCCCCAAACGTGACATACGCACCACCCCGCGCAAGGCTCTTGATGGCAGCCAGATGCGTGGCTTTGCCGGTGCTGTCGACGGCCATGTCAACGCCGCGCTTGTTGGTCCAGGCTCGAACGTCCTTGCTCCAGTCTTGACCCGCGTCAAGCACGCCGCACGCAGCACCAAGTTCCTTGGCACGATCAAGTTTCCATTGATGGCGACTTGTGACAATGGTTGGGCAGCCCATCCAGCGAGCGATCGCCAGCGCGCTGGTGGCCACACCGCCGCCTATGCCCGTGATGAGCACGGACTGACCTGGTCGCAGTTGTCCCTTGGTCACCATGGCTGAGTAGGCGGTGAGAAAACAGAGTCCAAAGGCCGCGGCTTCGACGGGATCGGTCTCGGGAAGGACCATCGCGAGATTGGTGAATGGTGCGAAAAATCGCTCCCGGAACATGCCATCCTGGTGCTCGCCGATCAGTTCGTAGTTGGGGGCCAGCGTACTATTCGGAGGATCGCGCGGGTCTTCTCGCTCGGGAAGCCTGCACGCCGCATTGACTATGACCTTCTGGCCGATCCACGCTTGCGACACGCCCGTTCCGACACGCTCGACCACGCCACATGCGTCGCAGCCAGTGATGCGCGGATATCCATCGATGCCCGGCAGGCCTCGCCCGACCCAGAGATCCATGTGATTGAACGCGCTCGCAATGGTGCGAATCTGGGTCTGGCCGGGAGGTGGCTCGGGCAGTTCTGGCCAATCGGTCCGGAAGGCGATGTTTGGGGCGACGGGATTCCCCCGACGCAAGAGCACGACTGCACGCATGATCAACGGTACTCCCGTGGGACAAGTTGGAACGGAGACGAGCGGTCAGGGCGCAGGGGGAAGAGCAACCTGCTGCATCGCCACGATCGCGATGATCAGCACTGTGCCATTGTGCATGGCGTGGGCAAACATGGGCGCGATCAGAGAGTCCCGCCATTCGCGCATCAGGGCGAAGTTGAAGCCTATAGCCATAACTGGGCCCAGGAGCATGAACTCATAGCCATGCATCACGCCGAAGACGAATGCCGAGAGGATGGCGCTCAAAATGAGCCCCAGACGCGAACGGAGGTGGCGGAAGAGGCAGCCCCTGAAGACGGTTTCCTCGACAAGGGGTGCCCACAGGGTCGCGAGCAGGTAGAGCATGACAAGTGTGAACCAACTGCCGTTGGCGATCACATCGACAATCGGGTTCTCGGGTGGTGCAGCGTTCTGCCCAGCCTGCCCTTGGACAAATGCTCGCCCGAGGATCAGCAAGAGCGAGATGACGACCGCGACCATGACAATCGGCAGAGTTGCAAAGTAGGCAAAGATGCCCGCTCTGATTTCTTTCATCACGCCCTGGCCTCTGTGCAGGCCCATCCGCCGGCGCATCTCCTTCATGGGCACGCCCCGCAGGCGGGGCCAGAAGATTACCAGAGCGAGGAACCACTGGAGCGCCATCGCAAAGAGCATCAGGAAAGTCTCCCGACCCGCGCCAGCACCCGAGGTCGCAAACTCGAGAATCGCCATGACAACCTTCAACGTCAGAAAGCCCGCCGCGAGGACCGCAACCGTTTCGAGGAAGACGCTGCCGCCCGGCTCAGGGGCGCGGAAAGCGGGGCGGATGCGCCCGCTTGAGATGCGTACTAATCCAATCGTGAAGCAAGTCAACGACGCAAGTAAAACCAGAAGCAGGAGCAGACCCAGCGCAACTGCAAGGACGATCAGCATGCCTGCACCCGCCGTCAGTGCATCACGGGCCGGACTGCCTGTGGGTTCGCTAGTGGCGAAGAGCAACTGGGCGAAGTATCCATGGCGGTCGAGCAGCCGTCGCTGCTGATCGCTGGAGATCGCTTCCTTGTTCGCCGCTAGCACAGCACGCGCGTCGGCAATATCGGTTTCGACACCTTCGTATGTTGGGGATGCGAGTGCCAAGGTATCGAGCGCGGCCTCACCCTCGGTGCCTCCAAGCATAAATCCGCGTGTGAGCGCGGCTCGGAATCGATCAACATCATTGGTCACGCCCGCATCGACTTGATCAACGAGTTTGGCCTTCTCAGCATTGACCTGGGCGGCATTAGCGCTGCCGCCCGTGGTCCCGAGGGTGTCAAACAGGGTGGCGAACTTGATCATCATCCGCGCGGTGCTGGCAAATGGATCGATGCCTACTGGGGCCGAGATATTTGTCGGGGGCGAGGCAGCACCGGCTCCGGATGCGCCCAATTGCTGCAGGAACATCACAGCACCGACCAGCACGAGCATAAGAACGAGGGCGACTCGCGCGGCCTTGGGAGAGCCGGGATCGGGCGTGTCTCGTCCAACTCGCGGTTCGATGGCTTTGCCGTTGGTCGAGGCCATCAGGCCTTGCGAGGGGGGAGACTGGAATGGCGTAGACGCAGAGACCGTTGTATTGGCATGCGGCTGGTTGGACGGGCTTCCATGCTCGTACGGGTTGGTTGACATACTGGGCTTTCGAAGTGGCGGAGCGCGGGAGCAGGTGAGGATTCAGTCAAGAGACACGGCTGCGAAGGGTAAGTCTTGACTTGTTCAATGAGCAGTCTCGCGTTCGCCAACTGCATTGAGACTGCCTTGCCCAGCCACTCATGCCATCCGCACCCACTTGATGAGCGTGCGGAAGTTGGGAGGCTTGCCGTACATCAGCACGCCGATTCGGAAAACTTTGGCGCTCATCCAGGCCAGCACAACAACCGTGAGGATGCCCACGATCATCGACGCGGGAATCTGCCAGATCGGGATCGGCTCGCTGCCAGAGATGCGCAGCACCATGATGAATGGGTTGATGAGCGGCACGAAACTGCAGACTTGCGCAAACCCGCTGTTGGGGTTGCGCATGATGGGCATCCAGAGCATCATGGGTATGACCAAGATCATCATGACCGGGCCCAGTAGACTCTGAGCTTCGGTAACTTCAGTGACAGCGGCGCCGATCGCGGCCATGATGCATGCGATGGTGGCATAGGCGATCACGAAGTAAACAAGTGTGAAGAGAAGGGTCTGCCACGCGATCAGGTGCGTCATGGCGAAGACCACGAGCGTGCCCATGCCCACGCCCCCATACAGCAGCAATATCACCGCCCCCACCGCACCCTTACCAAGAATCTTGCCGATCATTAGTTCCATCGGGCTGGCGGCGGAGAGCAAGACCTCCATCACGCGACTTCCCTTTTCCTCGATCGTGCCCGCCAGCAGGTACTGACCAGCGGTGAAGATACTGATCCAGAGCAGAATCATGAAGCCACCAGGAATCAGCAAGGCCGCGACCTGATTGGTCTTGCGTTCGCCCTCTTTTGTCACCGCCATCGTCGACGATTCCGGTCGGGAAAACAACCCTCGAACCTTGTCCACATCAAGCCCCGCCCCATCCAGACGAGCGTCCACAATGGCCTTCGCGACCTGCTCTCGGATATCTCCCTGGACTTCAGGATCCAGACGCGGTGCGACAAACAATTCATACTTGGGGTAGGTAACCTCAGCGGAACCTGTCGGGGCCCCGATGCCCGTCACTGTTTCTTTGGCAAGAACCAGAAGTGCCAATCGTGCGTCTGATTCATCGCTGGCTTGTTCTCGCCCGGTTGCCCTCAGAATCGGCTGCTTCTCGGTTTCGACGTTGGCATCGGCGGCCAACACCTGCATCCGCAAACTTGGCAGTTCTGGCATCGCGGGCATGCCGGGAGGAAATGGTCCAGTGACCGAACCAGCCGCCTTCTTTGCCTCTTCGGCAATCTTGGGGTCCATGCCCATGGCTTGAGTGCCCTGGTCGACAGCAGCCTGCACCTTGGCCTCCCGTCGTTGCCTGAGTTTTTCTGCGGTGAACGCCTCTTCGAGGCGGGACGCAACCACCCCCGATTGGTCGATCAAGGCGATGTGGCCTGCGACGCTGGGAGGCTTTTTGTTCAGGAGGAGCGGCAAGGCAATGAGCGCAATGGCCATCAGCATCGGCGGCAGGAACAGAGCGATGATGAAACCTTTGGTCGCGACGGTTGCGAGAAACTCACGCCAGGCAATGGTGAAGATTTTGGTCATGGGAATTGGGAAAAGCAGCAAGCAGGGGGTCGAGAATTTTTTTTGGGAATGAACGAGTTAGTCACCGCTGACATCGCTGGAGGTCTTCACGCCGGTGGAACGCATCAGCGCGAGGAGTTCGGCACGCTCCTCCTCCGTCTTTGCACTACCAGCAACGATGCCGATGAACACGTCCTCGAGCGTTGGGCGAACGACCTCGATCTTGCGGACAGGTGTTGTGGCGGCGATCTGCCGCAGTACATGTTCACACTGGACGCCTTTGCTCAGATGAGCCCATACCGTGCCGTTGTGACGCTCGACACGATCAATGCCTGCGAGATTGGAGACGTTGGATTCGACAAAGTCGCCAACAGGCTCGAAGCGAACTTCGCGGGGCGTGTATCTCGCGCTGATCTCATCGAGCGTGTTGTCCAGCACTTTTTGACCCTGATGGATCATGACCACGCGATCGCACAAAGCCTCGGCCTGGCTCATCTGGTGGGTACTGAAAATCAGGGTACACCCGCGTTGGTGCTGCTCGTCGACCAAGCCCCGCAGGAGACGTGAGTTGACAGGATCGAGGCCAGAGAATGGCTCGTCCAGAATCAGCAGGTCGGGCTCGTGGATCACGCTGGCGATGAACTGAACCTTCTGCTGCATGCCCTTGGAAAGTTCCTCGCACTTTTTGCGATAGCAATCGGGCAATCCCACACGCTCCAGCCAATCCCGTACTGTCTTTTCCAGCCCCGCGCCGTCTATCCCCTTTAATCGGCCAATGTACTTGAGAAAGTCCCCCACCTTCATCTTCTTATACAGCCCACGCTCTTCGGGCAAATACCCGATCCGGTCCTTGCTCTCGATCGCGGAGTCCTTTCCGAGCACCTGAATCGAGCCTGAGTCGGCAAAAATGATCGACATGATCATGCGAATCGATGTCGTCTTGCCGGCACCATTGGGGCCGATCAGACCGATCATGGACCCTTCCGGAATCGCGAGGTCTAGATCGATAACCGCTCGCTTGGAGCCGAAACTCTTGTTTATCTTGTTCAGACTGATGGCGTTGTTCATAGATGCTATTGAGAAACACTGTCAAGCAGGACGCATTCGCGATCCGGGTGCTGCCTGTATCGATTCCCCCGACCTCCACTATTCCTGCGACTGGCTCAGAGCCAATGCTACGTGCGATCAACCAGTTGGTTTCGCGCTTCCATCTTCCCCAACACCGAGCCTTGCCCCTATCCTGCCCCGTGCCCGAAGCCGCCGCCTCATTGCTCCGCTACGTCTGCCCGATGACTCCTCCCCGTGTGCTCGAAAAACTCGCCGCACTGGAGCGAGAGGATACCGATCTGGCCCGACAGTTGGAGGACCCCGAAGTCCTCAGCGACCATAAGCGCGTGCGTTCCCTTTCCCAGAAACGCTCCGCCCTTGCTCTCGCCGCCGATGCCTGGCGGGCATTGATCCGCCTGGATGCCCAAGTCGCCGATCTGCGTTCGGTGATTGCCGCCAACGAAGACAAGGAACTGGTCGCGATGGCTCGCGAGGAGGCTCCACTCCTGGAAGCCCAGGCCAGCACGACGCTTGCTCAGGCCCTCTCTGCCCTCGTCAATGCAGATGACCAAAAGATCGGCAGCGTCATCCTCGAACTTCGGGCTGGCACGGGTGGCGAAGAGGCAACGCTCTGGGCTCGTGACCTTATGGAAATGTACCAGAAGTACGCCGTCAAGCGTTCGTGGCAGTTTGAGCCACTTGAAGTGACGCCCGAGCCGGGCGTGGGCGGCATTCGTAGTGCCGTCGTCACCATCAAGGGCGAGGGATGCTGGATGGAGATGAACTTCGAGGCGGGCGTACACAGCGTCAAGCGCGTGCCCGCCACCGAAACTCAGGGCAGAGTCCACACCAGCACGGCCAGCGTCGCGGTGCTTGCGGAACCCGAAGAAGTTGATGTCAAGATCGACTGGGCTGATGAGGTCGAGGAATTCGCGACGCGGGCCCAGGGACCTGGCGGCCAGAACGTCAATAAAGTCGAGACTGCCTGGCAAATCCATCACAAGCCCAGTGGCATCATCATCAAAATGATGGAAGCCAAGAGCCAGCAGCAAAACCGCGAACGTGCGCGGCGCTTGCTCATGGCCCGCCTTTACGAGTTCGAGCGTCAGAAGATCGATGCGCAGCGCACCGCTGCTCGCAACGTCCAGATCGGCACGGGCGGACGCAGTGAAAAAATTCGTACGTATCGATGGAAGGAAGGCATCGCCGCGGACGAACGCCTGCCGGGCGAGTACCAACTCCGCGACTTGCTCGCGGGAGACTTCGCAGAATTGATGCGTGATCTTGTCCAGACAGAAACGACACGAAGAGTCTCGCTCTTGTGAGCAGGAATGGCAGGCTGACAGGCTGCCCTTATTCCTCAAGAACGACCTAGATGCGCGACCAAGCAGAACGACCAAGGATCTCCGCCTTGTCTACGTCCGATCCCATCGACATCGCAATCATCGGCGCGGGCGCGGCGGGCCTGTTCGCATCTATCTGGGCTGGGCGTGAGGCTCGCGATGGCAATCCAACCCACCAAACCTCCATAGTCGCCCTCGACGGCGCGACCAGACTCGGTGCAAAGATTCTGGTCGCGGGCGGCGGTCGTTGCAACGTCACGCACTATGAGGTCGACGAGTCTGCGTATGCCGGGTCATCGCCCCATGCCATCAAGAAGGTGCTCCGTCAATTTGATGTCTCGCGGACTGTCGCATTTTTCGAAGAACTAGGCGTGATACTCAAGCGTGAAGAGACCGGCAAACTCTTTCCAACCACGGATAGCGCAAAGACCGTGCTTGCCGCCCTGCTGCGAGCGACCAGCGACGCGGGCGTTCGACTCGTCCATCCGTGGCGCGTTGCGAGTGTCGAACGCGATGGCTCACGCTTCGTGATTCGGCGCGAAACCCAGGAAGCAACCAATAGCGACGGCGACCAGACCATCGTCGCACGCCGCCTGATCCTCGCCACCGGCGGCAAAAGCCTGCCCAAGACTGGGAGCGATGGAACAGGATTGGAGATTGCGCGAAGTTTGGGGCACACGATCAGCGATCAGGTCTTTCCTGCCTTGGTGCCGCTCACGATGAACAAAGACCATTGGATGTGCGCGCTGTCGGGTTTGACTGTGGACGCGACAATCGAACTGCGCAGCGCAACCGGCAAGCGTCTTAAGCAATTCACCAACAGCACGTTGCTCACGCACTTCGGGCTTTCGGGGCCTGGCGTGCTCGACATGTCAAGGTACTTAACCGACGAGCGAGGCAAGGATGCGGGCGCGCATTGCGTGATGAATTGGTTGCCAGGAATGTCCTTGGAAGATGCCGACCAGGAACTGGAGCGATGGACACGCACTGGCAAACAGACACCCGTCCGTTGGCTGATCCAGCACGGACTGCCCGAGCGCCTCGCGCGGACGATCTGTGATGCGGCGAGCATCGACTCTGTCGCGCATGCCATGACACGAGAGCAGCGACGAGCGCTCGCAACCCTTGCAACCGCCACTCGCTTGCCCATCACAGGTGATCGAGGATGGTTATTCGCGGAAGTCACTGCGGGGGGCGTGCCGCTCAGCGAAGTCCATCTTGGAACGATGGAGAGTCGTGTCTGCCCCGGGCTATTCCTGTGCGGCGAAATTCTGAACGTCGATGGACGAATCGGTGGATTCAACTTTCAATGGGCCTGGGCAAGTGGATACGTCGCGGGCAAGGCATCTGCTGAACAACTTGGGACCGAGAGCCAGGAACGTTGCTGATATGTGCTTGCACCAGACACGATCAACACTCCATCATCGAGCAGTGCCAACTTGATTCCGCAACCACAAAGCGAGACCCTCCGCTCGATGCTGGTTGCTGGTGAGCATGAGCGTCACATGGCGCGTCTCTATTTCGCTTGTCGTTTCGAGATTCACAAAGTGCTGGCCAATAGATCCGGAGTCGTCGCAGGGTTGCTTGGTCTCAACGACCACCCGCTCAATAGCACAGAAGGGCAGCGTGTCGCGTCCGACCTGTTTCGCGATGTGCCTGGGAAGCGTAATCGTGTTCACACGCCGATCGACAGCCAACTCATTCTCCCCACGGCTGTGTGCACGATAAGTACGCCATGCACACCATACGCCCAGAGTACCGGATGCCCCAAGGATCGCCAGCGGGACTTCGATTGGAGGCTTGAATCCCCAGCCTAGACCAAGCACGATCACACCGATGAAGCAGACGATTCCAGGTACGCCGATCAATGCGTAGATTGCTTTCGCATCGGAAAGTTGCAGGCGTGCGACCACGCCATCGTCGGCAATGAGCGTGTTGCCCGCCGGGCGCTGGATACCACTACGCAGTCCGGAGATGCACGTGAAGAGCATGCCCAGACCTGCGACGTTGAACGGAATGACGAAAACAACATGAGCGATGTCAGCGCCGGTCACTTCCGGAAAGATCACGGCACGACTCGGATTCATCGGATCGTGATAGACCGTGATCGATTCGCCAGCAGGATGATCTCGCACGATGGCCCGGGCTGTACGCCGTCCGCTGGGCTGGGCAGCAAACTTGGTACGCTCACTCCTGTAGAGTGTGCCTTCAACGTCAAGTTCGTACGTGATATGTGGTTTGTAGGAAGTACCCTCGTCCCCGTCGGTTTCTTTGACATCGCTGCTCAGCACCGTTGCAATGGCGGCGATGTACGTCTGCTGGGCCTTCCACTGATTCCACACGCCAGTGAGTATGGCATGGTCAAGCAAAGACACCATGCCCCACCAGATGACTGCAAAGACAAGAAGAGTAAAGTGTCCGGCCTTGCGAGGAAACGATGTGCATTGATCCATGCGCCCACATTGTGCAATGAGATGGGGGCGGCTGCAAGGCCGCAGCATGCATCATCGCTCAATATCCAGTAATACCCTTCGCCTTCATCAATCGCAAGAAACCCATTGCAATGATGGGACGTTGGTCTTGGACGAACATACTCCAAGCAAAGCACGCCATGCCACTACGGATTGGTACACGACAACACGTGTGAGGAGAGAGTTTGGTGCGTACGTATCAGTAGCTATTCTTTAGGCTGTTTTCAGGTATTATTCAAACAGCTTTGAGTCTGATCGGATAACGAAAAGACCACTTGCGCATAGATGAAATCAACCAGAACGATCTATCCAGCACCTACCTGTACCTCAACTACATCACCATCTAGAACAGGGCGAGGGAGTTCAGAAAACTCCCCACAAGGAGGACAGGTATGGAACACATGCGGATGAAAGCACATCAGAGTTCCGCCGGTCTGGTTCTCAATCACAACAAGCAACCGATGACAAAAGACCTGCCATCGCACGACTGGTCTAAGACTCATCGTGATCTCTGGCAGCGTCTTGCAAACTTCAACGTGGATGACACGAGCGCTTGCTTTCCGCTCTCTGCTCGCCTCGCCAGAGAGCAGGGATGGTCACGAGCCTTTGCCCAGCGCGTGGTCGAGGAGTACAAGAAGTTCCTGTTCCTGGGCTGCATCAGTTCCCACCAGATCTCGCCCAGCAAAGCCGTAGACGCGGCGTGGCATCTGCACATGATCTATACACGGTCGTACTGGGACGAACTGTGCGCCACCGTGCTTCAACGGCCTTTCCACCACGGACCCACGAAGGGCGGCATCCATGAGAGTGCCAAGTTCCACGATTGGTACGCCAGTACGTTGTCCATGTACGAGCGTGTCTTTGGTGTTGCCGCTCCGGCTGACATCTGGCCCGCACCTGGTCAGCAATTCGAATCACGTGCCCGCTGGGTCGATGCCAACACCCATTGGATCGTTCCCAAGCACTCGAGCATGAAAGCGGGCGGCCTTGTTGGAGTCGGACTGGTTAGCCTCGCCATGGCCGGGTGTGGGATAACCATGGCCCAGCAACAAAGCAGTAAGTCCGTCGTGCTGGTGGTGGCTGTCGTCGTGATCGTCATGATCACTATCTTCCTCGCGGCACGAGCAATCGTCAGTCTCAACGGATCGAAGAAGGTACGACTAACTCGAACCAGACGTCGCAACAACTCTGGCGATGGCTCCACATCAATTTTCTTCTTTGGTGGCTCGGACACCATGCCGCATCACGGCCATGACCAACAATTCAATCATGAGCCAGGGCCGGTGGCCGGAACGGGTGCATATGGAGGGATCAAAGGCACGGAAGCCCACGACCATCAAAGTGGGCTTGGCGGGCATCACAGCAACGATGCAACCGGTGGCAACTCTGGAGGCGATGCAGCCGGGGGAGACGGGGGCGGCAGCGGATGCGGTGGTGGTGGTGATTGAAACGACGACATCGATCCTCTATGCTCGAGTAGTGTTCGTGGCATCCGGCTGTGTTTGAGCCAGATGCCAGCATCGGCTGCTCGATTGGTAACTCGAATTTATCACTCGATCAATCACTCGATCAATCACTGGATCAATCACTGGATCATGCGCGGCTTTGCTACTCTGAACGCATGACTGTGCGTTACTCTTGGCAACTTCTTCGAGCGGGTGAATTCCGATTAGACGGTGGCTCGATGTTCGGACTGATTCCTCGTTCGATCTGGTCACGAGCTGTCGAGCAAGACGACAAGGGTCGCATCCGCGTGCAGCACAATTGCCTCTTGCTCGAACGCAAGGGGGATGCGGGCGCGTGGAAAGGCCCAGCACCGAAGCAAGTGTTGCTCGAAGTTGGCACGGGCGACAAGTTGGATTCCAAAAGCCGCGATATCTTCGCTATGGATGGTCGCAGCATCCTCGATGCGTTGCACGAGGTCGGATGCAATCCTGCGGACGTTGGTGGTGTCGTGGTCACGCACCTGCACTTTGACCATGCGGGCGGACTGACCAGACTGGTGCGAAGCGGAGAAACGCCCGACTGGATCGGCCCCGCGGGCGGCATGGCGGGCTCGAGGCCCGATCATGCTGTCAAGCGAACATTTCCCAACGCGACCATCTTTGCACAGCAGCGCGAGTGGGCGGACGCTATCGCCAACCGCAGCGTGATGACCCGCACGTACTTCCCCGATCACCTGCTACCGATCGAGTCGCACTTGTCGCTCGTGGACAGCCCCGCGCCATTCGAAGCGTGGCGCACGCCCGACCGTAACGAAATGCCAATGTTCTCATTCGAGCAGCGATGCACACAAGTGCTTCCCGATATCTTTGTCTTTCGCGTCCCGGGGCATACCTGGGGACAGCAGGCCATGATGTTTACCGATGAGTCGGGACAAACGATCATCTTCACGCCCGATGTGCTGCCAACCGCCGCGCACTGTGGCGCAGCATACAGCCTTGGCTACGACGCCGAGCCCTACACGAGCATGATCAGCAAGCACTGGCTGCTCGCTCATGCAACCGATCGCGAATGGACGCTGGTGCTGGATCACGAGCCGGGCCACCCGCTCAAGCGAGTTCGCAGAAATGACAAGGGGTGGTTTGATCTTGTTGATGCCTGAAATCGTGGCTTGAAGTTATGATAGTTACAATTTCAGCCTACAAAACTTCAAGCAGTCGCGCCCGGATCAACATTGAGCGCTGCTTCGGTTGGCAACAGCAGACGGAACGTCGCTCCCTTGCCCTCCGAAGAATCCAGCACCAACAGCCCGTTGTGCTGATCTGCAACCCGCTTCGCCACGGCTAGACCCAGTCCCGTGCCACGAACGCCCTTCGTGGTATGGAAGGGCTGAAAAACCCACGGCTGCTTGCTCTTGGGAATACCAGGCCCATTGTCGATGACGGCGATTTCGACATAGGCTTGCTCGAGCGGGCGCTTGGCTGCTTGCGACCGTGAATAGGACGGAGGCTGCGGCTTCACGATCGCGCCGACGCGCGGCTTCGCGTCTGGCTTGGTTTCTGGCTTCGCGTCTGATTTCCTGTCTGGCTTCGAAGTGCTGGTTGCAAACGCAGGAGCCTGGCCATGGCCAGGAACATGAGAAGGCGTAGGGGCAGGGTGATAGTGAACGCGCACCGTCACAGCACCATCTCCTGGCGGCGCAGCCTCCACCGCGTTGGTCATGAGGTTCAGAATGGCCTGATGGATCATCGGTGGATCAAGCGGTACGGGCGGCAAGTCGTTGTCAACATCGAGAATCAACGCAACCTGTCGGCTTTGAGTCAGATTTTCCAGCAGTTGGGCACAATCGTCGAGCAGCGGACCGATGCTCGTCAGTTCCAGTTCGACCTTGCGCTGGCGCGAGAACGCGAGCATGTTGGTGGTCAGGCTGATGATGCGATCAAGGTTTCGCTTCATGATGGGCCAGCCGCCCTTGGCGATTTTGTGGTCATCTCTGGCCAACCCCATTTCAACAACGTCCGCGCCGCCCCGCAAGCCCTGCAAAATGTTCTTGATGCTGTGGCTCAGCGTCGCCACAGTCTCGCCGATGGCCGCGAGACGCTCGGCTTGCAGTTTTTCCTGATACAGGTCAGTATTGGCGAGGGCCAAGCCCGCGTGCTGTCCAATGGCGTTCATCAGGGCCAACTGCTCGGGAGTAAAGGTGTAGTTCGCCATCGAACTATCGATGTAAATCGCGCCATAGGTCTTGTCTCGGAATCGGATGGGCGAGCAAATCGCGCTGCGAATATGCATCCGCTGCACGCTGTCACCCTTCGCGAAGCGCGGATCGGTCATGGCGTTGCTCGACAGCACGCCCTCACCTCGTAAAATAACATGCGAGAGAATCGTGCGGCTCACATGAATCTTCGCTTCTTCGGGATCAAGCGGGGCCTCGCGATGCCGCACGACCACCGGGATGTACCGTCCCTCAGACTTGGAGTCCATCACCGGCGCACCCTTCACATCGACTGGCAAGACCGGTTCGATTGTGCTCATATCCTCCGCGAGCACGATGCAACCTCGCTGCGGAAAAAACTCGCTGAAGACCAAGTCCATCACGTTCTCGAGCAGGTCCTGGCGATTGAGCACACGCTGCGTCAGCATGCTGGTCAGGCGATAGATCACTCGCAAGTGGTCGACCGCAGCTGCGCGAGGCTCTGGCTCGGAGAGAATCACCGAATCATCGTTGCTGATCCCGGGGGGCGTGCTGAGCAGACCCTGTGGTGTAAGACCCTGGCTCGGAATGGACCGTTCAATATTCGCGGCGACCCGATCACGTCCGACAAATCGTACGGTGTCCTTGGCCTTAGTCTCTGTCTGTCCAAAGACCATGAGGGTCTGGCCAACACGAATCTGATCCCCCGCGCGAAGTCGCGTGCGATCGCGAATCCGCGTGCCATTAACATGAGTTCCGTTCTGGCTGTCCAAGTCGCGGATGAACCAAAGTCCGTCGTCTGGAGTCAACTCGGCATGGCGGCGCGAAATAGCGTTGTCCTCGATGGGAATCGATTCGCTGCTCCGCCCGATGATTTGGGGCTCATGGTCGGGCAACTCGAACTTCTTGCCCTTGGATTGACCCTGGATGACGGAGAGAACAAGCACTATGTACGGTACGCTTGGGGACTATGCACCGATCCACCTCTCTTGCAATTGAAGCGTTCGAGGCCCAGCACGACACCCTGCACCATTGGCTCGCAGGAATCTCGGACGCGCAACTGGATGCCCAGCCTGTACCCAACACCTGGACGCCTCGCCAACTCCTCGTCCACATGCTCGATAGTGACTTGGCCGCGTCACACCGTATGCGTCGAATCGCCGCCGAAGACAAGCCGCTCTTGATCGCCTATGACGAGACATCGCTAGCCAACACATTCGCCCTCTCCGCTGGCGATCTCCGCACCGTCGCAGACTTGTTCTCCGCGAATCGACGCTGGGCAGCCGGCTGGCTCCGCAGGCTCGACGATGCTTCGTTTGACCGCGTCGGCATCCACAACCAACGCGGCAAAGTAACTCTGGGCGAAATGGTGCAGTTGTACGTCGAGCACGTTCGAAAGCACGAGCCATTCATGATGGCCAAGCGCAAGGCCCTGGGTCTGGCGTGAGCGTGAAGATGACATCTGCGCGGACTAGTTCTGCAACACTAGTTTCAACACTGCGACATACGCGTTGGTGAAGGGATCATCGCGTAGAAAACTCACGGACTGCGCCGGATCACCGACAAATGGCCGCAGCATCCACGCCATCTGTACAGCAACAAATCCGTACAAAACCATCCAGCAGCCCAGCATCGCCACATGGGTGGGGTTTTTCGCAATCAGCACCCGATATCGCGCCCAAAGCACGACCTGAGCCACTACTGATGCCATGAGAAACACCGTTCCATTGGTCAGCAACGCGTAACGGTGATTCACGCCGGTCGCGTAAATAAACATCACGACGGGCGCAAGCCCGGCAAGTGTCACCGTAAACGCACCCTGCGACGAAAGCACCGCCCGCATCGCCCGAGAAAAGTCATCACGAAGACCCGCAGCGGTATTGAGCACAAAGAACGCGGGCAGGCAAAGAACCGTCGTCGTCACGATCAGCACTGGAATCTTGATCGCGCTGAACAGCATCAGCAGCGATCGCGACGGCTCATACGCGAATGTGCCCATGCACGCGCCGTAGGCCGCGCCCGCTGCGACGATCAGCATGAGTAAGTCACGAAGGCTGAGCGTCACCGAACTGGAACGTGCAGAAAGGCTGGTCGAAAGATCGGGACCATGGATGCCCACGGCCCTTAATCGGGCATCAATGCGAACGAGCACCGGAATGGAAGTTGAACGCGTCAAGCAGAGCAAGTCCTGCGGTGAGAGCCAGTGGATTTCGCCCCCACCGTTCAGTTGACCAATCGCTGCAAGTTCTCAAGCACGCCAGCAAAGAAACTGCCCTGACGATCTCGGATCAGACCAAACGGAGCCAGCGGATGCCCTATAAAGGGCCGCAGTATCCATGCCATCTGCACGCCCACCAACCCGTAGATGATTACCCAGACGCGGAAGATCGCATCGCCCGACGCGCCCTCGACTTCGCCCAACATCGCTGCGGCGTCCGCGATCTTGCGAAGCGTCTTGAGAAGAAACACCAGCCCCACCACCCCCGCAATGCCCAACAGCGCGACATTGAGCATCACCATGAATGCATAACTCTCGGTGCTGAGTGTAAAGAAAACCAGAATCGGCCCCAAAGAAGCTGCGACCGCGAGCGTGACAACCAACGAGGCCAGAAGCAATTCAAGCGTCGCGCGAAATCCGAGCCGCGCTCCCACCAGCGCGTTGAAAACATACAGCGATGGAAACGTCACGACCAGCGTCAGCAGAAACAGCGCAGGCAGTTTCACCGTTGACGCGAGTAATTGCTTGATGCCATCGGCTGCGTGCGGGCCACCCATCGTGCGCACCAGCGAGAACGCGCCAGCGCAGGCTCCATAGATGCCCCCCAGTAAAAAAACAAGCGGAACATACACTGTCCATGGCAGCACAAGCCCGCTCGCAATCTGATCCCGCGCCGTGCGCTTCCCCCGAAGCAGGTCGTCTAGATTGGCAAGCCACGAGGGCATGGATGGTGCGGACATGGGTAGCTCCCAGAAAGTTGCTTGTCATCATTTTGGAATCAAAGATAACAGCGAAGTTACATTCTAGGCCAAGATACCGATCTCCCTCCCTTTTGCGTCAATCCAAGCAACGGGCCGCAGATGGGGAGCGCGTGCCGGACTTTGCCTGTTTTCCAGCGAGAGTACGCTTTCGTGTGCAAGTTCCACATTGTCAGCCTGGCGAGTGGCCCAAGGACATTCCAAGTTCGCGATTGGCCGCCCATGTCCAACTCGCTTTTCCTACAGGCTGCAGAGTCGCGCTGCTGGGCCTGCCCGATGATCTGGGCGTGAGGCTCAACAACGGTCGCGCTGGTGCGAAGGAAGGTCCCACTGCGTTCCGCCACGCTCTTGCAAAATATGGTGTGGCTCATCCGTCGCCCACCCACTACCCCCGTGTCTTTGATGCGGGCGATGTTGTTCCAGCAACTGGAAACACAGAATCTTCACTCCACGAAACTCACCGACGCGTGAGCGAAGCCAGCGCGGCGCTTGTTCACGCCGGGTTATTCCCCATAGCCATCGGCGGCGGACACGACCTCACCTATGCCTTCGTTCGCGGCGTGTGGCAAGCCTGGCACGATCAAGTGAACACCACGCCCCAGCCCTGGGCAGGTGTGTATCTGGACGCACATCTGGACGTGCGCGATACTCCGGGCAGCGGCATGCCCTTCCGCAAGTTGATCGATGATGGAATTTCGGATCGATTGTTGATCGCGGGCTTTGATCCCTTCGCCAATGCCCAGGAGCACGTCGCGTGGTTCGAGTCCCACGCTGGCACAATCATCCCTGATGTCGCCCGATACGGGCTGCCCCAGCAGTCGATCAAAACTCTCACCAGCACACACGGCACATTCTGTTCTTTCGACATGGACGTGCTGGATCAATCGATCGCGCCAGGCGTCTCAGCCATGAACCCCTGCGGCCTCAGCGTCGAAAAGGCCGCTACCGCCCTCGCACTCATAAGCCGCATTCCTTCTCTACGTTGCCTGGACTTCATGGAACTCTCCCCGCCACACGATGATCAGGGCAGGACCGCGCGTGTGGCGGCCCACCTGTTCCTGACGGTTCTCATGGTACTGTCGCAAGGGCTTTTTCAGGAACATGACGCAACCCGGGGTGCGTCGTGACGAGTAAGGACGATCCAAGCAAGCCAGGAGTCAGCGTGTCACAGGCTACAAGCCAACTCGTCCGACCCTCCGCCACACCACCGGCCCAGCCGCCCCCCAGCGACATCGAGCCCGTGCATCCACCCTTCGCGCATCCAGTCAAGCCGGGCGTGCCCGCGCCCGTCTCAACACCAGTGATCACGCCGATCCTGATCACCAATGCGCGAGCCCTCACCTTGCTCATGGGCCGTCGCCCAAGGCGGGCCGATGACTTTTCCGAACTCAGCATCCTCCCTCGTGCCGATGTCCTGATTGAAAACGGCAAAGTGACTGGCGTGATGCCCAGCCCCAGCGCCTTGCGCGATCTACAAAAGCCCGGCCTGCGAGTGATCGATGCCAATGGCGATGTCCTCATCCCGGGCCTGATCGATTGCCACACCCACGCCTGCTGGGCAGGCTCGCGCGTCGACGAGTGGGAACAGAAACTTGCCGGAGCCAGCTATCTCGACATCCTGAAACGAGGTGGCGGCATCATGAGCACCGTCGCCGCCGTGCGCAAGGCCTCGCAGGCCGAACTCACAAGCCTGCTGCTCGAACGACTCATGCGCATGCTCGACAACGGCACGACCACCATCGAGGTCAAGTCCGGGTATGGCCTCTCCACCCATGATGAAATCAAGATGCTTCGCGCCATTCACGACGCGGCTCCCAAGTTTCCAGGCACAATCATCGCAACCGCCCTGCTCGGACACGCCTTGGACCCAGCCGAGGGACGAGAGGACTTTGTTCGCAAGACCGTCCACGAGACCCTCCCAGCAGTCTCACAAGAGTTCCCGGGCATCGCCATCGACGCATACTGCGAGACCGCGGCCTGGTCCCCGGGAGAATGCCAGGAACTCTTCGACAAGGCATACGCCCTCGAACATCCCATTCGCGTGCACACCGATCAGTTTAACGCTCTGGGCATGACGGGCACCGCCGCATTGCGCGGTTTTCTGAGCGTCGACCATCTCGAAGCGACCACACCCGCACAAATCGAAGTGCTAGGCAAGAGCGGTACCTCAGCGGTCCTGCTGCCCGTCTGCGGGTTCCATCTTGACGGGCGCTACGCGCCCGCACGGGCTCTGGCGAGCAAGGGCACTATTCTGGCCATTGCAAGCAACCTGAATCCCGGCAGCGCTCCCTGCTATTCTATGCAGTTTGTCATCCAATTGGGCGTGCGCCATCTCGGACTCTCTTTGGGCGAAGCCATCGTCGCAAGCACCGTCAACGCGGCCCATGTGCTTGGCTTGGGTGATCGCGGCGTCATAGGCCCTGGCCAGCGGGCCGACCTTGTCTTGCTTCGCACGAGCGACGAACGCGACTTGGCATATGAGTTGGGCACCAACCAGGCACGCATGGTGATCGTGGGCGGGCGCGTGATCCGAGAGCGATAGATCAAGGCATCATCCAATAATCAGCGATGAAGGCCGGGAGCAACGCTCCCGGCCTTCTCTGTGTGTTTTTGTTATCTTCCGACGCTTACTGATCAAGCTTACTGACCAAAATTGTTGACCGGCGGCGGGCCGAACAAGTCGTTGCTCAGGTTGCGATCAAGGATGAACCCAAAGCCGTAGCTCATACGGAATCCGTTGCGAGTGACAGCAAGGGGCAAGGCCCAGAAGTTGGTACCCACGCTCACGATGTCATCGGGCTTCAGCAGGATGTCGGGCTGGGTCCGGGCATCAATGGCCTGAAGGTCAAGACGAATGGTGGCCTGACGATTCTCACCTACCCGGCGCGTCAGGTCCACACGCCATGGCGTTGCAATTTCGTTGTAGCCCCCAGCAGAACTCACCGCGCGAAGTAGTGTCAAGCCAGGCACGACTTGATAGGGGCCTGGGCGGGCAAACTCGCCAGACATGTACACGAATCCGCTGCCGGCAGCGGGGAAGCGAATGACATCGCCCGGACGGACGACGATATTGATTGACTGCTTGCCAGCAAGCAATTCCTTGAGTTTGATGCGGATGACACGCTGCGTGATCAACTCATCCGGCTTCGTACCCAGCGCGGCTGCCTCTTGATCAGTCGCGGCCTTGACGCTCACCCACTTGCCATTGACGAAAATCCAACGCGAACCATCTGCCAGTTGTGGCGTGGACGAGTCTTGCTCTTCGATAAGGTCGATCAGCGGCTGTTCTGGCGGGCTTGCCGGATCGGGTTGCATCATGCTGGGCTGGGCAACAGCGCGAACTGCTGCACGCTGGGCAGAGCCATCGCCAGATCGCATCGCACCCGGAGCGCCGGGTGGGCGGGCCGGGG
>CAYRPC010000002.1:0-62893 GCA_964425995.1 uncultured Phycisphaeraceae bacterium
CCCCTACCCCTGCTCCCGCCCCGATGGGCCAAGCCAGCGGGCGCTTCGGCACCGGTTCAACCCGCAGTTTCTCCGAGAGGCTTGCAATTGGTCTTGGATTCGATCCGTCAAGGTCCACGATGTTGCCGGGATTCAGCAAGTTGTGCGGATCAAACAATCGCTTGACCTGCTTGAATGCCTCCATGAGCTTTGGCCCATAGAACCGTTCCAGCAGTGGCGACCGCACGCGTCCGTCGCCATGCTCACCGCTCATCACGCCGCCCAACTCTCGGGCAAGGTCCGCCGTTGCGACCGCGATCGAACGCATCTTCTCCCGGTCGGCCTCGTCGTGAATGTCGATCAGTGGGCGCACATGGAGCACACCCACGCTGGCGTGGGCCCAATAGCTGGCGATGGTGCCGTGAGTTGTCACGATCGCTCGCAAGCGTTTTACAAACTCGCCCAGTCGCGGCACCGGTATCGCATTGTCTTCGATAAAGGTGATCGGCTTGCGGTTACCGGGAATGCCGTGCAGCAGCGGCTCCCCCGCCTTTCGTAACTTCCACGCATTCATCATCGCCCCGGCATCCCAATGGACAACGGGAGTCGCTGCGATCACGCGCCCCAACGCCGCTATTCTTTCCTCAACTTCCTGTCTGCTGCTCCCAAAGTACTCGACGTATAAGACCGCCTTGAGCGGCTTGCCATCGGGCGGCGCTGGCATGAGCTCAACATACTTGCGATATTCGGTGTTGGCCTTTGCCAGGTCCACGATCATGTCATCGAGCATCTCGACGGCGCTCGGGTTGGTTGCAAGTATCGGCTCGACCATCTCGATTGCCTCGTCGAGATCGCTGAAGCCCATCACCGCAAGGGCCTTGCACTTTGGTCGCACTTCGAGTTTCAGAACTGCCCCCAAGGTGATCGCCAGCGTCCCCTCGCTCCCGCACAGAATCGGAGCGAGGTTCACGTCTTCGTCCGCGATCCCAGCATCCAACTGTTGGAGGATCATGTCCAGGCCATAGCCAGCGTTGCGACGCAAGGTCTTTGGGAAACGCTCGCGGATCAACCCTGCATGCTCCCGCACGATTCGGCACACACCAACCGCAAGTTCCCGCGCCAGCAAGTCACCACCACGCACTCGCCCGCCAGCCGCCGCGAATCGCACCCGTCGCCCGTCCGCAAGGCACGCATCGATCGCGACAACACTTTCGCTCGTGCGACCATACTTGATCGAGCGCGAGCCCGCTGCGTTATTGCCGATGCACCCGCCGATGCTGGCATGGCGAGCGGTCGCCGGATCAGGCGCAAAGAACAGGCCGCTCGTCACTATCGCATCGTTGAGGTCGTCAATCGTCAGGCCTGGCTCGGCATGGATCGTTCGGCTTGGGATGTCCAACTCACGCCAACCCCGGCACCGATTGCTCCAGTCGATCACCACTGCTCGATTGGTGCATTGTCCGGCAAGGCTGGTCCCACCGCCCCGCGGCAGCATCGCCATGCGGTGCTTGGAACAGACTCGAACCGCTCGAACACCATCGTCAATGTTCGCAGGGATAACTACTCCGAGCGGCTCGACCTGATAGAGCGATGCGTCGGTGCTGTAGAGCATTCGATTGTGGTGGTCGAAGCGAACTTCGCCTTCGACAGCGCCCGCAAGCTCGCGGGCAAGGGCTGTCACGTCCGCCGTTGCGTCCAACGATGCGTTTATTTGCGTTAAAGACACGACCGACACGTCCGAGTTGATCAGCGTGTTCGCCACCGAATCCGTTCGTTGCGTTTGCTCCATGAGCCAAGATGGTAGTGAACCAGTCCGTGCCTGCTCGCGCGTTCATCGCGCATACACCGACGACAAGACCGCAGCACTCGTGAACAGCGCGATCGGGGCCGCCGCCTGGGCACCCATCACACCCAGCATAATGGTGGCCATCATGAGCACAAACCCAATCCGAGCCATCTTGGCCCGCTTGGCCCGCCTTTCCCAGAAGGGCACGCGATCAAAGGCGACCGGTGGAGCACCTGGTTCCATCTGTCCCACGTCCACATCGGCCCAGTTCAGGTCCACAGAATCCTGTTTGTTCTTACGGAGCACATCCGCCGAGCGGCCCAGATCGGCCCGACGAACTTGGATTTTGATCGGATCGGTGTATCCACCCTCCCACTGCAAGGCGTTTGCGCTCGCGGCAAAGACCCAAGCCTTGATTCCGGCGTCCGACAGCACCGCCCGCTTGAGGGAACCCTCAAACTCGGTGCGAGCCGTTGTCAGCGTGACCAATTGGTCTGGATCAGCAACTCGGGGCTGGGTCAGGGCAGTGAATTCAGCATCGTCCGCCTGTTTGGCAGGTGTTTCAAAGGGGTTGATCGGATTGGGCTCACCTGATGGCATGTCTGAAGGTTTGGATGCAACGCAAGGACCAAACGTCACCAGTCTGCTGACAGGAGTTTGGGTAGGGAGCGGCTGCTACGTCCTATACGAGCAAGAATCTGCACCCTGTCCTATCAGTTTGTACGCTTGTCAGTATGATAATCGATAGGCGGGCTTTCGGTACGGCTCGCCACTCCTGCATGCTTCAGGGACAAACCATTGCCCATCGCTCCCTCCACGACCAACCACGACCCGGACGCAGGACGCGACGCGCGCGTACGCCGATTATTTGACGACGCCCTCGATCTGGCGGGTACTGAGCGGACAGCCTTCATCACCCGCCTGCGTCATCGCGAACCGGATGTCTGCTTCGAGGTCGAGGAACTTCTCTCACTGAGCCAGACCGATGCACCGTTCTTTGACAGCGGCGCTCGCAATCTTGCCGGCATCATCATCGGCAAGGACCGGCACGAACCGTTTCCCATTGCCATGGGCAAGTACAAGTTGCTGCGCCAGGTGGGCGAGGGCGGGATGGGCGTTGTGTATGAAGCGGCCGAAGAGTTCCCCAAGCGGACGGTCGCGCTCAAACTGGTGCGCCCCGAAGTCACCACGCCCAGCCTGATCCGACGGCTTGCCCACGAAGCAGCGGTGCTCGCAAAGGTGCGCCATCCCGGCATCGCACAACTCTTCGAGGCAGGCTTTGTCGACGACAAGTTCGGGCGGCGAGTGCCCTATCTCGCGATGGAGTTTGTGGATGGCAAGTCGCTATCGAGATATCTTCGAGAGCACAAGCCACCCTTGCCCGAATTGCTCGAACTGCTCGCCAAGATTTGCGATGCCGTCGACCACGCCCATCGGCGCGGTATCGTGCATCGTGACCTCAAGCCAGGCAATATCTTGGTCACTTCGGACGGACTACCCAAGGTGCTGGACTTCGGTATTGCACGCCTCAGCGAGGACACGGGCAACGCCACCATGGCAACCGCAAGCAACCAGATCATTGGCACGCTCGCCTACATGAGTCCCGAACAATTGAGCGGCCAGAGCCATCAGATCGACTCTCGCTGTGACGTATATGCCCTGGGCGTGATAGCGTATGAAGCCCTTGCGGGCAAAGCACCTGTCGAGGTCGATGGCCTTTCCGTGCCCGCTTCTGCGCTGCGTGTCCAGACGGTGGAGCCACAACGGCTGGGCAAGATCGATCGCACGCTCTGCGGCGATGTCGAAGCAATCGTCGCCAAGGCCCTTGAGAAGGACCCGAGTCGTCGATATCAATCCGCGTCCGAACTCGCAGCAGATCTTCGTCGCTTTCTTCACGACGAATCCGTGACCGCTGCCCGCCAGACAACCATGTACCAACTCCGCAAGTTGGTGCGTCGAAATAAGGCGGGTGCGCTCGCTGCCACGATCGCGTTGATTTCCGTCCTTGTTGGTGGCGGGGTTGCCATCTGGAACGCCTCGGAAGCCCGCAGGTCCGCACGCACCAGCCGCAATATCGGCTCGTTCCTCCAGGAAGTCCTCACCAGCCCATCACCAGAGGTCGGGGTCGGACGTGAGGTGAGTGTTCGCGCCTTGCTCGAATCACGGGCACCGACCATCGACCAGCGCTTCGCGGATGACGAGGACACACGCCGAGAGTTGCACGCGGTGGTGGCGAAGACGATGTACTCCCTTGGCAACGACGGCGCGGCGGCGCAGCACTTCCGAAGCGCTCTGGCCCTGCTCCCTCGCGAGACGCTCGACCAGCAGCGACTAGCGATTCAGTGGAGCGTCGATATGGCCAAGGCGCTGCATCGCAACGACCAATGGAACGAAGCCGAGCCAATCCTTCGCGACGCACTGGCACAGTCAAACGCACACTTTGGACCCAGTGCGCCCGAGACGGCGTATGTCGAAGTATGGCTTGGTGCCGTGTTGACTCGTCAGTGCCACTTTCCCGAGTCGCTGGCAATGCTCGAGAACGCGCTGGCAGTGTTGCGCGCGAGTGTGGGCGAAGACGATCCTCGAACCGCTGTCGCACTGGTTCGTCTTTCTGAGCGAGTATCCTCCAAGACCGATGACGTTGCGGGACGACTTCGACTTGCTGATCGTGCAGCCAAGGAAAGTGCCAGGGTGCTGGGTCCGGATCATCCCGATGCACTCATCGCTGCGTGGAAGTATTGGCAAGTCGAGTCATTTGCCCATGAGAACAAGTCACTGGTAGCGACGCGTCCGCTTGAAGCGGTCACATCTGGCTTCGCGACCTGCGTTGATCGCTTGGGCACGATTCTGGGGCCCGACCATCCCGAGACACTTCGCGCCAAACTATCACTCGTCCATTCGCTAGTTATCGCAGACAAGTTGGACGATGCGCTTCGCTTTGCGAATCAGTTGGTTGAGTCCAGCGATCGGACCATTGGCCCAGCGCACATCAATGCGATACTGGTTACCCAGCGCCGCAACAGCATCCTGGAACGAATGGGCAGATTGCCCGAAGCGGAAGCTGGCTTTCGCAACTCGCTGGACCGGCTCAACCAGCGCGAGCAACCGTCGTACCTTGGCATGGAAGCCTCAGTCTGCTTGGGACGTGTGCTATTCAAACAGGGCAGGCTGCAAGAGGCCCGACACCACTACATCGAGTCGATCGAATATGTCCGACGGACAACGAAGGGCAGCATGGAAAACTGCTGCGATTCGCTCTTTGCCACAGGCGTGATCGAATTTGACATGGGCCGAATCGATGCCGCCTTGCAACATTGGGAAGTCGCCAGTTCCTGTGTCGATCCTCGCTCGTATCCTGGGCGTAGTTCGAAAACCTTTGACTTGATCTCGAGCCGATTAGACTCGATCGCAGCATCCAGGCCCGAAGCCGTCACCAAACTCAGAGCCACGTTCGAAACCTCAAAGACACGAACATCCGAGCAGGTCGTTGAATCCACCCCCGCTTTTTTCAAGTATGTTGAGGAGTACAAGCGGTCCCTAGGCAACGATGCCTGAACGCCTGTCTCAACGACGGTTCCTGACTTGTTCATTCCGCGGAGACTTTGAACCGATACCCGACTTGCGGCCTTGCCGCGAACGATGCAGCATGCGCCCGCGCACCAATCCCTGCTCGAAGACTGGCGCCACCTGTTGGCCTGCCCGAATTGCCGCGCCGACTTACCAGAGCCCGCATGCTGTGCCCAGTGCAACGAGCACTTTGGCGAAGAGGAAGGCACGCCCCGCCTCATGAGTCCTAGGTCGCGCGGGACAGTCGTGTTTGAGTTCGCGTCTACACGGAGCGTGGTTGCAGAGGAACTGAAGCAGCGGGTTCTGCGTCGTCCCAAGGCGACCATTGCTGGTTCGCTTCCCTATCACATGGACCCCGCCCAGGCGAGCGTGCTTGCTGCCTTGCCCAAAGACTCGCTCGTGCTCGAAATCGGCTGCGGCGGTGGGCAAAACCGCCAGTGGATGCGTGAGCGTGGCCTGCGATACTTGGGCACGGATGTTTCCAAGACGCGGGTGTACGAGCACCTGCAGCGATTTGGCGGGCCAGATGTGCTCGCAGACGCACACTTTCTTCCCTTCAAGGAATCGAGCGTTGATTGTGTCTATGCGGCGGCGGTGAACGAGCATCTCGCGTGCCCTGTACGCGTGGCCCAGGAAGTCGGGCGAGTTCTCAAGCCGGGCGGGTGGTACCTGGCCAACTGCTCGTTCATGGAGCCATGGCACGACGAGAGTTTTTTCCACATGTCGCCCAATGGGGCAATTGAAACGCTGCTGGCTGCTGGGCTTGAGATCGAGTGCGTCTATCCCGGAGCAGGCTGGCATGGGTTCCGAGCTCTGCCTCGCATGGCTTTCCTTGGACCGTTGCGCGTGCTGGCTCCCCTGGGCAATCTTTTCCACTTTGTCTACCAGGCCCAGACTTGGGCCGCGAACGCACGCAGGCGAACTCAGGGTCGAACGCCGCATAATCCGCTCCTCGTGGAAGCAAAGGTTGCTGGCGCGATGACATGGATCGCCCGTAAACCACAGGGCGGGCAGACCACGAGGGCAAACGCATGAATTCGTCCGTGCATGCCCCATCGCTCACGCTGGTCTTGGTGATTCTGGTCGGTCGCCAGCGTGGCGCTGCGGTGCTCAAGCACCTTGACGCATTCGCAACCAATGCACTCGCCTTGCGTCAGCAGTTGGGCATTGATGCCCGGCTGGTCGAGGTTCCGTCGATTGATTATGTACCCCATGAAGTGCGGGCGTGGCAGCCAGAGGTAGTGATTTTCGTACCAAGCTATACCGATCCGATCGAAAGCGTGATCGCGATGTGCAATCGGGTCCGAAGTCAGCCTCGATCACCCAAACTCGTCTACTTCGATACATACGACCAGACAAGTTCGCCCCACTTCGGCGTGCTCCCGGTCGTTGATCGCTACCTTAAGAGCAAGAAACTCCGCAATCTGGATAGTTATGCTGGTTTATACGATGGTGGTAATCCGCTCTCGCACTTTGCAAAGCAGCACTATCACTGCGACCTCAGCGGATGGAACTTTGGAAGCCCCATCCCAGCACAGGAAGCCGACAAGTTGCGTCCGAGTTGGAGTTTTGGCGTCAGCCGGGACTTCGCGCGATTGCAGCGAGCGGCAGATCGCTTTTCGCCCAAGTGGGCATCCCGCCCATACGAAGTCAATTGTCGAATTGGCCTTAACCCATCGGACGAGATTGCTACGCACTGGTACGCTGTATTGCGTCGGGAGGCCGCGAAGGCTCTCGATGCACTGGGATCGCAGCACCGCTGCACGGGCAGCGTTCGCGTTTCACGCCGTCGCTACCTGATGGAACTGCTGGCCAGCAAGGTGGTCTTCAGCCCCTTCGGCTGGGGCGAGGTCTGCTTCCGGGACTATGAAGCGGTCGCCGCGGGCTGTCTGCTCATCAAGCCCGAGATGAAGCACTTGCGAACATCGCCTGACATTTTTCGGGACGGCGAGACCTATGTGAGCGTGCGCTGGGACCTTGCAGACCTCTCCGAGAAAATAGCGCACTTCCTGCGTCATCCCGAAGAATCTTCACAAATCGCATCCCAAGGCGCGATGGCTCTGCGTGACTATTCTCTGCGAAACGGTTTCGTGCGTGATGTACAACACTCTCTCGATGGGCTGATCGGTGCGGGCGGGGCCCTTGTAGCGACAGAGGAACGAATTCCATGAGCGTGATGACCAACACGGCCATCCCCAGGCTCAACTCGATACTTCTCACACCCGCGTACGCGAGCGGCAAGCCATGCTGCATTCTCGTGGCCAGCGTCGGAGAGAAGGAAGAAGCGATCTCTCACACACACGGGCAGGGCTTCACACTCGACGCAAAGGCTCTCAAGCAGCGGCTCAACATCACCGCACACTATGAGCACATCGCGGGCCTTGGGCTAATTCGAGATCGGATCGAGCGCGTGCGCCCGGACATCGCCATCCTGATGCCGACCTGGCGTGACAAGCCGGAAGCGGTCGTAGCCGCTTTCCGAGCACTGCACGAACTTCCCAATCGCCCTCGATTGGTCTACCTCGACTGGTTCGCGCCGACATCATCGCCACACTTCACGGTGTTGCCATATGTTGACCGCTACCTCAAGCGGAACATTCTGGTCGACTTCGCGGGCTATCGCAAAGATTACATCGGGGGCTACGAGGTTGCGGAGTTTGTTTCCAATCTGCTCCAGATCGATCTTGGCACCTGGCGGTTTGGCAGCGAGATCCCCATCGGTGAGGAACACAAGGTCTGGCTGGGATGGAACTTTGGCGTGGGTCAGACCTATCGCCGACTCACCCGCTTTGGACGAATACTGGGTCGCTCATGGACACTTCGCAATGTCGACGTGAATCGTCGCCTGGGGCCGCCAAGCAAGAGCAACGCACCCAACGAGTGGTATCAGAACTATCGCGACGCGGCGTTGAAGGCGCTTGATCCGCTGTCACAACACTGGCGATGCTCGGGATATGAACGCATACCACGACGCAGGTACCTGCTCGAACTGCTCCGCAGCAAGGTTGTCTTCAGCCCCTTTGGCTGGGGCGAGGTCTGCTTCCGGGACTACGAGGCGGTTGCGTGCGGGGCCTTGCTGGTTAAGCCCGCGATGGAGCATCTGATCACCTCCCCGAACATCTATGTGAACAACGAGACGTATGTGTCCGTGAAGTGGGACCTGTCCGATGCGGTTGAGAAGATCACCGATTGTCTGAAAAACCCGGATCGAGCAAAGAAAATCGCTCGCAATGCCCAGGACTTTCTCTCCAGTTACTACACGGGGCATGCCTTTACCGACGACATCGCCCGTGCGCTCCGCGGGCTGTGTCCTGAATAGATAGTAATTACCGAACCAATCCCGTTTTCATGGGTACTTTGCCATATCAACGGGATAGTTTTTAGCCAATTTTTACCTGATGCGAACTTTTTTGTTCGCGCTGCTGTTATTTTCTGTCATCGATTGCGTTGGCCTCCGCTATGAGTATCTGAAGGGAGCGTGTGTTGTCGGCCGTGCGGTTCTCGTATGGCTCTCCTCGGGCTGGGGTGGTATGGCTACAGAAAGTTCCACAATCGTTGCTGCGATATCTCGCGATCTGGGTTCGGATGCCATCACCAATGGCGTTCGGGTGGTTGTCCGCCCAAAGTACTTGCGAGACCGCAGCGAACCCGAACTCGGCAAGTTCACCTGGTCGTACCACATCACGATCAAGAACATTGGTGATCGGCACGCCCGCCTGCTGCGGAGGCACTGGGTCATCGTCGACGGCAATGGCCAGCGGCACGAAGTCGCGGGCGAGGGTGTGGTTGGGCACCAGCCCGACCTCTCCCCGGGCGAGGACTTTGAGTATGCGAGTTGCTGTCCTCTTGAGTACCCCTGGGGCACCATGGAAGGTGAATACACGTTTGTCGACGAGCGAGGCGAACTCTTCGAAGTGAAGGTGGGTCGCTTCTTCCTTGTCAGCCCTCACGTCTAGTTCGTCGGGGATGGAGCAAGACGGGCATTTGCCCTAGTCGATTATTCTCTATGATTGCAAGGTTCTCGATCATTCGCAGATATTGCGCTGAGAGATCGTGGAGCCGAGTTTGCATCGGGATCATTTTCATAATCTTGTGGCGATTCTCGTCGTTCCACGCCGATCCTTGTCTTCACGAGCAAAGGAGGCAGAAGGAACGCTGGGTTTTTTCGTAGTGTCTTGGTTCTGAAGGAGTAAGACCCACACCTTGGCGACGGCGAAAGCCGCCACCTTGAGATTGTTTTTCCTCCCTTCCTCCGGAGCCTGATGGCCTACGCCGTCAGGCTCTGTTCGTTGATGGAGGAATGGTCAATCTGGAAAACCAAAGCCTCTGACAGGACTTGAACCTGCGACCCGCGCTTTACAAAAGCGCTGCTCTGCCACTGAGCTACAGAGGCGACACTGGATTGTACCTCCCAGTTGGCGCGCCAGCCGGTTGGCACGAAACCAGTCGGTTGGTGCAGGCCCGCCATTGTTCCGGCTTCGCACAACACGACTATTGGCCGCAAGAAGTGCAAGGTCCCTCAGAAAACAAGAGCAGGAAACTGTCGACATCGCAGGGGTCAAAAAGCGAGCCATCGTTGTTGAAGTCAACGTCGTTACACGTTGCAGTGACGGGCACGCATGGGCCCTCGCTGAAGACACTCAGGAACGCGTCGAGATCGGTGGGATCGAAGAGACCAGCATCATTGTTGAAGTCAATCGAATCGCAGGTCTGCTCGCACTCATCGGGGATGCCGTTTCCATTCAAGTCGCTTGCACTTGGAAGTGCGATAGCAACATTGTCGACCCAGTGCTCGTTGGTCAGGCCGCCCGTTCGACCCCCGAAGGCATACAACGGAATGAAGGGGACAAAGCCCGGCAGTTGCAACTGTTCGAACGCGGTCTCGATGACACCTGCCGAAGCGATTCGAACGCTGATCGCTCCGTCACGAAGCACCACGAACGCCCGACGCTGCACGCCGTCTGAGAGTTGGAAGGTGGGCGTATAGCGACCAAGGGTCTGTCCGTCGAAAATGACTTCGAGGGTGTTGTTGCCTTCGGATTGCCCGTTGTAAAAGTTGTCGAAGGTGTCAAACTGCACTCCCAGGGCGTGCAGAGCGAAGGGGCCCTGATCGATAATCCCGGGTCCTTCTTCGCCAAAGAGCGTCGAAGTGGTATAGAACGCGCTATCCAAAGCCATGAAGGACATGCCGTCGGCACCGCTGCCGCCGCCGATCTGGAAGTCGAAAGAGACGTTGAAGCCCGAGACTGGCGAGACATCAAGCGGCATTCGAACGATGGAACCAAGTTGGTTTGCAGCCATGCTTGTCAGGCGTACGCGACCGTTGAGCAACTGCGCAGTACCGTTCGCGACGAAGGGACCAACGCCCGACGCGAAGTTCTCGACCACGTTTGTCGTAGCGTCGCACTCGTCTGGTGTACCGTTATTGTTGCAATCGGCGCTGCGTCCGGTGCCTATATCGCATTCATCGGGAATGCCGTTGGAGTTGCAATCCAGGCTCACACCGAGCGCAATGTCCTGAGCATCGGGTTGGCCATTGTCATTGCAATCAAGTTCACCGACGTATCGCAACCGCAGGATGTTGCTTCCCCGCGCAATTGGATTCTGAAAGTCATCGTCGCGGTAGAAGTCGCTGAAGTACAAGCCGTCCGGGCCCGCCGCGATGGCTACTGCGGATGCCTTGCCGGTGCCGTTGTAGCGCGTGATGATGCTTGGGCCAGCGACAAGCCCTCCCGTCGCGTTGATCTGCCACTCGGTAATACACTTGGCATTGGTCTGCGGCCCAGAAGCCCATGTTCCTCCCGACTGTGTGACATAGGCAAAGTCCAGACGATCTGCGGGGAATCCGCTGCCCCCAAAGACGCCCGCCTGCACAAACGCGATGTTGACGGGCGCGGTGGATGGATTCCAGTTGTAGAGGGCGAAGTTGGTCATGGACTGGTCAGAACCGTCGTAGCCATAGTTTCTACCTATGACCATGCGCGCGAAGCGATCGACGCTAGGGCCATTTTCAACAAAGTAATGGGCGTTATCAGAGAGCCGCCATGCACCGCCAAAGGGATTGCGGACCCCCAGCGAGAAAACATAGTCACGGGCTGTGATGGGGGCACCGTTATAGAACGGATTGGTCAGGATTGAAGCACCCGACTTTGTCATGCGGAGAATCTTTCCGCGATACGAGTTCAAGTCCTGCGCGCGGGCCGCATCAAAGCCATCGCCAACGTGGACATATAAGAAACCGTCCGCACCGAGCGAGATATTGGAAATCTGGTGGGACTGCCCCACGGTCTCACCCACCATGTCGCGAATCGTGACTTGCGTCGTTGCGGAGATGCCGCCATCGTTGCTCGTGAATCTGACGACGCGCGGGTGATGCGGTGCATTCTCAACGCCAGGCACACTGCTCACGACCAGCGTCGCAAAGAGGTCGCCATTGGTTGGATCAACACAAAGCCCGGCGAGTCCCTGCTCGCCCGAACCCGGAAAGTTGCCGGTCGGATTGAAGTTGAGCAAGTTGGTTGCGTAATCGCTGATGATTCCGTTGTTCCGCACGACCTTGATCGTGCCATACAACTCGGCCACGTAGTACAAGGGAGCATTGGGGTCGGTGCTTGGGGCTGGAACAAACGCGATATTGACAGGTAATTGGAAGCCGGTCGCAACTACCTCGACCCGATAGCCAGGTCGTGTGCTCCAGGGCACGGGCGCGCCGCGTCGCAGGGCGGAAAAGTTCGGAGTGATTTCTCCGGATGTTGCAGCAAAGGTCGCACCATTTTCGCTGATCCAGAACGAGATCGTTTGGCTTTGCGCGAGCGTGACTTCGGGCAGGTAGATCACCTGCACGCGACCGTCATCATCGTTGAATCGAATATCTGTGGCAGGAAGGGTCAGCGTCGTTGCATTAGCGCTCACGGTCGCGCGGAGCGGGCCATGCTCCGCCAGTGGGACAGGGTTGCTGAGAATCAGCCCGACTCCATTGGCTGGTCCGGCAAACTCAAGGATCGTCCCATTGCCAACAGATTCAATGCGAATGCGCGCCGGGCTTGCGCCACCAGGCAGACCGATCGTCTGGCCATTGATATCTCGAAGCGTGGGCACAGGGCTGGTCAAGGCATCTTCCAACTCCATCGGAAAGATCGCCGCGGCGGAGCCGGTCGTGAACGACCGCTGGGCCCACTGGCTCCATTCGTTTGCCTGATTGCCGCTCGAATCACGATGCCTCACACGAAAGATATATGCACTGTCGGGCACGAGCGATGTCTGTCCGGCGAGGCTCCCTGCAAACACACCATCGCCAAAGTGTGTGTGCAGCCGCTCGACACCGCCAATGCACAGCGTTGACCAGACTCGCTCCACGAGGGTGCCGCCTGTATTGGTCCTCCAAACTTCCCAATCGGTACACACATGCGTGTCGCCTGGGTTGGGATCGCTGAAGGGCTCGGTCTCCATGTGGAGGTCTTGCGGATTGATTATGCGGCCCATCTGGGGCTCGCTGATCTCTGGTGTTATGGGCGGCTGATTCTGACCGATTGCCGCGCACACGAGCATGCTGTGCAGGAAGAGGCAGCGAGTGACTTGATGTGATGAAAAAATATGCATAGGTAAGACATGTGGCAGCGAGGAATTTTATTGGACGAATAGTGCGGTGAGCAGTCGCAAATGCTCTCACAGCATACCGGCGAATTGCCTGGACACAAGCCAAGAACTGCAAAGAAAACGACATGGTGGCTTTCGTGAAGACGGGGGTTTCATTAGGCTTCGCTGCTGATGGCGCAGGGCGGGCGTTTGCATGCACCCAAGAGCGGCTCAACGAAACTTGTCGTTGACTCCGCCTTCTCTCAGCACGTCTCCTCTGCGTTTGAGTCGTGTGTGCGTCAGTCTGGAAAGCGAGCGCAGTTTGATTGGACCGCCCGAGATCGCTGGTCCGCTATCTCTGTGTACCAGCCTCGCTTTGTGACTGCCGTACGGGCCTGCTGGGAATCGCGCAGAAAGTCGCAGTAGATTTTGGGTGTGTGAGAAAGATCAAAGACAGAAATTTTCGCTTGGCACTCGAAATCGCAGCAGGTTCGCCACTGCTGTGGTGAGTCATCGGCCTGTATCCAATCCTCCTGTGGTCTGCGACGAGCATGTACTCAGCCGCCTGTCAAAGGTGCTCAACAAACCATCCTACCTTCCGCCCGTGTTCCCCCACTTGCTCGCCTCCGGCCCCTCCGTTGCTCTCCTCCCAGGTGCCCAGCCCCTGGGCTTGGTGCTTGTGATCATGTTTGTCACCGCCGCCATTGTCGCGGCGGGCTTTCGACGCTTCAAGATCGAGGCCATTCCTGGTTACTTGCTTGCAGGGGCTTTGGTCGGTCCCAATGCACTGGGACTCATCACCGATGAAGTCGGTGTCGCACAGATCTCCGACCTTGCGTTGGTGCTGCTCATGTTCACCTTGGGACTGCACCTGGACATAGGCTCTATACGCAAGGGATTGGTCCACATCGCTGCGGTAGGCATCGTATCAACGCTCCTCTCGGCCGCGCTCATTTGGAGTCTGCTGATCCTCCTGGGCATCCCTCGCCCCCCTGCTCTCATTATCGCTTTGGGGGCGAGCATCTCGTCGACGGCGATTCTGGTCCGCTCGCTTATGTCGCGCCGCGAGTCCAATGCCCTGCACGGGCGTGTCTCGCTGGGCATCTCCATCCTCCAAGACTTGCTCAGCGTGATTATGCTCGCGTTGATTCCGCTGATTGTCGTCTGGGGAGGAGGCGAACCCGATCAGGGAACATCGGCACTTTCCTCGGGCATGCCAGACTGGGCGGAACGAACCGTGCAAGGCCTGCTCGCAGCAAGTGGTGTCTTTCTGATGTTGATCCTGGGGCGTAGGGTCCTGCCTTGGCTGCTTGATCACATCAGTCGCCTTCGCAGCGAGGAGATCGTGCTCGTCTCGGCGGCGGCAATCGCACTGGTGTGCGCCGTGTGGACCAGTTTCATCGGCTTCGGCACGGCCATGGGCGCGTTTCTTGCTGGATTCATGCTTGGCCAGACCCCGTATCGCTTCCAACTATCTGGACAACTCGCACCCATGCGTGACTTGCTCATGGCCGTGTTTTTTACCTCGGTTGGTCTGAAGGTCGCCCCGCTCGAGGTGGCTGCGAACATCGGACCCATTCTCGCAACGCTCGCGGGCGTGATCGTGATCAAGTTTTTCACTGTCGCGGCCTGCTCATACCTCGCAGGCATGACGGCGCCAAGCGCCGTGCTCACGGGGGTGTACCTTGGGAATGCTGGCGAGTTCACGCTTGTGCTAGTGGGCGCTGGCGCGTCCATTCTGACGCCCGCCCATGAAGGCCTGATCATTGCCGTCGTGATCCTGTCGTTGATCGCCACGCCCCTCCTGCTGGGGCCTGCACGCCGCCTTTCAAACCGCCTTTCGTACTTGCCGCTTTCGCCATGGGTGCGCAGCAGCGTGCTGCGTGAGGATGCCATCTCGCCCAAGCCCGCCGTAGTTTTGCGTGAGGTCGCGGGCAGCAATCAACCGGTGCAGCAAAGTGATCAACACGACTTGGGAGGGCAGCAGTCCTACAGCTCGGTGGATATGAACGCTGGCACCATCGAACACCATTCATATCCCCCCGAGATCGCTCCTCCACCACCGCCCCAACCACCGGCACCCAAGCCTCAGCATGTCATCATCGCAGGCTTTGGGCCTGTTGGACGGGCGTTGGCGGATCGGTTGGACATTCAACAGGTGTCGTTCACGGTCATCGAACTCAACGCCTCGACCGTGCATCGCCAGCACGTCCTGGGACGAAGGGTGGTCTATGGCGACGTGACCAATCGCGAAGTTCTGGAGCGAGCAGGCGTCCACCATGCCGACGCGATGATCCTCACTATTCCCGATGACGAGGCTGTCATGCGAGCCACACAAGTTGTACGCGAAATGAACCCGGCAATCTTTATCGCGGCCCGGACGAGTTTCCTCTCGGGCAAGTTCACTGCTATGACGCTGGGCGCCGATGTCGTGACCGTCGAGGAAGTGGCAACGGCTCTAGCCATGGAACGCGAAGTCCTGGCAGGACTTGCCAGCCACCTCAAGCGTTGACAGAACTGCCTGCTTCACACAAAAACACGGGCCGCCCACGCGCGGCCCGTTGATCCCCATCTCTCTCATCAATCATCTGCGCTGCTTTGCATGTGCGCTGTCCTGCAAATACAAGAGCAAATCACTCGCGAGGCATCGGCACTTCCTTCATCAGCAGAATCCTGGGCTTGGTGCCCTTGCTCACGACGTTGGACCGGTCCACGACCATCAGGAACCGACGCTGCACGCTGGGCAGAATCGGATCGGTGCCCGACAAGCCCTCGACATCGCTGCGTTGGAAGCCCGCCAGCGTGAACCAGACGGCAAAAACATCGCTGCGATTGGTCACGGTGTTGAGGAAGTTGTTGGCAGCGATCAGTTTTTCGTCAAACTCGTTGGTTGCACCCGCAGTTGCAAGGGTGGGGTCGATGCGGCTCGCGTCCGGGGCTGGTAGTTGGTAGGGATCATCGAAGGGTGTAGTGCCGAAACTGCCAGCCTGCGGATCGATCTCGTCGAAAGTGCTGTTGAGGTCCAGGCGTGTCGCCACGGGCGGCGTGCCCACGTTCGCGAGCGTTCGGTCGTAGCCAAGCGAGTCGATGTTGTAGGGAGCCGCAGCCCAGGGAGTACCGCGAGTTGCACTAAGCAGTGTCGCGGTCGCAGAAGGCCACCTAGAGATGAAGGAAGGAGTGGTTGCGGGCACGGATTCGTTGACACGCGAACGTGCGGAAAGCACCTCGCCCACAGAGCGGAAGCCCGGTTGGTTGCCGATGCCCATGATCCGCGATGCCGCGCGGGCGTTGTTGCCATCCGGGCCTGTGAAGGGATCGGTGTCAGACGTGGCGGTTGAATCGGGCAGGAAGGGAGCAACCACCGGCAGAAAGGTTGGGCCACCACTGGCGTTGGGGAAACTGTTGATATTGGCTGCGCGAATAGCATCCATGTTGTCCTGTGCTGTCCTGCTCAGAAGGACAGGCACCATGTCGCGGTAGCCAGCGATGCCCGCCGCCAGATCAATATTCTGGTTGAGTGGCAGAATCGGTCGCACATCGACCACTTGCTCGAACCAGTTGGGATCGCCCAAGCCAGGCCCTGTGAGCGGCTGGGTGGATGGGCGGGGCGCTCCTGCGTTGGTGAGTGACTGCTCTTCGTAGGAGCGTGGCGTGACGCCAGGCAGCAGCCGCAGAACCTCAACGGGCGCAGTGTTGATATTGATCAGGCCCTGTCGGGGCGACACGGCGCTCGCCGTGTTCTCGCCGGTCTGAGGAGTCGGATTGGCCGGATCGGTGGCGGGCGTTTCAAACTCTTCCAACACCATCTGAGCCAGCGGAATAGCCGTGCCGACTGCACGCTCGGCGTTGATGCCAACGGTATCTGGGTCCAACACGGTGTCCTGGGTCTCGGCATCGATGAAGGGAACAAAGTGGTCGAGGCGAAGATTGCCGCGATCAAAGAGCATGACGTCGGTCGAGTCGTCGCCCGGCTGGAGGCTGCCCGTGGACGGAGAACGCGAGCCGCCGGGACGCTTCAATAGATAAGGATTGGTCAGCGAGGGTGCGCCGAGTGCGTTGGTCTCACCCGCGAAACCCGATGTCGGGCTCGGGGGCAACATATAAGGTGAACGCAGCAAGTTGATATCAAGGCCCTGCATGCCAGCGTGTGGTCCGCTGAGGACACGCTTCTCATAGCCCATGGCAGAGGCCAAGGCTTCGCTCAGCGTCGTGTACCGAGCATTGACCGCCTGCAACTCGGGCACGGTGATGGTCACGGAATTGAAGACACGCAGCGTTGGCACGCCTCCACCAGGAGGGAACTGCAACGGAACCTCGAGGGGCCCAACACCAAGCGGACGCAGCATGTCGGCAGGGCGCAGAATCGAAACCCAGCGGGTGTACTGGTCCTGGCTGCTGAATGGTGATCCCGCAATCGCACCAGCAGCACGGCGAACGTCCACATCGCGATAAAAGTTGTTGGACGTGCGACCACGCGCGGCATCCGCATCCATGGTCACCTGCGGGTACATGTCCGCGAAAGTAAGGAAGCCCGTGGGCAGCGGCGCACCAGGAGTCGCACCGGGGGTGGGCAACGTTCCCAACGGGAACAATTGCGTCACGATGGTTGCATTGGGCTTCTGATCAATCGTGCCGACGAACGAGCGGGTCGGCGCTGCGGGCGCAAGCGGCGTGCCAGCGACCGGATCCAGGTAGCCCCGTGCGACAATGTTGTTGGGGGCCTGCCATAGGAAGTCCTTGAAGCCGTCATTGTCGACAAAAGTTGCTGGGTTGGTGGGGGTTGCGGTGCCGTCGATGGCGTAGGTAGTCTGACGACCGATCCACTCGCGCAGGTCCTTGGCGTGTCCCTTCCAAGGCCGGCGACCAGTATCATCCGCGAGACCAATACCAAAGTCAGCGTTGGGGAAGGTGATCGTCAACTGGGTCGCACCCTCCGTGCGATACCTGTTCCAACTCTCGCTTTCCCTGAAGATGTTCCAGGATGTGACGGCACCCGATGTCGGATCTTCCCAGTACTTGGCTTCCAAGCAGTACGCTGGTAGCACATCCTTTGGGATGCGATCAAAGGGCGCGAAGGGGTCGGCGATGTCCTGATTGGTCCGTGGGTCCGACGGACGCATCACGCTCGCCCACAAGGTCATGGTGACGCCTTTGCGATCTGCGTCGTCGTCGGTCGCAGGGGTGGTGCCATCTGGCCCAACGCTGGGATCAAAGCCCCCCGCAACCACCCTGGTCGCTTCGCCGCCGATGTTCTCGTCCAACTGCGACCACAAGTTCGCGTTGTTGGGAATACGCAGGCGATCAACCATCTGATCGTTGGCGTAGTTGTTTGAGTTCAAGCGGGACAGGCCCACGACCGGGCGACGCAACATCCAGGCATCGCTCGACGCATGGGTGCCGCCGTTCCAGTCAAGATTGATTGCCGGGCTGGACGGCACTGTCAGCCAGATGCTCTCGGTCGCGACCGGAGATGCCCACGGACGCCGCTGCTCGCGCACCGTGCGCCACAGTGTGACGGTTCGCTCACGCGTGACTGCGGCCAACTCTGTGTTCTCGGTGCTGGGAATAGGGTTCACGTACGCGCCGAGGTTCTGCAGGCGCGAGGGCGTGAAACCGGCGGGAGGTGTGGGGCCGCCACCTTCCCAGATCATGGGAACCCAGTAGGCTCCATTCGGATTGAACAGGTCCGTCGTGATACTGGGATCGGCACTGCGTGCGATCTGGTTCTCGATGAGTCTTTGAATGAAGGGACGAAGGTCAACATAGGGCTGGAGGTTGTTGAGGGCATCGGTGCCATAGGGCTGGGTCGGAGAACCACCGTCTGCGGGCGTGTCCGCAGACGCGATGCGAAGATCGGGCCGGCCAGCAGCACCGCGCAGGCGATCACGAATGCGATTGGGTGATTCGCTCAGGGCGTAGCAGACCACAGTCTGGCCCGCAGGGATGCGAATTGGATTCATCGTGATCTTGACGCCCGGAGCGGTCGGCACATCGACGTACTTCTGATCGTCGGCGGGGTCCGAAGAATCGGCCACGAGCAGGTCGGGGCGGCTGAACTGGCGTCCGTTGTTTGGGCCGGTCCCCAGGACATCACCTGGATTGAGCGCTCTCGTGACATCCTCGCCCGAGTACAACTGCTGCTCGTGCAACGACATCAGCATGTAGGTACGATTGCCGAAACGGACGTAGTGAAAGTCGCTGATGGAATCAACCGGAAGCGGTGAGGTGGACCCAGTGCCCAGGAACGCAGTGCTCGCAACATCGATGGTGTCGCCACGGCTGAAACTGCCATAGATACCCAGCGTCTGGTTTGTATTACTCCACCGACCTGCACCCAGCGCACCAGGACCGATGAGGCCAATGCCATTGCCCGCAACCGTTCCCGTTGCCCAGTTCCAGCCCCGCGAGAAAATCGGCAACCGATCGGGACGAGCGGGAAAATAAATGTCCTGGTTGGACCGCATCACCGATGGATCAACGACTAGTTGGATCGGTGAATCGGGCAGTTCCGGAATGTCGATGACCGGGCTAGACGCGCTGTTGGGCGCCACATCGCTGAGCAGCGGGCGACCCATCACGATGTCGCGATCAAAGGGATTGGTGATCTTGAAGGCGACGAGATTGAAAAGAACCTCGGTGCGGTTGATCGTGTCGCCGTCCTGAATCTTGTTGTCACCAAGCACCGCAGTCGTTGCGGGCGAGGCGGCTGTATTCTCGGGACCAACAAACTGCACTTGACTTGGTACGGTGTTGAATCCAGTCTGGCTGTTGATCCAGTTATCGAAGTAGACCGTCATGGTCGTGACCTGCGTCACAAAGGGCTGGGCTTCGATGCCGTACAACTTCACCACCGGTGCGATCACGTTCGAAGCGACGGGAGCAAGTTTGCCCTGGGGCACCACCGTCCCGGCAACGTCGCGTTGCAACAGGTCCAGATTGTCGAGCGGAACGCCGCCCGTGATGTCGGTCGTGCGTTGCAATGTGGGGAAGGCCGCGGCGATGCCATCGGCGGCATTGGAGACCGATCCGTCTAGCGCGGCCCGAACAGCAGGATCATCGGTGAGAAACTGCGTGCGAATCGTCGGTTGATCGAAGGGATCGCTGGTGCCCGGACGAATCGGCTGGGTCTGTGACAGCGCCGTGTTGTTCGCGGATCGACCCTGACCCACGCCTGAGTCCTCGACGTACACATCTGGCCCATTGACAAGCAGCGGCGCGGTGATTGGGCCGTCGGCCAGATCGACCATGTTCACGGCGAGCGTGCCAGCGGTCAGAGCGGCGAGTTCTGGGCCGCGATAGCCGTAGAAGAGCGTGCGATACTTATTGTAATCGGTGTTGGACCGATTCCACATGATGTCGATCGAGGCATACGGGGCGAGAGCATCGAAGTAGCCCTCATAGAGAAGGCTCGCCGTGGTCTCCGCGGCTTTCACATTGGGTGTGGGTGAGGAGTAGTCCCCGACCGGGCGTGCAGGAAGGTCGAGCATGGCACGAGCGTTGATCTTTGCATCGCCTGCCTGCAACTGACTCACCTGGGCTTGCTGGGGTGTGGCGCTGGTTGAGGGCTGACGCGTCGAGGTCGTACGCAGCGGACGGCTCAAACTGATGGTCGTCAGATTCTTGCGAACATCGGTGTGGAGGCGACGAAGCGCCTGCACCATCGGAGCGTTTTCATCGGTTAGAACGTCCGTTGTGTTCCATGGATCGAACGTGCGGGTCTCGGCGGGCAACTCGCGATTGGAGCGGAGCACGTCGAGGCTCAGCGGATTGTCCGACACGCCAGCCCCGGCTGGCAGAGGTGTCTGATCTCTTGCGCCCATCGCAACTTCGAGATTGCTGGTGACGCTCGGGTCGTTGATCGTGCGATAGGTCAGCAGTTCGGCAAGGTCGCTCGTATCAAACCGCAGCCGACCAACCGAACTGTCTTCCATGACGTTGGACGACGTGTTGTAGACTTTGCGACTCTGGTCGATGTAGTTGAGCGTGCGGCGAGCCGACCACTCGATCCACCCATAATGCGTGCCGATGGCGCCGCTCGTATCCACGCCATAGGGCGGAAAGAAGTTACCGCCCGCGTAGGAGAGCGATGGATACATGAACGTCTGCCAGCCGCGGCGACCGAAACTATTGCGAATTACGTCGGGATCCGTAAAGTTGATGCCCACCCCGCCAAGCCCGCCCAGCACCAGTTCCCTGTCGGCGAAGGTGAGCACGTCGGACTCTGGCGGCGTACCCGCGGCGGACTGGTCGGTCTCATACAACGCGGTGTACTGAGAAGTCGCGGGATCCAGCACTTGGAGTCCCAGCACTCGCCCGGACTCATTCGCGAGTTGCAGGCTGAGATACGCCGAGGTGCCCATGATGTAGGCACGCGACTCTGACATGCGATTGGTCGGACCATTGTACTCGAGAGCGTTTGGGATGCTTGGTGCGATCGGCTCGCCGCTTAGGTCGGGGAAGCCTTCATATCCCGCTGGGTTTGAGGTACTGCCGTTGACATTCGGATCGAAGTTGGCGTAGGTGTCGAATTGCGTGAGCAGGCGGCGCAGATCGATGTCTGCCGGTGTCATGCCCAAGGGCATAGTCATGTTCGCGCCCGTGACGCTCGTCGGCGAATTAGTAAACAACTGCTGACGGGGCGATGCCATCAGATCGCCTGCGAAGTTGACGTTGACGAGGCCCGAAAGGTCCACAACGCGAGTGGCTACGAACCAGCGAAAATTGCCCGCGAACTCGGGCAGGGTTGCCTCGCCCGGCAGGACAACGTTCGCGCCGTTGTCATCCTGCCAGTGGGCGAATTCCCACCAGCGCGAATCCAGCATGCCATCGCCGTCCGCGTCGGCCCACTGATAGCCCTTGAAGAGATCGTTGCCGGGAGTTTCGGTGACATCTGGCTGACCGTCCGCGATCCGCGACGGACGAAAAGCGCCGCGCTGCATCACCGACCAATAGTACGGAATCGCGTCGTCTGTACCAATAGCCAGTGTCTGGCCCCACACCGTCTGATTGGAGTCGATGAATCGGAACCTGTCAACGCCCGTCGTCGCATCCGGCGTGAGCAACGACTTGCCGTAGCCCATGCCGGGCTTTTCATTCGCGTTGATCGCACTAACATTGTTGAACGCGCCAAAGTTGTTGCGAAGGTTGGCCAGATTGACAAACAGGCCGGTCGGTGCGACGTTGCTGATGCTGCTCCAGTCCTGTTGGTCGAGGAATGCCCAATCAGGCACTGACACGAAGTCCGACACTGCACCAGTGCTTGACCCTGCCCCGAAGTTGATGAAGCTCGGAGAATGCGGGGCCAGCCAGGGATCCGACGAGGGCAGGCGGAAGCCAGAGTACGCGCCGTTCAATACAAACTGGTTCGCGACAGTCGGAGTGGTTGAAGCAAGATCCTGCTCAAGGGTTGGAAAGATCGTGCCCTGGGGCGTGAAGTATCGTCGTGTATCAATAATGTTGGTCGCGGCGAGCGGGTCACGCTCGGAAGTCAGCGTATATTCTTCGTTTGGCGAACCCAGGTCCCCCGCGCGATGCGCGATCCCCGGCGCATCATCCGTCTCACGCCGTAGGTTGGGCAGGATGCTTGCGCCTTGCTGGGTCATGCCGCCGTCGATGGTGGTTGAGAACAAGTCGCTGGCGATGACATCCGCCGTGTACTGACCGATCTGGGCGGGCACATCGTCAAACTGATCGCGCCGGATGACCGTCGCTTTGGTGCGTGCGTCCTGGTTGCCCAGTGCCACATACACAATAGTGATCACCGCCAGGAGCGCAAGAGTCCCTACAACCAGCACCAGGAACGAGCCGCGTCGGTGCGTCTGGATGCTGGTGCCTGCGGGCGTGCCAGAGATTGCACGAAGCAATCCTGCGGGGCGAGCCAGTTGCTGCGTCACCGCTTCCGAAGTGAGGTGCGAAGACCCGAGGTTGTTGTTCCTGCGGGTGATTGTCGTCTGTTCCATGCTCATGGCCCAACTGCTCCCGTCGTGGTGCGCCCGTTCTTTGCGGCGCCCGCGCGAATGCCTGCCCTACTGCCTGCCCCAAATCTGATCAGAGTCTGCCTAATCATCGACTGCACTATCGTGCCTAAGCGCCTATCGAGGCGCTTCATCAGGCACATCAAAGACATACTCAAACGTCGACTCGATCCCAGGATCCACCGGATCAGCGATTGTCACCCGCACCCGAATCATCCTGGGCCAGCGCCAGGGGCGCTGCGCAGGCGTTGGATTGATCAACTCGCGACCGGTCGCGGGATCGATGTAGGTGGGTGAAAACTCCAATGTTGGATTCGTCTCCGGGCCGCCAAGGGTCAGGCCCGGCCGCTGCACAAAGGTGGGATCAATCCCGCCAAAGAACGACGACACGCTCAAAGGCAAATTGGCGATGCTGTTGGGGTTGTACCCGTAAAAAAGTCGATCCGTGATGGGATAGACCCCGTCGAGCAAGGCCCCGCCCGAATCCCGATACTTCACGAGCGTGCCCAGCCGGTAGTTGCAGTCACTGGGTGCTGTGGGACCGTCGTACTCATAGAACTTGCAAGGCGTTTCGGGGCCGTGCCAGCGAAGGTCTCCCGGATTGACGCTGACCGTCCCGAGCGTCCAATCCACGATGAATTCGGTACATCCAACCACGAGGTTCGACGCCCCCACCATCAGCCGATCGGATCGACGCTGAACGGGAGAAGTCAGTGCAGGCCCACCATTCAGCACGTTCAGAAGATCCGGCGCGCCGACATCAGTCAGAATCCTCACGCCCCGGTTCTCATCATCATAATCCAGGCCCCCGTTGGCATTGGGCCCTTCGGTGCTGCTGGTTCCATCACCATGGTTCACGGCTCTGGTGGGCATGGCGTTGTCCATCCACGCGTGCATGAAGTCCAGCGATTCCCAATTCGTTACGGGATCGGTCGGGCGTGCCACAGGAGAATCCCATGCCGCTCCAAACTCGCCGATCGACTGCGTGAAGCCCAGCGCGGGCGGAATCACGCCCGGCGAGTCGTACATGGCTGGCTCTCGGGCCGATGTGCCCACGCCCGCATATCCGTACACGATCCGCTGAATCTCCTCGAGCGACGTGGTTGCGATGTCAACAATCCCGCTCGACAACTGCGGGCCGTACGCAGTCGGAGGCACCTCTCCAGCCACCGAGTCGTAGTTGCCATTTGCACCTGTGACATACCACAGATGGTCGTTCAGGGCCGCATAGGACGGATCGATGTCAGGCAGTAAGTATCGATTGAGCGATCGAAAGATCGAGGCCGCTGCGGGCTGTCCTGCAACCTGCGTGTCCTTGTCGGCCAGTACGATGTCACCGCTTGCAAAGCCCAGAATGCCGCGCCGCTCACGCGCGGTCACATCGGGTGAGACCAGTAGCGTCTGCTGACGAAGCAGAATCCACTCGCTCGCGTAGACATTGGGATTCTGCCTGCGGTTTGGCTTGTCAGTCGGAGCAGCACCGACATACCCCAGCGTGTGACGCCCGGTTGCAGTAATGCCGTTGCGGGACAGCGTGTTGGTCTCATTCACTCGCGGCGAGTTGGAAATGGCAACCGCGTCAGGGCGAGGCCGCATGCCATGCCCGTAGTAGATCATCGCCTCACGACTCGATGGCGATGCCCATTCCGCAAGATCGCTCATGGGAGGACGCGAACTCTTGAAGTCTCCACGCTCGAAGAACAGAATCTCATCCACCCGCCGCCTTCGCCACTGATCTTTGGAATTTGCGGTGTTGGTGCGTTCCTGGTCCTCATAGAGCGGCACACGATCGACTTGCGGATCAAACTCATTGTTTCCATCCACATCCGCAAACTGCTGGCGAATCACCAGAAATCCGTCACGGGTCATCCGCTGGAAGTCCTGACGCAGTTGCTGCTCGAGCAGCCGCCCGTATTGATTCACGCGAGAGACACGCCGCCCCGAGGCAACCGTCTTGCCGATGGAATCAAAGACCGCCGCCAGCCCCGCTGCCACAATCACGACCGCCGCAATCGAAACGAGTGTTTCGAGCAACGTGAAGCCCCTGCGCTTCGAGGCATTGGCTCGACATAGATCAGGTTGAATTGGACGACACACTTCCTTCATGAGCTTCACACTGCTTTCCAACTGACTTGCCGACTAACTTGCCAACCGATGTGCCAACTGCGCCCAACCCTGCAAAATACCCTGCAAGACACTGCGCACCCTGCCTGCGATCACCGCGCCGTCGTATCAAAGACTTCCACGGCGACTGGCACCTGGGGCGTAAACCACACGTCGTAGCGAGTCTCTCCCGCTGGCAGCGTGACGCCTGGCGACACATTGATGCTCAACACGCCCGAAGTCGAATCAACCGACACCACGGTGTGTACTTGCCCGGATGGCCCCACAAACTTCTGGCCGACCTGTGCAAGGGCCTGTGTCTGCGGCAACGTATTGACAGGCAGTTCGAATGAAGCGATGGCGTTATTGCCCGGAATCAACTCGATGTACGCCGTCAGAATCAGGGAGTAATCCCCGATGCCGTTCAAGGATGCCTCGCCGGTCGTGTTGTCCGCCGCAACTGGCACCAGAGTGCGATCTGTACCATCGAGCGGGCGGAACACATCAACCAGAGACCCTCCCGCCGGGCGACGAATGCCCACGTCGATTCGTCGCACAAAGATCGCCGTCTGTAAGCCATCCCCTTCGGTGGGCTGATTGGGCGTACCCACGCGTCGAATCATAAAGTCCCACACGAATCGAGGCTCGGCCTCACCCTGGCTGCTGCCCGGACTTCGCGGCGTCTGCGCCACCGCTGGAATCAGCCGGTCCAGTAGCGGAAGGCTGTACTCAGCATCGTCATAAGTCGGCGTCGTGCCGTTGTATCCAGTGAGGAACCGTGCCTGGAGCATCATGTCGCCAGGCAGCGTGATATCTTGGATCGGTGCCAACGCGAACGTTCCCTGACCGCTCTCGGGAATTACCCAAAGGCCATCTTCACCAAATGCCGGGAGATCGTTCAGGCGTTGCAGAGCTCGAAGGATGCCAGGCGGACGAACCGCACCCTGATGCGACCGGGTCGTGAGCGCGTTCGCGTTGAACGTCGAAGACGAGCGGACGTAGGCCTTGACACCTTCTGTAATGCTCGCGCCCTCGATCGCATCGCTGGCCGTGCGCTGCTGATAGACCACGGCGGGGAAAACCGAAGCCAGACCCAAAAGGCCCAAGCCCAGCACCACCAGCCCAATGAGCACTTCGATGAGGGTGAACCCGAATCGCCGCACTGTTTTGATGTGTCCGCTCATGCTGACATTCAAAATGGAAGTACCATTCTGCATCGTCCGGCCTTTCTTCCTGCCCAAACTACCCGTCCAACACCAACACGTGTTGCCTATCTCGCGATGACTTCTTGCATCTGCCCCAAATATCGCGACATTGTGAAGACTCGCGCCTCGAAAATCGTTCCCGGGTCCAACTGGCCAGAACTCGTGCCAGCAACTTGCCCGATGTAATCTCGGATCAGCCGCATCGCATCCCCCTGCGGAAACCCGCTGGGGAAGTTGGGGCCAGTCAGAAGTGATTCGTCCATCGGAGGCGCATCACCCGGCGTGCCCGTCTGCACGCGGTACAGTGACTGTGTGTCTCGGTTCAGGCCCGCAGCTCCGATGGCATTGGCCAAACGGCGTTCATCAGTCAGTGCAAACTCAACCACGGGCCGAGCCAGAATGGTGTCCGTTGACTCGTCACCAAACAGGCTCCGCTGCTCCAGCAAAGTCAAGCCCGATCCTTGCGCGAGTAACCGCCTCACGCCGGTTTCAAGCGATGCGTACTGCTGCAGATCAAAGCCAGGCGATGTCCAAGGCATCGCAGTAAAACGGAAGTCCGCATCCGCCGGATCCACAACGAGCACCAGGCGAGAATCATTCAACAGCGCCTCGCCCGTCTGGGCCGCAAAGCGAATCATGAACGTCTGGCGCCGCCAGCCTTCCTTCCCGGTCATGTCGTCAATTCCTCTGGCATCCCGCGGCAGGAAGTCGGTTTCCGGAAACACCCACATGCCCTCGGCCGCGAAGCCACTGCCCGCGCTCGCAACATCGACCCAGTCATACCACCCATTGTCAATGGGAACCGGCGCGGCCGAAGGATCGCTGATCGAACCAGGACGCGCAAACCCGCGCACTGTCCAGCCCCTGGGCATCACAATCGGGTTCGCGCCATCGATGGGCGCGAAAATCTCGCGGTCGCCGTCCTGATTCCCGCCGCTGGCTGCGTTGTCAAACAGTCGAGGTGTGTCCTCGAAAAGAACGCCGACCTTGGCACACGGAATCACAATCGTCCGCCCCTCGCGGAAGTAGAAAACCGCAGCCGCATCGGCATCGTTGCTGCGAATCGCCGCATCTCGAGCGGCTCCCATCGCCACACGAAGTTGATTTTCTGCCAACGATCGCTGCGAGGAGTAAATCACGCCCGAGACTGCCGATGCTGCGATACCCAACAGCAGCACAAGAATGCCAGCAACAACGAGCAGTTCCAGCGTGCTGAACCCGCGGCGTGAAGCGCTGCTGGCTCTGGCCTGCAATGAGATTCCAGCAATCGACATGGAAGAAGGTTTAGTTCTCATCGGTACCCACCCGGACAAGGTTGTCCCGCGCCGCCTGCAAACGCAACTTGTTGATCGCCGTCGGATCGGTAGGCTCAGGCACGCCCAGAACCTGTGAGAGATATAGCAAGGGTTCATCGCCATAGAGCCGATCAGGACCCGCCGCAGCAACCGCCCAGCGTGCCTGACGAAGCAACGTGTTTGACTTGGGGTTGCGCTCGTTGGGCACGATCGACTCAATCGGTGAACCAAGCCGCCCGATGATCGCTGGCAACACCAGCAGTGTGTCTGTATCGGGCACTGTGGTATTGGGCGGCGGCTCCTGCCGCAGCCAGCGGTAGTATCGCATGGGCACGTTGTTGCGATCCCGAATCGTCACATCCTTGCCCTTGTCCGAGGCAGTCGGCGTGGTATCAACATCGATCACAGTCCGGACACCCTTGGCACCCACCTCAATGAACGGTCCATACTCACGGCCCGCACGCCTTCGGCTGGCTGGTGCCGGATCAATCGCGACTGCTGGTACTTCAAAGAGCCCCGCTCGGTCGGGTTTGTACATGCCAGGACCAGCCACACCATCCATCGGCACATCGGGCAAGGCCGCGGTGTATGGGGCTTCCAACTGTCCTGCCACGAAGTAGCCAAGCGTCAATTCGCTGTACCGATTGTCGCGCAGAATGTTGGTCGGGTCCGGCCCCTTCCAATCAGGATCCTGAGCCCGCAAGAACGCGGCATCATCGCCCCGTTTGTAGACCTCAATCTGATTACGGGGAGCCAGACTCGGATCAGCAGAGACCGCCACAACCATCGCCCAAGGCAGGTCGGAGCGCTTCGGGACAGCGCCGGGCAGCGTGATCAGCGACGACTCGATCCCCACGCTCGCGAAAGACACATCTGGACCATACTCCTTCACCATGGGCGGCAAGAAACCCATGTCTTCGCGGAACTTCTTGATGCCGTCATAGACCTGGTTCAGGCCCGACTGATCCACAACACTACCCGCAGCACGTTGGGCAGCCCGCGCTCCAAGCACCACCAGCGCGACGAGCACCGCGATCACACCGATCGAGACTAGCAACTCGAAGATGGTGAAACCGCGCAGTGCGTTCGCCCGCAGTCGCATCTTGCCGGTTGCGATGCCAGTTGATCTGCCACTTGCTCTCATCGATTCAGTCACACGTTGCTCCGTCACGCCAGCACACCATCAAATGTTGACACAGTTGCTGCACATCGTCCATGGTCGCTACACCACTACACCGCACCGCCACCCTGCAGACTCTCGATCATTTTGACGAGAGGCAGGAACATGGCCACAACGATCAGCCCGACGAACCCGCCCAGGAACACGACCATGGCCGGTTCCAGAAGGCTGACAAGCGACGCCACCGCGACATCCACTTCTTCGTCGTAGTTGTCGGCGATCTTCATCAACATCTGATCCAGTTCGCCCGTCTCCTCGCCCACGTCGATCATGTTGGTCACGATCGCATCGCATGTCTTGCTCTCGCGCAGGGGTCCGGCAAAACTCTCGCCCTCGCGAATGCTGTCATAGACCTTCTGCAGCGCCTTCTCAAAGACGTAGTTGCCGCTGGTTTCCTTCGTGATCTTCACTGCCTCAAGAATCGGCACGCCCGCCGCCACCAGCGTGCCAAGCGTGCGCGTGAAGCGTGCAATCACGGTCTTGCGCACCAGATCGCCTATGACGGGCAACCGCAGCAGAATCGTGTCCGTCACGGCCTTGCCGATTTGGGTCTTGCGAATCAGTTTGAAGATCACCCATGCGAAGAAGGGCGAGGGCAGGGCGATGATCCAGCCTGGAATCGCCTGACCAGGATTGGTCCCCGCAAACCAGCGGCTGGTTCCAATCAGGAACATCGTGAGGGGCGGCAGGTCCACGCCGAAGTCCTTGAAGATTTCTTCAAACTTCGGGATGATGAAGACCATGATCGCCGTCAGAATGATCGCCGCGATCGACACGACCACGATCGGGTACACCATTGCGCCCTTGATGCGGCGCTTCAGGCGTTCGCTCTTCTCCATGAACTCTGCTAGGCGCTGCAGAATGACATCAAGCACGCCGCCCACCTCGCCCGCCGCCACCATCTTGGTGTACAAGTGGTCGAAGCACTTGGGGTACTTGCTCATCGCCTCGGAGAGAGCCGAACCACCCTCGACCTCCTCGCACACGCCCATCAGAATGTTCTTGAGTTTGCCGGGCTTCTGCTGGCTCTCGAGAATCTGAAGGCTGCGCAGCAAGGGAAGACCGGCATCCTGGAGCGTTGACAGTTGGCGCGTGAACGTCGTGAGGAGCTTCTTGCTCACCCCCCGGTTGCCACCACGCGACTTCTTTTTCTTGGGAACGCTGCCCGAACCGTCGTTTGCGGATGCGGCATTCTTCTTTGATCCCGCCTGTTCCTTGATGTTTGATGGGTACAGCCCCTGGCTCTTGATCTTCTGGATCGCCTCTTCGGACGAACCTGCATCGATGGTGCCCTTCTGAGGCTTGCCCGAGGCGTTCAGCGCTTCATACGCAAAGGTCGGCATACCGTTCTCCGTACAACACTTCAGTTCCGAACTTCAGTTCCGAAACACTTTTCGAACCCCCGGCGTACAACATTGCTTCTGGCCACTACAGGCTCAAGTGAGCCTTCAAAGCACTTCGTCACGCCCACGCAAGGGGCACGGAGAGACCGACCGAGCAGTCTTTGGGGCAGGATCGACGACGTCCCGGACCGTTCTACTCCGTAGCCCTTGCGTGGGCGTGTGCTTTTCTGCCAGAAACTTCCCACAAATCCAAACCCGATAAACGCCAGCCCGACAAACGCCACCCGCGAATCCACCGACTCACCCTTCTTGATGTCTTTTTTGCTGCATTCTTCCAATCTTTCCTCGCCCGCCTATTCCTCATCCGACAAGGTTTCTTTCAAAACCTCATCGACCGTGGTGATTCCGTCGTACAGGCACATCAGGCCGCTCTCGCGCAGCGACCGCATGCCGCGCTGGCGGCAGTATCGACGCAGGGCCGCCGTGTTCGCGTTCTTCATGATCATCTCGCGCATCGTGTCGTCGAGCGTCATGATTTCGTAGATCGCCATGCGCCCCTTGTATCCGCTGTTGTTGCAGTTCTCACAGCCCTTGCCGCGGAAGAACTTCTTCCCGCGCACCTTCTCGTGCTTGAGGTTCAATTCCATCAGTTCCTCGTCGCCAGGGTCGTATGACTCTTTGCAATTGGAACAGATGCGCCGCACGAGCCGCTGCGCAACCACGCCTTCGAGGGTCGCAGTCAGCAGGAACGGCTCGATTCCCAGGTCAATCAAACGGATGATGCTGCTGGGCGCGTCGTTGGTGTGCAGCGTGCTGAGCACCAAGTGTCCCGTGAGCGACGCCTGCACCGAAATCTGGGCAGTCTCCAAGTCACGAATTTCGCCCACCAAGATCACGTCGGGGTCCTGACGCAGGAAACTTCGCAACGCCTTGGCGAACGTCAGGCCCACTTCGTCGTTCACCTGCACCTGGCACAATCCGTCGATGTCGTACTCGACCGGGTCCTCCGCTGTCAGAATCTTGGTCTCGATGTCGTTGAGCTTTGACAATGCTGCGTAGAGCGTTGTGGTCTTGCCCGAACCAGTCGGGCCGGTCACTGCCACGATGCCGTTGGGCTTGGTGATCAGACGCTGAACAGTCTCCAGATCATCTGGCCGCAGGCCCACGCGATCGAGGCTGAGCTCGACGTTGCCACGGTCAAGCACGCGCATCACGCACGACTCGCCATAAATCGTCGGCAGGATTGCAACGCGAAGATCCACGGGTTTGCCGCCCACCGTCAGTTCGACGCGGCCATCCTGTGGCAAGCGCCGTTCCGCGATGTCCAGATCGCTCATGACCTTGATACGTGAGATAATCGCAGGTCCCAACTGCTTGGGTGGCGGCACCATTTCATAGAGCACGCCATCGATGCGGTAGCGCATCTTGAACTCATTCTCGAACGGTTCAAAGTGAATATCGCTGGCCCGATCCTTGATTGCTTGGAGCAACACAAGGTTCAGCAACTTCACGACCTGATTGTCGTTGGCCGCGTCGGTCAGCGCATCAAGGTCAATTGACTGGTCGCTCTTCCCGGCGAGGGAAGCAAACTTCGGATCAACGGCAAGATTGTTGACGACGTCCTTGACCGTTTCTTTTTTCGAGAAGTGCTTGGCAATGATCGCGTCGATCAACGCGGGCTCGGCCACCACCGCATCGACGTTACCACCCAGAAGCAACCGCAGGTCATCGACCGCTCGGAAGTTGTTGGCTGTCTTCATCGCGATCTTGATCCGCTTGCTCGTCGGATTGTGGTCAATCGGAATGACTTCGTAGGCGCGAACGTTCTCGGACGGAATCACATCCTTGAGCCGGTCGGGTAGATCCCAGCCCTTCAGGTCCACGTAGTTCATCCCGGCCTGTCCGGCCAAGCCCGCCGCGATGTCCTCGGGTTTGCAATAGCCCAATTCGATCAGCAGCTGACCAATGGGTACTTTGCGAGTCTGCTGGATCGCGAGGGCTTCGTGTACTTGCTCACGCGTGACCTTGCCCAGTTTGGTCAAGACACGCCCCAGCTTGCGGCCCTTCATCTCAGCAAGGTCAATCTTCGGGTTGGTCGCGGTGCTCATAAGTTCGTACCTGAGAACTCAAAACCGGACCTTGATCCTTGTCCTGCGTGATGAGCGTTGGTGCTGGTCATTCGCAGGACGGACGGTGATCGCGTTGCAACAGCAAAGCGACTCATGTCTATCCGCTTGATTAGAACAGAAGGTTCATGGTTTTGCAAGGGTATCTAGGCCCTAGAACAATAAGATCAGTTTATTTTTAACCTATGGCTTGGCGGGAGGAGCGGGCTTCTTTGCCTCTTCGGGCACTTCACCTTCGTCTTCATCGATCTCGGCTCGACCGACCGTCCGTCCCATACGATGGACCTTGGCGACAAGATCAGTTGGGTTTTTGCTCACGTCAACCATCTCTTCCGCCGAGATTTTCCCTTGGGTATATAACTGCCACAGGTGGTCGTCGAGCAACTGCATGCCGAACTTTTTGCCGGTCTGGATCATCGAGTCGATGCGGAAACTCTTGTTATCGCGGATCAGGTTGGCGATGGCGGGCGTCACAACCATGAACTCATAGGCTGCCACCATACCCGTGACATCGATGCGGGTCAGTAGCGCCTGGCTGAGCACCGCCAGCAATGCGGTGGACAACTGCACACGAATCTGGTTCTGCTGCTGTTGGGGAAAGGCATCGACGACACGGTCGATGGTCTTGGCCGCGCCAGTGGTGTGCAGCGTGCCGAAGACCAAGTGGCCAGTCTCAGCGGCTCGGACTGCGGACTCGATGGTTTCCAAGTCGCGCATTTCGCCCACGAGGATCACATCCGGATCCTGACGCAAGGCACGACGCAGGGCCTCGGCGAAGTCTGGCACGTCATTGCCGACTTCACGCTGGTTCACCACCGACTTCTTGTGGTAGTGGTAGTATTCGATTGGATCTTCCATCGTGATGATGTGCTTGTCCATCGACTCATTGATGTGGTTGATCATCGTTGCCAGCGTCGTGGTCTTGCCCGAACCGGTGGGGCCGGTCACGAGGAACAAACCACGAGGACGACGGATCAAGTCACGTACGATCTCGGGGAGGCCGATCTGCTCGAACGTCAGGATTTTGCTGGGAATCTGTCGCAGAACAATGGCAAGATCGCCACGCTGACGAAAGACCGAGACGCGGAAGCGAGCGGCCTCGCCATAGGCAAAGCCAAAGTCGGTGCCGCCATGCTCTTGGAGTTCCTGCTGGTTGCGTTCGGGCGTGATGGCCTTCATGAGCGAGACCATGTCCTCGCTCTCAAGGACCTTGGTTTGCAGGCTGCGAAGGTCGCCGTGCAGGCGAACGGTTGGCGGACGCCCGACTGTAAGGTGCAAGTCCGAAGCGCCGAACTTTACCACTGTGTCGAGCAGACGGTCAATTTGCATCGTGGACATATGGACGAACTCCGAAACAACTGGCCCCGCTCAAGTGGAGCGAGGTACGGAACGAACAGACACGCAACGGCGCTGAATCGAACCAGTGGCGAAGGCACTGAGACGGTCACGCGGGACACTCTAGGATCGTTCGAGAAGGCCTTCAGCAGGCGAACATCGCCTTGGACTGATCTTGGACTGATCTTCAAGAACAGCCTGCGATACGCAGCATGATTCGACTCTGTTCCTTCGGTTTCAGGGATGAGTTCGGTGTCGCCCGGGGCGTTCATGAGCGATAAGACTCTGTTTCCAGGCTCGAGAAAATGCCGCCGAAGAAGTGTTTACGTGCAACCCCTTGCACGCAGTGCGGGCAATAGGGGGCAGGCGAAGTACGCCGCTGTGGAAATCCATAACGGAAATGGGAAGACGGTTTGCAGACCAAGAAAAATAGCCCCTCACGTATCGTGAGGGGCTTTTCAGGGTCGGGTTCTTTGTCGGCTTCGAGCTTGGATCAAACTACCAGTCTACTTGGTCGCATCGGCGGTATTGTCCACGTCCACCTGAGCGGCGCTGGCAACCTCTGCGGGTGTCGTCACACCATTGAGAATCTTCAACTTGCCATCGAGCACGAGCGAACGCATGCCGTTGGAAATGGCGGCCCGGCGAATATCGCTCACTGGTGCTAGGTTGAAGGCCAACTCTCGAATCTCAGCGTTCAGCTGCATCATTTCGAAGATGGCCTTGCGTCCGCGGAAACCGGTATTGACACAGTTCTCGCAGCCGTCACCCTTCATCGCCTTGCCGACAGCCTCCTCGATGGTGAGATTCGTCAGGTGGAGGTACTTGGGATCGAACTCTTCGGCCTTAGCGAGGCGTTTGCACTTGGAGCAGTTCACGCGAATAAGCCGCTGGGCCATGATGGCTTGGATGCTGCTGGCAACCAGGAAGGGCTTGATGCCGATGTCGATCAGTCGCGTGATGGCGCTGGGGGCGTCGTTGGTGTGCAGCGTGCTGAAGACCAAGTGGCCCGTGAGCGCGGCTTGAATGGCGATCTCGGCCACTTCCTTGTCGCGGATTTCACCCACGAGGATGATGTTTGGTGCCTGACGCAGCATGGAACGCAGGATTTCCTTGAACCCCAGGCCAATGCTCTCGCGGATCTGGCACTGGTTGATGCCTTGGAAGTTATATTCCACGGGGTCTTCCGCCGTGATGATCTTCTTATCGGGGCGGTTGAGGGTGTCCAACGCTGAATACAGCGTCGTCGTCTTGCCCGAACCGGTCGGACCTGTCACGAGAAAAATACCGTTGGGCCGACGGATGATCTTGTTGAAGATGGCAAGGTTGTCGGCCTCGAAGCCGAGGTTGACCAAGCCGATGCGGACGCTATCAGGGCGCAGCACGCGGAGGACGATCGATTCGCCATGATAGATCGGACAGGCCGAGACGCGGAAGTCGATCTGCACGCCGTCAACATCCAGTTTGATGCGTCCGTCCTGGGGGATGCGCTTCTCGGAGATGTTGATGCCTGCCATGAGTTTCACGCGGCTGAGCAGCGCGTTCTGCATGCGCTTGGGCAGGTTGTCACGCTCCATGCACACGCCGTCGATTCGGTAACGCAGGCGTACGCGGTCGCCCATGGGCTCGATGTGAATATCGCTGGCACGCATCCGCACGGCTTCGGCGATCAGGCGGTTGGCCAACTTGACGATTGGCGCGTCGTCTTCGGTCACGTCGACCGACTTATCCAGCGAGCGGTCCACCGACTTGTCGACGCTCTTGTCGACTGACTTGTCGATCGAACTGGTGACAAGGCTCTCGGTTGCCTTGAAGTTACGGGCCGTGCCAGCGTTGCTTGCCTCAAGATACTTTTTGATCTGCCCCTTGCTGGCGATCTTTGCGTCGATCTCAAGGTTCAGGCGGAATCGCAGCATGTCCATGAGCTGCAAGTCCAGCGGATCGTGGATGATCATCGACAAGCGGCCACCCGACTTGCCCAAGGGCAGAATCAGATGCTTTTTAACCAAGTCCTCGGGTATGAGTTTGAGGTCGATGCGATCTGTCGCGCCGGGAGCGGAAAGTTCGACATATTCCAGCCCGAACTGCGTCGCCAGCGCCTTGGCGACCTGATCTTCCTTGGCAAAGCCGGCCTCGATCAGCGCCTCGCCCAGTCGCTTGCCAGAGCCCTTGGCCTTCAGCGTGGCCTGGTCCGCCTGCGCGACGGTAATGATGCCCAGGTCCACGAGAATCTCGCCCAACTTCTTGCGTGAACGCGCCATAGCACCTCGCAGCATCCGTCCAGATGTCAGACGGAGAACACAACCGAATCAAACTTCCAGTTCGATCCGCGAAACCTCGCACGCCTGTCCGCCAACAAAGCTCCAAGACCGCGAGAACCACGCGTACCAAGCGTAGGACAACATCCTGTCAACGCAAGTCGATGCACTTCTCGTCCTTCCCAAACATCACCCCTTCGACCAAAGCACATCCCTCTCCTATGTCGTTCCTACTGTCTTCCGACATCATGCCGTCCCACAACCAGCCTCGCATTCTCATCACCGCCGGTCCCACCCACGAGCCCATCGATGCCGTGCGATACATCGGCAACCGGTCCTCGGGGCGAATGGGTGTCGCTCTGGCCCACGAATGCGTGCGTCGGGGGCTTCCAACCACTTTGGGCCTTGGTCCTGCAACTGTCCAGCCATCAGATCCGCGTCTTCGCCTGCTCCGGTTCCGCACCTGCGACGACCTACGCGAACTGCTTGCCACAGAAGTGCCTCTCGCAGATGTCCTGATCATGGCTGCCGCAGTCGCGGATTACCGCCCCAAGGTTGATCCATCCTTCTTCGGCGGCAAGTTCCGGCGTAAGAATGAGAACTTGAGCCTGGAACTGGAGCCGACGCCCGATCTGCTGGCGGAGGTCAGCAAGTCACGACGCGATAACCAACTATTTGTGGGCTTTGCGCTCGAACCACGGGCCGAGATGCTGGAGGCTGCTGCGGCCAAACTGCAACGCAAGCGCATCGACATGGTGGTCGCCAACCCGCTGGAAACGATGGATAGCGACAGCATCGAAGCGACGATTTTGTACGCGCCCAGCCTGGGCACTGAACCGGTCTATTTTTCCAAACGCCCGAAAGAAGAGGCGGCAGGATGGATTGTCGAACAGGTCATGGGGGCGTTGGCCAAGCGTCGTGCCCTCGAAGTTGATTAGGACATTGAGGACAGAGGGCGGCACGCTCCTAATGTCCCGTATGCCCGCTCCCCGGCCTTCTCGATCAAATCAATCCCGCAAGCCTGGCTCTCGCCCCAATCCACGTTCAGGGCCTGGTGGTTCTGGCCCTGGTGGTTCTGGCCCTCGCAGATCGGGCCCCGGTCGGGGTGGTTCCAAAACCGCCCGTGCATATTCAGGCGGGTCTAGCGAGCGAGACGTTCGCGACGATGTACCGCCGACACTCGCGTCGATCACGCCCGACCGCTACCGCACGATCGGCGGCGGGGTGCGGATCGTACACGAAGATTCGGATCTGCTGGTCGTCGATAAGCCCGCCGGTTTGCTGACTTCGAGCACGCCCAAGCCCGGGCACACCATCAAGGAAGGGGACAGCGTCTTTGAACTGGTGAAGGAGTATGCGCGCCAGAAGTCCAAGCGTCGTGGCGTACGCGCCTGGATCATTCATCGACTGGATAAAGAAGCATCGGGCTTGCTCGTCTTCGCGAAGAGCGAACAGGCGTTTATGGCGCTCAAGGAAGAGTTTAAGACCAAGCGCGCCCATCGTTTGTACGCAGCAGTAGTCGAAGGGACTTTCGCCGCGCCGCTCTCGCCTGGTCGAGCCCGTCCTGGAGAGCCGATCTCCGGCTCGATCCACAATTACTTGTACGAGGACGAGCGCGGGTTGGTCCACATCACCGATTCACCCACGCCGATTCTTCCTTCGCGCCCTCGTGACCAGCAGGGAGAGATGGACCCCAGCGTGCCGCGCTTTGCCGTGACGCACTTTCAAGTGCAGGAACAACAGCATACGGGAGATGCGTTGGGACGAGCGCTGCTGCATGTGAGGCTCGAAACCGGGCGCAAGCATCAGATTCGTGTCCACCTCAAGAGCCTCAACAAGCCGATCGTTGGTGATCGTCGCTATGGCGCGGCGACCGATCCGCTGGGGCGTTTGTGTCTGCACGCCATCGAACTGGGCTTTGCGCATCCTCGCACTGGCGAGACAGTGCGATTTCGCAGCCCGATCCCGGGAACGTTCCTCGTTCTGGTCGGTGCTAAGCGGGATGATCTGGGGAGTACGGATTCGCAGAGGAATATGCCGCCCACGAGAAACGAAGCCTATCAATCGCCCCGCGAAATCGAAGCGGCACTTATCATCTCGTCTGGCTCATCGGGCGCATCAGCCGCATCGGCATGGTCGTCTGCGACGGATCGGGAGACGGACGATACCGATGAAAGTAACGAGCCTGTAGCAATTGCCTCCCCTCAACCTGCCTCCTCTGAACTTGCCTCGCGTGAACTTGCCTCGCGCGATGAAGCCCGTCCGGCCCGCACCAGTCCACGCGACGCAGGGTGGGATCATGTTGCATCGTGGTATGACAAGTTGATCGATGAGCGGGGCAGCGATCACCACGAGCAAACAATTCTGCCCGGAGCCTTGCGTCTGCTGGGAGCACCACTCAAGAAGGGCTCGCGTGTGCTGGATCTGGCCTGCGGTCAGGGCGTGCTGTGCCGTCGCTTGGCGATGAGCGATCCGCCCGTATCGTGCGTGGGCGTTGACGCATCGCCAGGCCTTATCGAGCACGCTGGAAAGGATGATCCACGATCAACCTATCTCGTGGGCGATGCTCGTGCTTTGCCCGAATTGGCCGAGCTGCATAGAGATCTTCGCAAGCCCTTTGACGCGGTCTGCTGCCTGATGGCGATGATGAACATCGAGCCACTCAGCCCGGTTTGCAAAGGCATCTCGCAAGTGCTCAAGCCGGGCGGGGCGTTTGTTGCGGTGATGCTGCACCCGGCCTTTCGATCCATGGGCCAGACGGGCTGGGTCTGGGACATTCCCGAAGAAAAAGAGAGCATCAAGGACAAGGGCAAACGTAAGGGCAAACGCAGCGAGCGGATGGAGAAGCCCTTCGTAGGCCGGCAATATCGGCGAGTGGACGGCTACCTCACCAGTTATCCGCGCGAGATCGTCATGAATCCTGGCAAGGCCGCGCACGGGCGCGAAGCCGTGACAACCACGACCTATCACCGTCCGATCCAGTACTACGTGCGCATGCTCTTCGAGGCAGGACTGATGCTCACGCATCTCGAAGAGTGGCCCAGCCTGCGCCAGAGTCAGCCCGGGCCCAGAGCGCAGGAAGAAAACAGGGCGCGCAGAGAAATCCCGATGTTCCTGGCGATTCGCGCGGTGAAGCCCTGACAAAGTCGTGCGTTCAGAAACGCTCCTCAGGAGAAGAAGTTCTTCAACTTCTCTCCCAGCGTGAAACTGGTCATGTCCTTGAATTCCCCGGCATCGAGTAGATGCCCGCCGCACACCTTGCACTCCATGATGTGGATGTGGCTCTGGGTTGGGTATTCGTTCTCGCTGAGCGCCTCGTTGTCGCGCGGGCAGCGCAGATTCTTGGTACGGATCGGCACGCTGCTCCGGGTGATCGGGCCAATATCGATATCGATGGCGGCGGCCTTGTTCTTCTGAAGTTGCTCCAGCTCCTTGGCATCAAACCAGACAGCCCCACAGGTGACACAGCGGTCGAGCACGATGCCATTGGCATCAACTTTGTCCATCATGCTCCCGTCCTTGGGGCACTTGAGGTCAAAGGTGTTCGAAGGGCCATGCGAGCCACTATCAAGTGAGTTACGAGCCATAGGTAAGGATAGAACGAAAATAGCCCGCGTGCGCATTTTGCAAGAAGACTGCGATGCAATGGTCATCTGTCCTCAATCGCATGCTTCATCTTCGCCTTCTACTGTCGCCCATGTGGTTTGACGCTCATCTGGACCTCGCCACCCTCGCCGTGCTAGGTCGAGACATGACCGCCCTTTCCCTTACCAACTGCGGTGGCCCATTTCAACCCGCGTCCGCGACCCTTACCTCACTCGCCGAAGGTGAAGTGTGCGGCTTCCTGGGAACGATTTTCACGGAGCGAGACGGCGATGACGCGGTTGGATATCCAAGCAGCGACGATGGGAATCTGGCCCGTGAGGCTGGCCTTGCGCAACTCCGCTATTACCAGCGATGGTCCGCGATGGGACTGCTCAACTTCGGGGGCGTTGGCTATACCGTACTCGATAGCGCACACATGGACGCTGGCGTGCGTGCCTTCACCGCTCAGGGTACGCTTGCGAGCTCGCCACCCGCTGGCTGCGCGATCCTCATGGAATGCGCCGACCCGATCCGCGAGCCGCACGAACTGACCTGGTGGGTGGATCGGGGTGTCGTCGTGATCGGCCTCGCATGGGCGCGCGGCTCTCGCTATGCGGGAGGCAACATGTACGTTGATGGCGTATCCCAAACCGGATTGACCGCGCGAGGGCGCGAACTTGTCAAACTGATGGACGAGGCGGGCATCATCCACGACCAATCGCACCTCTCCGATGCGGCAACCCGCGATCTGCTTGAGGCCACCGATCGCATCATCATCGCAACACACTCCAATTGCCGGGCAATCACGGACCCGAGCGGTCTCAACCAGCGCCATCTTTCAAACGACACGATCCGCGAGATTGCCAGGCGAGGCGGCGTCATCGGCCTGAACCTCTTCAGCAAGTTTCTAATTCCCGACAGCGTCAATCACTCGCAGCGACGTGCCACTATCGATGAGACCCTCGCGCATGTCGAGCATGTTTGTGACTTGCTTGGGCATTGCGCCAGCGTTGGCTTGGGCAGTGATCTGGACGGCGGGCTCACAGCCAACGATCTGCCCGAGGGCATCAACCGCCCAAAGGACTATGAGTTGCTTGCCAATGGCTTGCGCGATCGCGGCTGGTCAGACGAGCACCTCGAAGGCTTTATGTGGAAGAACTGGCAACGTGTGCTGAGTGCGGGCACGCCCACACAACGGATCGGGTAGATGCTTGGGGCGACACTGAGTACTCGCTACTGCTATCAGATCATCATGTCCTACCAGTCCAACGGAGCCAACCAAGCCTTGGCAAGGTCTTCCACATTCCATGCCTCTCGATCGCCCGCGCTGGTCTGTATGGAAAGTTCGCCCGTGTCGTCAAGCATTCCAAGCATGGAGAACCCGACACCCTCATAGGAAAAGACCACTTCGCTGATGGCATCGAGCGTGTCGTCGTCCCCTTCCACTTCGAGAATGTAACGGCTCGGGGCCTCGCCAAAGAGATCCGCGTTGTCCGGAGCCACGCCTTGGAGCGTGAGGTCTGCTCCGATGGGATGCTCTTTGGTCGAACCGGCGATTAGAATCTCCGCAACCGCTGTAAGCATGCCGCCCTCGGAGCAATCGTGTGCGCTCTTGGCAATGCCCTGGCGGATGAGTTCATAGACCACCAGTGCGGCGTTTGGTCCGCCATTGAGATTCACGCGAGGCATGTCGTGCCCGGGATTCGCGTCGCGGGCAGAGGACTTCGAACGGTCCGAAGGATTGGGCATACCAAAAAGTTGGGCATGCAACGACCCCGCCAGCCCCGTGGCGAAGTCGGGATCCTGGCCGCCAACAAGCATGAGCTTGCGCCCCGGTTTCTTCGCGTCCATGGTCACACAGCGATGGACATCTGGCACGATGCCCATGCCCGTGATGAGCAGCGTGGGAGGAATCTCGATTACCTTCTGCTCGCCCGTCTTGGGATCGGTATATCGCAACTGATTGCTGAGCGAGTCCTTGCCCGAGACGAAGGGCGTGCGATATGCCTTCGCACCGTCGTAGCAACCCCAGGCCGCACGAACCAACGCTCCCAGATTCTCTGGCTTCTCGCAACTTGCCCAACAGAAGTTGTCGAGGATCGCGATGCGAGTTGGATCCGTGCCGACACACACGAGATTGCGCACGCATTCGTCGATGCTCGCCAGCGTCATCCAGTAAGCATCGCCTCCCAGGATTGGATCGCCAAGGCTCGACTGCAAGCCTTGCGAGATCGCGAGTCCCCTGCCGCTTCCTGGTACTGGCTCGATCACCGCGGCATCGGACGGCCCGCGCGTTGATGGTCCAACCAGCGGCTTGACCAGTGTGTTTCCTTGCACCTCGTGGTCGTACTGACGGATGATCCAGTGCTTGCTTGCCACTGTTGGGTGGGAGAGGATGGCCAACAGCGCATCATGCAAGTTCTTGATCGCTGCGGCATGATTCTCGACGATACTTGGCGCTATGTGCGCTCGTGGGGTTACCTGCCACACCGCCTCTCGCGTCGGATTGGGCAAGCCATCCTGCATGAATCGCATCGATAATTCGCCAACTTTATTGCCCTGATAGGTGAGCACCAGCACCGGCTCGCCCTTCGCGTTGGTGGTGCCAAACTCGCCCAAGTCTGCGAGTTCAACACCCTCTTCGTCGCAGATTCGCTGGAGCGCAGGCACGTTCGCGTCGGGCACAGCCAGCACAATCCGCTCTTGAGCCTCGCTGATCCACACCTCGGTGTAGGAGAGGCCCGCGTACTTCGTGCGTGCATTTTCCAGCGTCACTCGCGCGCCAACGTCGCCCGCCATCTCGCCAATTGCGCTCGAGAAACCACCCGCACCACAGTCAGTCATGGCGTGGTAGAGAGGCGAGGCACTAGGGGCTTGAGACTGGGCATTGCCAGTACCCGATGCCTGATGCCCAATGCCTGCTCGCGCCCGCAACACCGCGTCCAGCAGCCGTTTTTCCTCGATGGCGTTGCCGATCTGCACAGCGTGTGCGAACTCGGTCGCGCTGGTGCTTTGCAGTTCTGCGCTGCTGAAGGTTGCGCCGTGGATGCCATCGCGCCCCGTGCGCCCGCCAAGGGCGATAATGCGATCGCCTTTCTGCACTTTGCCGTGAACCATGTCGCGCGGGATCAGCCCGATGCAGCCGCATAAAACCAGGGGATTGCCGATGTAGCGATCATCGAAGAAGACACCGCCAGAGACGGTGGGAATGCCCATGCGGTTGCCGTAGTCGCGGACACCAGCGACAACTTCTTGAAGCACCCGCTTGGGTGCCAGCACGCCCGGTGGCAAAGGTTTGGACTTGTCATCGCCCCACGCACTCGGATCTGCGACGCAGAAGACATCGGTGCTTGCAATCGGCTTGGCTCCCAAACCCGTTGCGATCACGTCGCGAATGCATCCACCGATGCCCGTCGCAGCCCCACCATACGGCTCGATCGCGCTAGGCCGATTGTGCGTCTCAACCTTGATGTTCACGCCCCAATTCTCATCGAACGCGATCACGCCCGAATTGTCCTTGAAGACGCTCAGGGTCCAATCGATGCCCTCCTTGACCAGTTCGTGAGTCGCCGCAGCGACGGTGCACTTGAGCAAGTTGTCGATGGTGATGGACCCATCGGGATTTTCTGTATGCCCCGGGCGGGCCTTGCCCCCAATGGCTTGCGGAGTCCTCCATTCGCTGGTTGGCTCGTTGACAGTCTCGGTGTATCGCACCGTCGCCTTGAGCGTCTTGTGTACGCAATGCTCGCTCCAGGTCTGCGCCAGCGTTTCGAGTTCGATGTCGGTCGGATCGCGATCCGACCCGCGATAGTGCTCCCGAATCGCCCGCATCTCCTGAAGGTTCAGGAACAGGTGCCCGTCCTTGCTCAACTTCATCAGTGCATCATCGCTCAGTAATCGGATGGGCACCGAGATCTTGCGGAACTGATACGCGTGCCCCTTGAGTAACTCGCTGGGGTGATACGCGCTGGTCGTGATCTGATGCACCACAGGATTCGCCAGTGCTGCCCGCGCCAACGCTTCACCTTGCGCAGGAGACAGTCCTTCCAGGTCATATCGAGTTCCGGTCGACACCTGCACATCCACGCCTGTCAAGTCCATGATGGATTCGCGGACCGACTGGGCCGCTGGATCCATCACGCCAGGCAGGGGATGCACCTCGATCACTGAAGCGCCGGCCCGTGGCATCGTCGCCCCAGCACTCGCCACCTCGACCACCGGGTCTGCGAGCAGTTTGTCCATGACGAGGCGCACATGAGCGGTCGTGAGTGCCCCCTCGATAAGATACACCCGCGCGCTCTGAGCGCTGGTCAGGGCATAGCCAAGCCCGCGTGCCTTGGCCGCCGCCGCTTTGGCTCGCGCGTCGAGCATGCCGGGTTTCGTGCGAACTTCAACGCGATGGAGGGTGATGTGCGGGTCTGGTTGGGTTGTGGCTGGCATCGTCGACATCGCGGGCATCGTACCAGCGGCAGGATGTCCGCGGGCAATCCGAGGAAACCCATTGCGATTTCCTGCGTACCTACTATCAGGTGTAATACACGAAAGTTGGTGGCACCATGCCGCAATTGGTCTGAGTGCCCCAGGCGTGTCGCCCCCCACTCGGCCCCAGATGTGCTTGCCCCCACGCACTAGGCAACGCTATCGCAGCACCCCACACTGTGCCTTCGGTTGGCACTCGCGGAGAAATCGATGCATATTCCCGCCTCTTTCGTTGCTCGCCTGTTGCCCTCGCCGTCCTGTCGCTTGCAACGAATCCAGAGCATTTCTTTTGCCACCCTTGCTTTGCTGGTTGCGCTGGCGAACGCTCCCGCGCTGGCGCAGGACGATGCCAATACCCCGGATGCCACTACCAGCGATGTCGATTCGCTGCTGAGGGATCGGGGTATCGACGAATCATCGAGTGTTGCCAGTGAAATGAGAAATCAGCAGGGCCGGCGAAAGAGTGCCGAGAAGGAACTTCGACGGGTTCGTTTGAAGAACTTTGGCACCGTCAAGAAAATCGAGATTCGTCAGGAAGGGCTTGCGACCCTGCGCTCACACACCGACCCGGCTCTTTTCCCGCTGATGATCGACATTTTCTCCCGTGAACAGAACGATGTCCGCGATGCGATGCTCGACATGTTCAAGGAAAGCGCTTCGCGTGAGGGCGATGCTTCGCTGGCTTGGCTGGCGATCTATGGTCGTGACGCGTACTTGCGTTCTCGCGGTGCAGACCTCCTGGCCGAACGCATCGAGGCCGAAACGACTCGAGCAAAGCTGGAAACTGAAGCAGCGGCAAAGAGTGTTGAAAGGTCCTCTCCAAGCCCAGTTCCCACCGACCAGGTACCACCAGCCCAGCATGCCCAGCCCACCCATCAAGCACCCAAGGAGACTATCGACCCATCGCCTGCTCACATCGCCACCACACCCCGTCACGATCCTGTCGACGCTGCCCGCATTGTGATCTATGAGGGCCTGCGTCGCGGCGGAGCCCAGGTCAAGGCTCGCGCTGCGGAACTCGCCGCAAATCTCAAACTTGTGCAACTCATCCCATGGCTTGCGGCTGCTCAGGTCTCAGGGCGTCCGAGCGGCGGCGGAGATGGCGGTGGCGGCAATGACAATGGAGCACTTGCCTACATCGTTGTCGGCACGCAGCAGGCGTTTGTCGCTGATCTCACACCTGTGGTCTCAGAAAATGCTGTTGCGTTTGATCCGACGCTGAGCACCATCACCGAGGGCACTGTCCTTCGTGTGATTGATGCGGTGGTCTATACCTACCACGTCGAGATTCACCAGTCACTGGTGCGTCTGGCCAGCGAGGCTGCTGGCCGCGACCTATCCAGCCTGGGCTGGGACTATCGCGCATGGATGGGCTGGTATCGAGATGAATATCAGGTCGCGAGCAGCAAGTAAGACGATGGAAGCCATCGAATCACAGAGCAGTCTTGCTCATGCCACTGCGGAGTTCGCGACGAACCGGCGCGATGCAGGGTTGCTCGACGGGCTAGCACCCGAAGGCGACTGCGCCGAGGTCGAATCGGGTCCACTTGTGGGCACTCGATCCGTCCACGCCCCCTGTGTGAACCCAAGCAAACGCAGGTTTCGCTGGTTCGCTTTGAAGAACACATCTGCGACATCCCCCACGCCCGGCACCAGCCCGATAGCAAAGTCCAACCCCACATTGCCAACCATCTTGGCAACAGTTCGGCCATCAGCACCAAGACGATAGCCTTCGTACACGATGTACGCAGCCAACGCAGATGTGACGGTGTCGCCAATGCCTGGCACAAGGCCGATGATCGCGTCGTAGCCCACGCGATATGTGGAGCCGGGAATTGGAATCGCGTTGTCAAGCAATCGCGACAGTAGTTCGAGGCGCTTGCGGGCCTTGCCACGTTGCAGATCGGTTTGATATGGGCGAAACATGCTGATGATCCTCCTGACCAAGCCCACGATACCAACCACAAACTCGCAAGACAATCTAAAATACTGACAGGCGGGATAACCAAGAATCGGCGAAGCCTCGGGTGGTACCTTGGTATTGTTGGGAATCGATGCCAAAGGCTTTCACGACCGTTTGGTTCACGGACGGGCTATGAGAAAGGGAGCCGTTTCAACACGCCATGCCCACTCCAGATACCCAACCAACCTCCTCTCCCGCAGCTCCCTCGCCCCGCGAGGCCAACTCGCAGCGCGTCTTGGTCCGAATGGTGCGCGAGGCGGCACAAGAATTGGGGGCGAGCGTCGAATCACTGGGCGAGGGTTGGATTCTTCGCATCGCACGAGACAAGCCGGACGGTCAGCGGCAACTTCGCCACATTCATGGTTATTGCTTTGACCTCAATCCCGCCGCGACGCACCAGATTTGTTGTGACAAGGCAGCGACCGCAGAAGTGCTCAGCGCCAGCAATGTCGCATGCGTCGAGCACTTGCTGGTACTGCATCCAGACATGGCCCGCTATGTCCCCCACTATGGCACGTGGCAGGCCTTGCTTCGTGCGTTCGAGGCCTGGGGGCGTGATGTGGTAATCAAGGAGAACGAAGGCACCGGAGGGCGGGGAGTGGTTCGATGCCGCAGCATTGTCGAACTGGAGCGGGCGGTCTATGGAGCGTTCAGCCGAACGCCAGCCTTGGCCGCGTGCCCATTCGTGGACATCCGCCATGAGTATCGCTTCATCATGCTTGGCGGGGAGTGTGAACTGGCGTACGAAAAAATTCGCGCGTGCGTCACGGGCGATGGGCAGCGCAGCGCCCTCGAACTGATCTCCTCCCAACACGCTCTGGAGGGACGGGCCCTCGCGTCGCTGCTTGAGAACCTCGCGGAGGATGAACGCAGTGCCCTCGCAAGCGTGCCCGCAGTGGGCGAGATACGCCTGCTCAATTGGCGGCACAACCTGGGGCAGGGGGCCATCGCGCGTTTGCTCGACATGTCCGCGCTGCGTCATGATCAGGCCTGGACGCTCGCGCGAGACGCGACCCGGGCGTTGGGCTTGGTATTTGGGAGCGTCGATGTCGTCATAGACACCATGGGCAAACGACGCATCCTCGAAGTCAACAGCGGCGTGATGATGGAGTTCCTCGCCAAGACACTGCCCGAGGGCGAGGCCCTGACTCGCAAGGTCTATGGAAAGGCAATCGCAGTGATGCTCGCATGAACTCATGTGCCAGCCATCTGCTGCTCGGCGTGCCACGCCAACTCTTTGCCCCGACAATCAATATGGACCGTAAAAAAGCCGGGCTTACCGGCGGGCGTTCGCTGGCGTGCCTCGTGCATCAGGGGCCAGATCACCTTGCGATCGGTTTCCGGAACCGGCAGGTTGGCCAGTTCGTGCTGGTGGAACCAGTCCAATCGCCCTTCACGCATGTCGTGAGGCTCGACCCAGACCTCTCCCAACACCCGATAGACGAACATCAGCCAGTGCCCCTTGCCCTCGAAAGCCTGTTCGCTCACCATGCCGATGAGGTGGAATCGCTCGATAGAGAGATGCAGACCCGCCTCCTCCGCAACCTCGCGCTGGGCGCATTGGGCTGGGCTCTCGCCCGACGCAACATCGAGTTTGCCACCTATGGGGCTCACGAGGTTGAAGTTGGGCTCCTTCTTGCGGTGCAGGAGCAGGATGCGTCCTTGAGCGTCGCGAAGGTCGCAGAGGCAGGCGATGCGATAGGGCAATGGTGAGTCGGGCATGTGCCGCGAGGATACGGGCAGAGGCAGGGGGACGGGGCAGGGGACGGAGCCGGTTCGGCAAGGGTGGTTGCGAAGTGAAGCCTGTTGATGGAACCGGGATGGTCATGTCGCGGTATACGGTCCATAGAGGTGTGCATGGCAATCCGCATGGATGAAGATTCGAACTTGGATAGCACTATTCGCACTGGTGGCTCAGGTGGCACAGGGGCTTTTCCAACTATGCGACACGACCGCTCCACTCACTCTGGATTCACTCTCATCGAGTTGCTGGTCGTTATCGGCATCATCGCGGTGCTCATGTCGCTGCTGTTGCCGACCCTCGCCGGCGCTCGACGGACCGCACGCTCGGCGGTCGGCGTCGCGAATATGCGAAGCCTTTCGCAGATCATGTTCCTCTACAGCAACGACAGCCAAGGGCGATTTGTGTCGCCTTTCCGATACGACTGGGGCGCGAGCAGTGGCCGCGTGTGGACCGATGTGGTCGATCCCAATGAGAAGGAGTCGCTGGTGTGGAGTTTTTACACGCCCCTCGATCAGCGATTGCACACTGAGGGTTTTTCCTTCTATTGGTACGCGTACTTGCAGAAAGCGACGGGCGGGCAAGCGGTCAGCAAAGAAATGTTCAGCCCCGCGGACCCCGTGATTCCAAGTATGTACGCTTCGATCGGCAACAGCGATGAGTCGCGGAGCGGATTCGTGCTCTGGCCCAGTTCATTCCTGTATTCGCCCACGATGTGGTGCAGTCCCGCGCGATATCCAAACTCTTCGCCTGATCGCCTCCCAATGGCTCAAGAGTATCTGCAGGTCCAGGGTGTGGACAGTGTGACTTCGCCAGCGGGCAAGGTCTTCCTGTTTGAGCGGGCCGACTTCCGCCAGCCCCGCCGACCTGCCGGCACGCCCTTGCCTCCCGGATTCAACAATCCTCGTTCACGCATCAACGTTGCAACCGTTGACGGCAGCATCAGCGAAGTCGCGATTCGGGACTTGCTGGGGCGAGCCGACGACGAGCAGTTCGTCCCCGTGGGCTTCGCTGCCTCCCCGGACGGGCCACCCCTCGCCAAGCCGTATGTGGTGCCGCCGGGCGTGAGCGACCCCAACGGTTGGCCCATGGGCGGGGAATCGACGGCGGATGATCAATATCCGCTCTTCTTCTGGGCGACTCGAAACGGGGCACGCGGGCGCGACCTTCCTCGATAAATGATTGGTTTAGTCCCTCTGCCCCATGTCTTAGTACCTTGCACGAGTTGTTCTGAACTGGCTTGTTGCGCTGCGACGTGCGGGCTATATTTCCGCCCGGGTTTTTTGGACCCGCACAATCTGTTCCTCATGCCCAGGTGGCGAAATTGGCAGACGCACCACCTTGAGGTGGTGGCGCCCGCAAGGGCATGGAGGTTCAAGTCCTCTCCTGGGCACTTCGCAAACCGCCCGTCGAGCATTCGACGGGCGGTTGACATTTGCTGTTGCGATGTGCTTGGGCTGCGTAAAAGCCAAAGGTTGCGCCGCTGCGCTAGGGCACGTACCATCGCTCCATGGCGGTTCCTCGCATTCGTTGCCTGCAAGTCTTGGAAGGCCGCACGATCGTTCTAACGATCGCTGCGCTGGCCATCCCATGGTCCTGCCCACCTTTGTCGATAGCCCAGCAATCGCCCGCCACTGCATCGCCTCAGGCTACTCCACCTGCCCCAACGCTGCCCACCCCCACTCCACCCGCCACGACACCACCAGCAGCGCCCTCACTCGAAGCGCCTCGCGAGGTTGAAGTCGTTCGAAGAGATCGTTCGCGTCTGTCGGGCATACTGATCGAGCAGACCCAGGAAAAACTGGTGATGTCGATCTCGGGCCTGCGCACCGAGTTGCCGATGAGCGAGGTTGAATCGGTCCGAATTTTGCCCAGCGTCGAGGAGCGATACGGACTTCTCCGCGAATCGATCGACCCTCAGGACATTGACGCACTGCTCAACCTCGCCCGCTGGCTGCGCGATCGAGAGCGGTACGCGCTGTCGCATCGGGAGATCGAGCGCGTGCTGCGAATTGAGCCGGCCAATCCCTTTGCGCTCGAGATGAAACGCCAGCTTGAAGCCCAGATGCGCGTCCTGGGGCAGAGCGCAGCGCCAGAAGAAAACAACGACACGGTTGCACCCCACCGCGAGCAACCCGTGCGACAGACCGACAACGACGTTCTGCCACCCGTGGAACGCGAGGAATTTCCCCTGCTGACCAACGAACAGGTCAACCTGATGCGGGTCTTCGAGACCGACCTGCGTGATCCGCCCCGGATGATCATCAAACGGAGTACCGTGGACGCGTTTCTCGACAAGTATGCGGGAACGGTCGTTCAGGGGAGAGGCATGGTGCCAGTTAACCCCGAAGGTCGCAAGCAGTTCCTGGCCCAGAGCCCAACGTCGATTCTCTCGTGGTTCTTTGACCTGCGCGCACGCGAGTTCTATGAAGATGTTCAGGTTCAGGAAAACCCGCGCTCCATGCGACTCTTCCGTGACAACGTCCATCGCACTTGGCTGATGAACAGTTGCGCGACCACTAAGTGCCACGGCGGCGAGGACGCAGGCCGGCTGTATCTCTACAACAAGAACCCCGCTTCCGACCGCTCTGCTTTCACCAACTTCCTGATCATCGAGCGGTTCCGCTCTGTGCAAGGCCTGCCCATCATCGACTACACCGAACCATCCAAGAGCCCGCTGCTGCAAATGGGCTTGCCACGAGACAAGGCGATGTTCAAGCACCCAGAGGCTGGCGGTGCTGGGCGGCGCTGGGGCCCGGCCTTCAGCAGCGAGGACGATCCCAGGTTCCGACAGGCGGTCCTATGGATCCGGTCCATGTTCCCCAATCGTCCGGAGTATCCAATCGAGTACGAAGCACCGGTGCCTCGCCCCTTGCAAGGCGATGTCGAGCAAGCTCCGGGAATGGAGCCTTCGAAGCCCGCCCAGCCGCGATAGCAACCAGGGCTGCAAGCGATCTGACTTCCCTTTCAAGCGGTTTGATGCGGCAGAACGACTTGCACCGTGTTGATTTAGGTGACTGAACTTCCATGGATAATTGAATCTTCCGCGATTTCTTTCTACGATTTTGCCCGATGCGTCAACGCCCCGTCAAGCCGCCCCTCACTATCCTCGGTACTTCCGCCGCCCCCCTCTCCCCCACCAGCGTCAGCCATGACGCAGAGTCGGTGATCTCGTCGATGGGCCTGGTCATGCAGAACGCGGGTGGGAAGGTGGATGCCGATGCGATCGTGGCGTTGGCCAAGCGAGCACGCGACATGGGCCTGGGCGAAGACGACGATGAGCAAATGCGCACCGTTCGGTTCGAGCTCAAGCACGACCTGGACAAGCGCCTCGACAAGTATCTGACCGATCGCATCACGTTTCTCTCGAGAACACAACTGCAGAAACTGATCGACGACGGAGGTGTGACCGTCAACGCCAAGCCCGCCAAAGCCAGTTTCAAGGTCAACGCGGGCGATCTCATCGAAGTCGTGGTGCCCGCGCCGCCCAGCAAGGACATTACGCCCGAGGACATTCCCCTTGAGGTGATGTACGAGGACGAGCACATCATCGTCATCAACAAGCAGCCCGACATCATCGTGCATCCCGCTCGAAGCGAGAACACCGGCACCATGCTGGGGGCGCTCGCCTACTACTTCAAGCATCGCAGCAAGGCAGGGGGCAGACTTTCGGAAGTGGGTAAGGATTTTGCCAGGCCAGGCGTGGTGCATCGTCTGGATCGCAACACTTCGGGCGTGATCATCTTCGCAAAGACCGATGAAGCACATTGGAAGATGGGGCACCAGTTCGAGCATCGCAGCGTCGACAAGCGATACCTCGCAGTGGTGCATGGACTGGTCGAGCCGGACGTGCAAGTCATCGACCTGCCCCTGGGTCCGCATCCCTCACGCGAAAAGGGATATCGCGAAAAATATGTGGTCCGGCATGACGAACTGGGCAAACCCAGCGTGACGATCGTGCGAGTGCGCGAGCGGTATGTTCTGAATGCCGGACAGCGGACACCGGTCAATCGCGCGAATGATCCCTCTGCAACTATCCAGCCCCCAGTTCAAAGCCGCCCTGCCGTTGCGCCAAGTTGGAATCTCCCCGAACTTCCCAAGCGCGTTGTTGTTGCGACCGCTCCAACCAACCGGTTTGAGGCCGACATGCAGCGATTTACGCTCGTCGAAGTCGAACTCAAAACCGGACGCACACACCAAATTCGGGTACACATGTCCCACAACCTCTGGCCAATTGTCGGCGACGATATGTACGGCGGGAAGGTCTTGGGAGAGGAGGCACTGAGAGCATGGCCTCGGGCAAAGGCAAAAAGTCCTGGAACGGCGTCCCTCGCCCGAACAAGTAAACGCACACGCGAAACCCAAGACGCAAATCTGCATTTATCGGCAGCTGATTCACTTGCGAACTCCCCCCGGCTCCTGATTGCCCGCCAAGCCCTACACGCCACGATTCTGGCCTTTGACCACCCAATCACCCTCAAACGCATGGAGTTCATGGCACCGCTACGAGGCGACATGGCCACGTTGGTGCGCGAACTGCGTGCAGCGAGCGGGGGCGGGGGCGGGGGCGGAGAACTGATCGATGCGCCGGGAGCACGAGTGGACATGGAAAAGGCCTGTCCGACGCAGGCACAATTCGGATAGTCGGGTAGCCAATCAGCAGGATCGTTAGGATTATATTCGGATATAGAACATATTCGTGCGATACACGTATGAGTGCAAGGGCTTGTGGTGTGAACTTGGCCGAAGAATTTTATTTGATGATGAGTACAAAACGATCGCGTTTTGTTAGTGCTTGATGTGCATTCTGCGCGATAACCGGAGGGTTTGCTTTGCGTTTGAGTATCGTTTCGCAAAAAGATTGTAAAATCTATCAAGGCACGCTAGTTGCTTACTCTTGTGGGCAGTGGTATACTGGCGAGTTGGTCCCGATTTACCTCACACTCCTGTTTGGCGGTTTGGGTCAGCCGTTGAACGACGCATTTATCAAAGCTTGAGTAAACGACGCCCGCGCGGGTCGCCGCGTGTTGGTGTCGTCTCGTTTTTCCATCGAGAGGACGCACGATGGCAGGTACTTCATCGTCGATGCACTTTTCCCGCCCTGTCCGCAAGTTCGCGAAGCGCGGGGATTCCGTTGAAATCCCCGACTTGACGAAGGTGCAGACCGACGCCTATGAGCGTTTTCTGCAGCTTGCCAAGAGTTCGGACGACCGCGTCATCACGCTGGGCCTTGAGGCCCTGATGCGCGAGGTCTTCCCGATCGAGAGCTACGACGGGACCATGAAGCTCGAGTATGTGAACTACACACTCGAGGAGCCGCGCTATACCTCCGACGAGTGTCGAGAGCTGCGCCTGACCTATGGCCGCCCCTTCCGGGTGGGCCTGCGCCTCAAACGAGAGAGCCGACAAGAAGTCTTCGAGGAACAGATTTATCTGGGCGAGTTCCCCATCATGATGGGTGGCGGCGAGTTCATCGTCAACGGCGCCGAACGCGTGATCGTCAGCCAGCTCCACCGCTCCCCGGGTGTGGACTTCAGCATCCTCTCCAGCGAAGGCGACCGGCCCCTGCACAGCGCCCGGGTTATCCCAGAGCGCGGCAGTTGGATCGAACTCGAAGTCACAAAGAAGGACGTGCTGGCGATGCGAATCGACCAGAGCACGAAGCTCGCAGCGACCACGTTCCTGCGCTGTCTCGATGAGAGCGTGGCCGAGACTGCCAACCTCCTTGCACTCTTCTACGAAATCAGCGAAGTCAAAATCGAGAACATCAAGCCCGAGCATTGGGCTGCCGAGTCGATCATCGATACCGAGACGGGCGAAGAACTTGTCCACGTGGGGCGTCAGATCGGCGACCAGGCCGGCGCAATCCACAAGAGCAACCTCAAGAAGGTCCGCGTCATCGAGAATCCGAGCGATGTGTTGATCCTCAACACCGTTGCCGAGGAGAAGCTCGAACAATTCGAGGCCGACAGCACCTATGAAAAAGCATTGCTGAAGGTCTACAACAAGCTTCGTCCGGGCAATCCGCCCCAGGTCGAGAAGGCGCGTCAACTCTTCTACGAGAAGTTCTTCGATGACAATCGCTACCGCCTCGGGCGCGTGGGTCGCTTCCGCATCAACCGCAAGTTCGATCTTGACACTCCCGAAGATCTGATGTTCATCCGCGGCGAGGACTTCCTCCGCGTGGTGCAGTATCTGCTGGACCTGCGCAGCGGGCGTCAGGATGCCAAGACCAACCGGCCGATCGCTGTGGTTGATGACATCGACCACCTTGGCAATCGTCGCCTACGCACACTGGACGAACTGGCTGTGGAAGAACTCCGCAAGGGCTTCTTGAAACTGCGCCGCACCGTGCAGGAACGCATGAGCGTCAAGGAACCTGATGAGGTCATCAAGATCGCCGACTTGGTCAACACCAAGAGCATCAGCAGCGCGATCGATTTTTTCTTTGGCCGAAGCGAACTGAGCCAGGTGGTCGACCAGACCAACCCACTTTCGTCGCTGATCCACGAGCGCCGGTTGTCGGCCCTCGGGCCGGGCGGCCTCAATCGCAAGCGTGCTGGCTTTGAAGTGCGCGACGTTCACATCAGCCATTACGGGCGCATCTGCCCGATCGAAACCCCCGAAGGCACCAACATCGGTCTGATCGCAAGCCTGGGCATGTTCTCGTCGATCGATGAGTACGGCTTCCTGCGCACTCCCTATCGCGAAATCAAGGACGGCAAGGCCACCGGCAAGGTGCTCTATCTCCGTGCCGACGAGGAAATGCGTACGGTGCTCGCACCGACCGACGCGCTGGACGCGGACGGCAAACTCAGCAAGGGCATGATTCTCGCCCGTGTGAACGGGGAACTGGCGGAGGTTGATTCGGGCCAGGTTGACTATCTCGACATCAGCCCCAAGCAGATCGTCGGCATCTCCGCCTCACTCATTCCATTCCTCGAGCACGACGATGCGAACCGCGCGCTCATGGGTTCGAACATGCAGCGTCAGGCCGTGCCGCTCATAAAGATCGATCCACCCATGATCGGCACGGGCGTGGAAAAGACCATCGGCCTGAACACGGGCATGGTGATCCGCGCCAAGAACGCGGGCACCGTGACGTATGTCGACAGCGAGCGGATCATCATCGACAACGCCGACGAGTATGAACTGCGCAAGTTCGTTGGCCTCAACGAACGCACATGCCAGAATCAGAAGCCCATCGTGCGACCGGGCGCAAAGGTTGAGAAAGGCCAGGTCATCGCCGATGGCGCGAGCACGCGCCTGGGCGAACTCGCCCTGGGCAAGAACGTGCTCGTCGCGTTCAACACCTTTGACGGGTACAACTTCGAAGATGCGATCGTCATCAACGAGCGGCTCGTCAAAGACGACGTGTTCACAAGCATCCACATCGACGCGTTCGACGTTGAAATTCGCGAGACCAAACTGGGTCGCGAGGAGTTCACCCGCGATATTCCCAACGTCAGCGAGAAGATGCTGCGCAATCTCGACGATCTGGGCATCATTCGCATCGGTGCCCGCGTGGGCCCGGGCGACATCCTCGTGGGCAAGGTCAGCCCCAAGAGCAAGACCGAACTCACGCCAGAAGAAAAACTGCTGCACGCGATCTTCGGGCGGGCGGGCGAGGACGTTAAGAACGACAGTCTCGAAGTGCCTGCGGGCGTCGAGGGTGTCGTGATCGGCGCCAAGAAGTTCAGCCGTCGCCTGCACATGTCCGAGGAGCAGAAGAAGACCCTCAAGAAGGACATAGGCGATTATGAAAAGTTGATGGATGAGAAGGCGATCGGCCTGTTCAAGCAGATGACGACTGCGATGAACGACGCACTGGGCACGCCCATGGTCGACCCGATGACCCGTCAGAAGGTCGGCGCAAGCGATATTCCCGAAGTCATCCTCGAACAGATTCGCACCTTTGACATGAAGTGGGCGAAGGGCGGCAAAGAAACTCGCGACGCTGCTGAACGCCTCTATAAGCAGTTCTGGCCACGCGTGAAGGCGGTCGAAGCCGAGAAGGCCCGCAAGGTCAGCCATATGAAGCGGGGTGATGAACTCCCGCAGGGCGTGCTAGAAATGGTCAAGGTCTATGTCGCCACCAAGCGCCACCTGAGCGTCGGCGACAAGATGGCCGGCCGCCACGGCAACAAGGGCGTGATCGCCCGCATCGTGCCCGAAGAGGAAATGCCGTTCATGGAGGACGGCACTCCTGTGGACGTGCTACTCAACCCGCTGGGCGTGCCTTCACGCATGAACGTCGGGCAGATTCTCGAAACCCACCTGGGTTGGGCCGCCAAGGTGCTGGGCTTCCAGGCGACCACGCCCGTCTTCGACGGTGCGCGGGAGGAGGAAGTCCACGCTGCGATCTCCGAGGCCAACGAGCATGTCAAGCACAAACTGGACAACTACGAAAAGACGGGAACATTCCCGAACTGGCGTGAGTTGCTGGCACAGATGCCCAAGGGCTGCAAGATTCAATTGCACGATGGTCGCACGGGGGAAGCCTTCCACCAGAAGACCACTGTCGGCGTCATGTACCTCCTGAAACTACACCATCTGGTGGACGACAAGATCCACGCTCGCGCAACCGGACCGTACTCGCTGATCACACAGCAACCCCTTGGCGGCAAGGCCCGCACGGGCGGTCAGCGCTTCGGCGAAATGGAAGTGTGGGCGCTCGAGGCGTACGGCGCTGCCTACATCCTGCAGGAACTGCTCACGGTCAAGAGCGACGATGTCGAAGGTCGCACAAAGATCTACGAGAGCATGGTCAAGGGCGTACACAAGTTGGAGGCGGGCATGCCCGTCGCCTTCGACGTGCTGTGCAATGAGCTCAAGGGACTTGGCTTGAACGTCATTCTGGAGAAGAAGTTGAAGGAAGGCGGGAGTTTGCTGTAAAGCTACTGCGTACTCGATGTCTTGCCCCAATGGTGTCTAGGGAGTTTCCTCGTTTCGCGGTGTCGTAAGTCTCGCCATGTCGTTTACAGGCACACTGTCATTCCTTTCCAAACACCCGCTCAACAAAGGGCGGCGAGCGGCGGCCTTTGGTCGCTTTGCCAGGTGGCAGTTCGCAAGTCGTGTGCTTCGGGTCCCCGCGCTGCTCCCTATGGGTGGAGGCGGTGTGCTCATAGCGGCTCGTGGTGATACCGGAGCAACTGGGAACTACTACTGCGGGCTCCACGAGTTTCCAGACATGCTCTTCGTGGCGCATGTGCTGCGACCCGGAGACCTCTTTCTGGACATAGGTTCCAACATCGGTTCGTATTCGATCCTCGCCGGACGAGGATGCGGCGCACGGGTCATCGCATGCGAGCCTGTCAAGTCTACCTACAACCGTCTCCGACAGAACGTCGATGTGAATCAGATTGGTAATCTTGTCGATGCTCGCCGCGTCGCTGTTGGCGAGTCTGCGGGCATCTGCAACATGACTAGCACCAACGATACCACAAATCACGTCCTGACTGCCAGTACTACTGGGCAGTCTGAGCAGGTCGAAATGACGACGCTCGACATGATCTCCCCCGCCGGACAAGTACGCCTCATCAAGATCGACGTTGAAGGCTTCGAGCTCAACGCGCTACGCGGGGGCGCACGTTTGCTGTCCGAGACATCCCTTCTTGGGGTTGTGATCGAGCTCAACGGCTCTGGTTCTAGGTATGGCATCGGAGACGAACAGGTCGACAAAGTCCTCCGCGACCACGGCTTGACTCCCTGCGACTACGACCCGTTCACTCGCAAGCTCGCCCCGATCGCGAAGTTTCATACGGGCGGCAACACGATCTATCAGAGGGAAGGCTCGGAAGTCACGCAACGAGTTACAGAGTCAAAGGGTATTGATGTGTTCGGTAAGTTAGTGTGAGCAGTAGGCGAATCCGCATCGAATCACACGCGACGGCATGAGGCTTCAGCGGCGTATAGCAGAAGGAAGTGGAACATGGCAGAGACCGTTTACGATCGCGTTAATGACTTTTCCGCCGTCAAGGTCACGTTGGCATCGCCCAACGACATCCGGGCGTGGTCCTATGGCGAGGTGAAGAAGCCCGAGACGATCAACTACCGCACCTATCGCCCGGAAAAGGACGGCCTTTTCTGCGAACGCATCTTCGGGCCCGAGCGCGACTACGAGTGTGCCTGCGGCAAGTATCGCGGGACCAAGTACAAGGGCATCATCTGTGACCGCTGCGGCGTCAAAGTGACCCACTCGCGCGTGCGCCGCAAGCGCATGGGCCATATCAATCTGGCCAGCCCGATCGTCCACATCTGGTTCTTCAAGAGCATGCCCAGCCGTCTGGGCACGCTGCTGGGGATGAAGACCAGTGACCTAGAAAAGGTCATCTATTACCAGGATTACGTGGTCACCGACGCGGGCGACACTGAACTGAAGTTCAAGCAAGTCCTCACTGAAGACGAGTTCCGCGCAGCGCAGGACAAGTTCGGCAACGCATTCAAGGCCCTCATGGGTGCCGATGCCATGCGCGACCTCATCGAACGCCTGGATCTTTCGGCTATCGCCACCGAGATCCGCGATGAACTCCGCGAGACCAAGAGCAAACAGAAGATCAAGGACCTGGCCAAGCGTCTCAAACTCGTCGAGCAGATTCGCGGCAGCGAGAACGACCCAGCATGGCTCGTGATGGACGTGGTCCCGGTAATTCCGCCCGACCTGCGTCCTCTGGTGCTGCTCGAGTCGGGCAACTTCGCTACCAGCGACTTGAACGATCTGTACCGGCGCATCATCAACCGCAACAACCGCCTCAAGAAACTGATGGACCTCAACGCGCCCGAGGTCATCATCCGCAACGAAAAGCGGATGCTCCAGCAGTCGGTCGATGCACTCTTTGACAACGGCCGCTGCCGTCGTCCGGTGCTGGGTTCTTCCAACCGTCCGCTCAAGTCACTGACTGACATGATCAAAGGCAAGCAGGGTCGCTTCCGCGAAAACCTGCTGGGCAAGCGCGTCGATTATTCCGCGCGCTCGGTCATCGTCGTTGGCCCGGAACTCAAGCTCAATCAGTGCGGCCTTCCCAAGAAGATCGCCCTCGAACTCTTCCAGCCCTTCATCATTCGCAAGCTCAAAGAGCATGGCCTGGCTGACACGATCAAGTCGGCGAAGAAAATGCTCGAACGCCGCGACCCCGAAGTCTGGGATATTCTCGAAGAGGTCATCTATCAGCATCCGGTGCTCCTCAACCGCGCCCCGACGCTTCACCGCATGGGTATCCAGGCGTTTGAACCGGTGCTCGTTGAAGGCAACGCCATCAAGATTCACCCGCTCGTCTGCACCGGCTTCAACGCCGACTTCGACGGCGATCAGATGGCGGTCCACCTGCCGCTCTCGATCGAGGCCCAAGCTGAAGCCCAGGTGCTGATGCTCTCGACGCACAACATTTTCTCGCCCGCCAACGGCAACCCGATTATCTCGCCTTCGCAGGATATCGTGCTCGGTGTCTATTACGTCACCGTCATGCCTGAAGAAGCCGAAGCTAAAGCAGAGAATTGCCCCAAGTTCAAGGACGTGGTCGAAGCGTTCCTCGCCTACGATCTCAAGCGCATCGGCATTCACACGCCCATCGTTGTCCGCATGCCCAAGGGCAAGTACACCAAGATCGTGGACGAACAGCGTGGCGATGCCAAGCCGTTCCCCGCCAATGATCGCGTGGTCACGACGGTCGGTCGTCTGATCCTCAACGACATCCTCGACCCGGGCATGCCTTACTACAACTGCTCGTTGGGTAAGAAAGGCTGCTCGCGCGTCATCGACGATACTTATGCCGTCGCCGGTCGTCCCGCCACGATCGATCTGCTCGACAAGCTCAAGGAAACAGGCTTCAAGCGCGCCACCGTGGCCGGCCTGTCCTTTGGTATCAGCGATCTTCGTATCCCTGCGAAGAAGCACATCATCATTGAAGAAACGCAGAAGAAAGTCGATCGCGTCGAGAAGGCGTTCCATGCCGGTGCCATCACCGAGCGTGAACGTTATAACCAGCTTCTCGATCTCTGGACCCACTGCCGTGAAAGCGTGCAGAAGGAACTGCTGATTGAACTCAAGAACGATCGCCGCGATGAAGCGGGCCTGCCCGTGCCCATCGATGGCAACGAAGGCAAGCGTTATCTCAACCCCGTGTGGCTGATGAGCGACTCAGGTGCCCGTGGTAACGTCAGCCAGATTCAGCAGCTCGCCGGTATGCGTGGTCTGATGTCCAAGCCCAACGGCGAAATCATCGAGACGCCCATCAAGGCGAACGCTCGCGAAGGTCTGTCCGTTCTCGAATACTTCTCCTCGACGCACGGTGCCCGCAAGGGTCTGGCCGATACCGCGCTCAAGACCGCTGACTCGGGCTACCTCACCCGTAAGCTCGCCGATGTGGCGCAGAACGTTTTCGTCACCGAAACCGACTGCGGCACCAAGCAAGGCATCACCAAGCGAGCCATCTTCAAGGGCGAAGAAATCGATGTGCCTCTGCGTGCATCGATCATCGGTCGCACCGCTCGTGAGACGATCCGCAATCCGATCACGGATGAACTGATCGTCGAAGAAAACCAGAACATCGACGCTACCGCCGCCGCCAAGATCGAAGCCCTGGGCATCAACAGCCTCATGGTTCGTTCGCCGCTCACCTGCGAATCGCGCCAGGGTATGTGTGTCCGCTGCTACGGTCAGGATATGTCCACCGGTGCAGCCGTCGAAGAAGGATTGGCAGTAGGCATCATTGCCGCCCAGTCCATCGGCGAGCCCGGCACGCAGCTCACCATGCGTACGTTCCACACCGGTGGTGTATCAACCTCGGGCGTTCAGGAAAACAGCTTCCGCTCCAACAACGGCGGCACCATCGCTGTCCGCGACTGCTCCGAAGTGCTCACCAAGGATGACGACGGCAACGAAGTGCTCGTCACCCTCAAACGCAACGGCGAAATCGCTGTGCTCGATGCCAAGGGCCGTGAGCTTGAGAAGTTCAAGGTTCAGTACGGCTCGTACATCACGGTCAAGCCTGGCGAGCAGATTCGCAAGGGCCAGCTCATCGTCCAGTGGGATCCGCACCGCACGCCGATCCTCGCCGAGAAGGCGGGCATCGTGAAGTTCAAGGACATCCAGATCGGCGAAACCGTCCGCCCCGAAGCCGAATCTGCCACCCCCGGCAAGCGCAAAGGCAACAAGGGCGAAGCACTCGTCGTCATCGAACACAAGGGCGAAAAACATCCGCAGGTCGTCATCGAAGACGCCAGCGGCAAGATCCTCGACTTCCACTACCTGCCCGCCAAGGCTCGTATCGAAGTTAAAGAAGGCGACAAGATCGAGGCTGGTCATATGCTCGCCCGTCAGCCGCGCGATGTCAGCCGTTCTTCGGACATCGTCGGTGGTCTGCCCCGTGTTACGGAAATCTTCGAAGCTCGTAAGCCCAAGGAAGCCGCTGTCATGGCGGAAATCTCCGGTGCCATCGAGCTTCGCAGCGACCGTCGCCGCGGCAAGATGACCATCATCATCAAGGGCGACTCTGGCCTGGAAGTTGAACACCACGTGCCACAAGATCGTCACTTGCTGGTGCACACAGGCGACTATGTCACCGCAGGCGATCCGCTGATCGATGGCCCGCTTGTTCCGCACGACATCCTTCGCATCAAGGGCGAAGAGGCGCTGTTCAACTACCTGCTCGATGAAGTGCAGAACGTGTACCGCGCTCAGGGCGTGCCCATCAACGACAAGCACATCGAAATCATGCTGTCGCAGATGCTCCATAAGGTTCGTCTGGAAAACCCCGGCGACACCGACCTGCTGCCTAACGAAGTCGTCGATAAGTTCCGCTTCCGCGATGCCAACGAAGCGATCGCCAAGAAAGGCCGCATCAAGGATCCGGGCGACACCGGCCTCGCACTCACGGGCATCTACACGAAGTCCCAGATCAAAGAAGCCAACGCCCGCGCCGAAGCCGATGGCAAGGTCGGAGCCAAAGCCGTCAAGGCCAAGCCCGCGACCGCCAAGACGCTGCTGCTCGGTATCACCAAGGCATCGCTCCAGAGCGAATCGTTCCTGTCAGGTGCATCCTTCCAGGAAACGACCAAGGTGCTCACCGAAGCAGCACTGGCTGCCCGCACCGACACGCTCATCGGCCTCAAGGAAAATGTGCTGCTGGGTCACCTGATCCCCGCAGGCACCGGCTTTAAGGCTTACACACGGATGAAGGTCATCAAACTGGCCGAGCCGCCGGCTCTGGAAACCCCGACGCGCGAAGAGGAACTCGAAGATGCCGCCGCCATCGCCGTGGCCGCCGGTGCCGTGGCCCCTGGCGAAATCGAGACGACCATCGGCGAGTCACGCCTCGTCGCTCAACTCCTTGGCGAAGATGCCCCGGGCGTCAACAAGCACTAAAGCGAAGTCGATCAAATTCAATTGAGCCAAACACCCGCGCCAGTCGCGGGTGTTTTTTTTGACCTCGGTTCGGGATAAATACAGGGTGAACCCAGCCGCGACTCAACGAGTCGCGGACGCCAACGGCCTGTTGGAGTGTTCATTCAATCAGTGGTCTTGTGGATCAGCATCTGAATCTAAATCAACCTGCTGCCACTCCAAAACAAGGGTTGTTTACTTCTTAATCATCTTGATTCCACCGCCGAGAACACGAAGGACACGAAGATGAAGAAGGTCACGAAGTTAAGAATAGAAACGTCGAGATGAGCATCGGATTCATGAACAGGCTTCTTCACTTCGTGTCCTCCGTTTTCTTCGTGCCCTTCGTGTTCTCTCCGATAGGCCAAAGGCCAGAGAGAACTAAACAGCCTTGACTCCAAAACAAGGCGTGACGTACACCCCTTCAAGCCTTGGGCGTCCGCGACTCGTTGAGTTACGGCTCTTGAAGTGGATTGATTCCATCATCACTCGCTGCCATACTTGGCCGTCCACTGACCGAAGCTGTCGCGATAGAGAAACCACACACCATCAGCGCCCAGTTGCTCGCGCGTTGCCTCTTTGTGTTCGTAGTCGGTGATGCGGGTGTACAGAATTTTCGCCGGATAGACCGTGATCGCGCTGGCACCGAAATTCATCTGCTTCTGTGTGGTCTGTTTCGCAAACTGCACGGATTGAACCTCGTGCCTCATGTCCTTGACCTTCCAGACCTGCTTGTTTGTGTCTGACGCTTGGATGGCGTATTCGACCTTGAAGATCGCCGTCTTCGCCTGGGCTTCGGTGGGCCAGCCTTCGCGAACAGCGGGCACAGCTTTGGGCGCATCCTCTTTGGGCAGCGGCGAATCCTTCGCGACAGCCGGCGGCGACTCACTCACGTCACAGCCCGCTAGCAGCGCCAAGCAGGTCAGAGCAAGGCCGACCAAGATCGTACAGGTGCCCCGCGACAGCGTCATCACATGTCTCCAGAATTGATGATGGTTAATGACAATGACAATGCCAAT
>CAYRPC010000002.1:62993-69766 GCA_964425995.1 uncultured Phycisphaeraceae bacterium
AATGACAATGACAATGCCAATACCGTTTCCATTCTACCATCACGCTCCCGGATGTCGCAATTGACACGGCAAAAGTCCCGCGCACTCAGATGTTCCCTCTGGTGAATGATTATCAAATCGCTCCGTCAGCCACGTGATAGATATCGTTTCACCCCACGCCCAGATAGGCCTTGCGCACCTCATCGCTGGCAGCCAGCTTCTTCGCATCGCCTTCCATTTTGATCTGGCCCACTTCCAATACATAAGCGCGGTGCGCCACTTCCAGTGCCATGTTGGCGTTCTGTTCTACGAGGAGAATCGTGGTGCCCCTGGCGTTAATCTGGCGGACGATCTGAAAAATCACGCGCACAAGCTGCGGCGCCAGACCCAGCGATGGTTCATCGAGCAGCAGCAGCTTGGGCCGTGCGAGCATGGCTCTGCCGATGGCGAGCATTTGCTGTTCGCCGCCCGAAAGTGTGCCGGCGTTTTGCTGGAGTCGTTCGCGCAGGCGCGGAAACAGCCCCAGCACTTCTTCGTGATCCTTGCGGATCTCGCTTTGATTGGTGCGGGTGAAGGCACCGATGCGCAGGTTTTCTTCGACGGAGAAATTGGGAAAGATGCCGCGTCCTTCGGGAGCCTGCGCGATGCCCAGCCGCACGATTTCGTGTGGCTTGAGTCGTTCGATCGCCTGCTCTTCAAACTTGATGCTCCCCTGCGACGCCGGCACCAGCCCACTGATGGCGCGCAGCGTGGTCGATTTGCCTGCGCCATTACATCCCAGAAGCGCCACAATCTGGCCCGGCTCCACCGATACATTGATGCCGTGCAGCGCCTCGATAGCGCCGTAGTGAACGTGGAGATTGTTGAGTTCGAGTAAAGGCATAGGGAGAAGGAAAAAGACTATTACTTATTACTTAATACTTATTATTTAATAGTTATTGTCAAGGCATCGTGATGAGGTAAACATATATATTAATCTACGGCAACAGTGCCTTTCAATAGCTGTTAAGTAATAAATATTAAGTAATAAATAATAAGTATTACTCCCCCGCTGGCTCCCCCAGATACGCCTTGATCACCTCGTCGCTTTTCTGCACCTGCTGCGGTGTGCCGGCGGCGATGATTTGGCCGTGGTCCAGGACGGTGATGTGTTCGCACAGATTCATCACCAGGTTCATGTCGTGATCGATGAGCAGAATCGTGACATCAAACTGCTCGCGAATTTTCTGGATCAGTGTGATCAGGCTTTTCTTTTCGCTGGGGTTCATGCCCGCCGCCGGCTCATCGAGCAAGAGCACCTTGGGAAGCGTGGCCAGCGCACGGGCAATTTCCAGCCTGCGCTGATCGCCATATGGCAGGTTGCGGGCCAGGTGGTCTTTCACATGAAGCAGGCCGATGACATCGAGCAGCTCGGTAGCGCGATCCATCATCGTCTGCTCATCGGTCAGATGACGCGGGGCGCGCAGCAGCGTGTGGAGCAGCGTGTGTTTCTTGCGCAGATGATTGGCGGTGCGCACGTTGTCGATGACGGAAAGGTCGGGGAACAGGCGGATATTCTGAAACGTTCGCGCGATGCCTGCGTAGGCGATAGCCCAAGGCGCTTTGCCTTGCATGGGCTTGCCAGCGAGGTGAATGAAGCCTTCATCAGGTTGATAGACGCCGGTGATGAGATTGAAGATCGTGGTTTTGCCTGCGCCATTGGGGCCGATGAGGCCGTGCAAATCGCCGCTGTTCATGCGGAGCTGAAAATCGACAACCGCCTTGAGGCCGCCAAAAGAGAGCGAAACATTTTCGATATGGAACAGAGCCTCGCTCATCATGCTTGTCATGCTTGTCATGCTTGTCATGGGCGTGCTCCATTGGCTGCGATTTTCTTGCGCTTCCAGTAATCCCAGATTTCGTGGATGCCAAAGAATCCCTGTGGCCGAAGGATCATCATCAGTATCAGCGCCAGCGCAAACATCACCATGCGATAAGGCGACAGATCGCCGACCACCGCGCGCAGCACCTCCCACGCAATGGTCACCAGCGCGAGAATGATCGTAGGCCTAATCGCGCGCTTCCTGCGCACGATCGCAAGCACCACGATCAGCCCGAGCATCACCGGCCAGATCGAAGGCGGATCGCGCAAAACCTCCGGCAGCAGCGTGACAATCGCCGCCGCAATGATCGAGCCGCTGATGGAGCCGAGCCCGCCGAGTACGACCATGATGAGCACATCGAACGATTTCTGAAACCCGAAGGTGGAAGGAATCAGTCGCACCTGATGCGCGAATAGTCCGCCCGCCAGGCCCGCCAGCGCCGCAGCGATGACGAAGGCGATGACCTTGTAGCGCGTGATGGGCACACCCATGGCACCGGCTGCGACTTCGTTTTCACGTATGGCCAAAAGCGCCCGGCCATGCGAAGAAAATTTCAATCGGTACGCCACGATGAGCGTGAGTGTGACAAACGCATAGACCCAAAAAAGACTGGCATACTGCGGGATTCTGCCAAACCCGATGGCCCCGCCCAAGTGAGGCACGACGCCGGGGAAGCCGGTCTGTTTGACCTGTTCGATGGAGAGAATCTGCTCGGGGCTTTGCTCGAGCAGGACGCGCATGATTTCGCCAAAGCCGAGAGTGACGATGGCGAGATAATCTCCGCGCAGGCGAATCGAAGGAAGCCCGACGATCAGGCCAGCGAGCGCCGCCATGATGCCGCCCATGATGCAGCCGGCGAGAAAAAGCGAGTCGCCGCCGGTGAAGAAGCTGGTGGTCTCCATGCCGATGGGCGCGCTGAGGATGCCGCCGGCAAAGTCATAGTGGCCCATGAAGAGGATCGAGCCGTAGTAGGTGGTCGCGCCTGCGGTGTAGGCACCGATGGCCATGAAGCCGGCGTGGCCGATGGAGAACTGACCGGTGTAGCCGTTGACGATGGTGAGCGAGACGGCAAGGATGATATTGACGCCGATGTCCAGCGCGAGGCCGGCGTGATACGGACTGAGCAGCGGCGCGATGAACCGATGCAGCACAAACGCCACCGCCAGACCAATGAGCGGAAAGAGCGCACTGCGACCGGCAGCAGTCGTCACGGTGACGTTCGCTGGACTTGCAAGGTCAGGTTGTGTGGGCGCTTGTTCGCTCATGATTCAATGCACATTCGATTCAAACCCGACACCCGACACCCGATACCCGACACCCGACACTCGCTCCTCACACCTTCTCCGTTTCCATCTTGCCGAAGATGCCGCTGGGTTTGACCAGCAGCACGATGATGAGCAGGACAAAGACATAGACCTCACGAAACTGCGGCGAGACGTAAGCGGAGCAGACGGTTTCGAGCAGACCGATGATCAGACCGCCGACCATGGCGCCCTTCATGGAGCCGATGCCGCCCACCACGGCAGCGACGAAAGCCTTGAGTCCAAAGAGCACCCATGTCGCGGCGGCAGGTTGCTGAAGGTTGCGATATTCAAGTGCGAAGAGCAGTCCAGCCCCCGCTGCCAATGCGGAGCCGATGACGAAGGTCAGGCTGATCACGCGATCGACTGGCACGCCCATGAGCGCTGCCGTCTGCGGATCGTGGCTCACCGCTCGCATACCCAGCCCCAGCTTGGTGCCATAGACCAGCCACTGTAGCGCGACCATCAGCGCGATGGCGGTGGAGACGATGATGGCATCGATGAGTTCGAAGTTGACACCCGCCAGTGTAAAGAGCGTGACATCAGGCAGAAGCTGCGGCATCTTCTGCGGATCAGTGCCGAAGATGAAATTGAGCTGACCGGCGTTTTGAATAAAGAGCGACACGCCAATGGCGGTGATGAGGACGTTGAGTCGCGGCGATTTTCGCAGCGGCCGATAGGCGAACCGTTCGATGAGATAGCCCAGCGTGCCGCAGACAAGCATGGATCCAAACAGCAGCACGATGGCGGCAAACCAGGGCGGCGAAGCATCGGGGCCGGTCCAGGTGAGCCACTTGGCAATCGTCCACGACACCCACGCCCCGAGCATGAAGACATCGCCATGCGCGAAGTTGATGAAGCGAAGCACGCCGTACACCATCGTGTATCCGAGTGCGACCAGCGCGTAGAGGCTGCCGACGGAGAAACCATCCAGAAGTGTTTGGAGAAGTTTGGTCACAGAGGGAGGAAGATTAAACTCGAAACAATCGCGTGGTGAAAGCGAATCATTCGGGAAGGCGAAACTGGGAAGGCGAAACTGGGAAGGCGAAACTGGGAGGGCGAATTTGGCTCGTACTCCCCTCCATCTCAGGGAGGGGTTGGGGGAGGGTTGGTTTTTCGATAAACAATCGTGCTGCGTTTCATGCCGTTTCACTGAGCGATCGACCCTCCCCTAGCCCCTCCCTAGGAGGGAGGGGAATAAGAAAAAGCCATAGGCTCTTGCGCTGTTCGCCTTCCCGATCTGCTTATGAAAAAGGGTGAGCCAAGCCCACCCTGCGTCACACTCACTTAATCCTTGGGCGGGTTGATCGTCGCCACATAAACTTCCTTGCCGTTCTCAATCTTGATCATGACCATCGGCTTGACCGGATTGCGTTCCTTGTTGAAGTTGATCGTGCCGGTGGCGCCGATGAAATCCTTCGTGTTGCGAATCGCGTCAGCCAGGTCGTTGCCCTTGAGCGATGGGCTGCGCTTGATCGCATCAGCGAGCAGCATCACCGAGTCATAACCCAAGGCAGCCAGCGCGCTGGGTTCGTGGCCATATTCTTTCTTGAATGCTTCGACGAAGGTGACCGATTCAGGACGCGGGTCAGCCGGTGCGTAATGGTTCGAGTAGTAGCAGCCTTCGAGCTTGCCTTCAGCGCGGCTGGGCAGATTCTCCGTCTCCCATCCATCCGAACCAAGCAGCGGCACTGTGATGCCCAGCTTGCGCGCCTGAATCGCGATGTTGGGAATATCGTTGTAATAGCCAGGCACAAAAACCACATCCGGCTTGCTGTCGCGAATGGAACCCAGCACCGCGCCAAAGTCCGCATCGCCGCCCGAGTATTGCTGCTCGGTGGTGATGGTGCCGCCCAGTTTCTTGAACCAGTCGCGGAAGTTGTCACGAAGCCCCGTCGAGTAAGGCTCCTTCTGATCGAACAGAATCGCAGCGGATTTCGCTTTGAGATTGTCAATGGCGAACTTGGCGACGGCGTAGCCCTGATCGGGATCGATGAAGCAGACGCGGAAAATCTTGTCGCCGATGCGGGTGACTTCGGGATTGGTCGAAGAAGGGCTGATCATCGGCACGCCATATTTCTGAGCGATGGGGGCACCGATGAGCGAGCGACCGGAAGCGACTTCGCCGATGAGCGCGACGACCTTGTCATCGGTGATGAGCTTGGTGACGGTGTTGCGGGTTTCATCGGGCTTGGAGCGATTGTCGAGCGTGATGATCTTCAGCTCTTTGCCGTTGATCCCGCCGGCGGCATTGATCTGCTTCTCGGCAAGAGCGACGCCCTGATGGGTGGTCTTGCCGAAGGTGGCTTGTTCGCCCGAGAGCGAGCCGTACTCGCCGACGACGATCTTGTTGGCGTTCTCGTTGTTACCGCCGCCGCAGCCGGTGAGGGTAAGCGAAGCGGTAGCGATCATGGAAAGTAGTGCGCTGCGACGTGTGAAGCGGTGAAGCATGGTAAATCCTCGGGGCGGGTCAGAAGTCAGAGGTCAGAGGTCAGAAGTCAGAGATCAGAATGAACTGCTTTTCGTTTAGCCGCTGGCCATAGGCTCGGCGGCGGCCAGCGCGATGCAACGAGAAAATCTTAAATCCCAAATCTCATATTTGAAATCTTCACGATGGATTCTTACCGCGCGTTTGCACATCCTTCTCATCCATCACCATTCTCGTCCTGCCAAGGCGTTCCTTGATCTGCACATTCAATTGATGCAGCGCGGGATTCACCGCCAGATCATCGCGCGTGACGGTGAACTTGCCATCAATGCGGGCCTGTCCGATTTTGTCTTCAAAGCCTTCGCTCTTGTCAGCGATGCGAAGCGAAGATTGCCAGAGGCTGCCGGTGAATGAATCGCTGCCGACGGTGTTGTTGGGATAAAAATAACCTGCGCCGCTGTAGATGGCGATCTCTTTGCCCGCTTCATCGAAGATCACGTACTGCACCGTGGCGTTGGTCGCGGTGGCATCGATGGGCGTCCTGCCGGCGTGTGGATTCCAGAACATGCGAATCGTCACCGCTGCTTTGGGATTCTCCGCGGGGCCATCGAAGAGAATCATCGTGGCGGAGTTTTGATCAGCGGTGGTGTAGATGCCTGTTTGAAACGAGCCGCGCGTGGTGTCATCGGTGTCGTTGAAACTGCGCACGGTCAGGCTGCCACCTTCGCCGCCCAGCGCGGAGAACGGATTATAGAGCGTGCCCCAATTGCCCGGCTGCATCCACGAACAACCAGAAGAAGTCGCTAGCAGTAGCAGCGACAGAACCATTGCATCAACTCGGCAACGGCTGTGCGCAAATCGAATAAAGGATTTCATCATGATTCCGTTCATTTCTCAATCCCCGGGTTTGGTTTCTGATGGTGCATCTTCCAGCGATGAGTCGTCATTTCTTTCACCATCAACGTCGTCAGCAGCATCGTCTTCTTCGACATCCTTCGAACTTGCAGCGGCAGTATCAGCGACATCAGCATCAACATCAGACGATTCTTCAAGTTCGTAAGTGTCCGAAATATCGTCCTTCACTTCGTCATCAACTGCGGCATCGCTGCTGACTGGCGCGATGGGCGTGACAGGCGCGGCCGTTATTACTGACGGGGCAGCCGCCGCCAAAGCAATAGGCATAGCTGCCACCGGCGCGCTAAC
>CAYRPC010000002.1:69866-76595 GCA_964425995.1 uncultured Phycisphaeraceae bacterium
CTTCACCCGCGTCTTCTCTTTTTCTTTTCGACGAATGCCCAGCACCTCCAGCACATCGCGCTCGACGATGGAGCGAAGCTGTTCGCGCGGCACGCTCGGCAACATCGTGCCTTGCGTGAGCGTGTTCACCGAATAAATCGTGGTGATCGCCTTCTGCGGCGTGCACTGCGGGAAGTCGCTGCCAAAGAGCAGCCGATCCATCACGCCCTGCTGGTGAGCACTGTGCAGCAAATTATAAAGCTGCCACGGCCGCGTCACGACGCTACTCAAATCCGCAAAAACATTGCGATGCTTACTCATCAGCGTGAGCGTTTCTTCGATCCAGGGATGCCCGACTTGCGAGATGATGATGCGAAGTTTTGGAAACTCGCGGGCCACTTCATCAAGCAGCACCGGCTGCGCGAATTCCAATTTTCCTTCCGAAGACAAATGCGAAACGCCATGCACAAGCAGCGGCAGCCCGCGCTCCGCACAAGCTTCATAGAGCGGCCAGGCCTTGGTATGCGAAGGGTGAAAGCCTTGTGCAGCCGGGCAAATGGTGACGCCCACCAGGCCCATCTCCTGCGCCTCTGCGACGCGCTTAGCCGCTCCACCAAAGAGTGGATCGATGCCTGCAAAGCCCAGGTATTTGCTGGGCCTTCGCTCGACGTAGCGTGCCACCTGCTCGGCTGAAATCGAGCCGCCGAGCATCTGACTTTCAAAGCCCAGGATCACCGCAAACTGCACCGGCTCCATCGCGCTGTCATGGGCGCTGGGCGAAGCATCTGGCCGATCCCAAGGCTGACCGCCATGTCGCAGCAAACGCTGCGCAGCGCCGCGCCCCAGTTGCTCGGGCGATTCCCAGACATGGGTGTGCAGATCAACAATCATTGCGGGTTCTATTTGACAGCTTCAATGGACAGATCACAGGTAGCAAGGCACCACGAGGCCACGCCAACGGAGCCATGTTAACGCACTGGCACTACGAGGCCAACAGGAGGGGGAAAAGCGAGAAAGCAGCAAAGCGCAAAAGCGGAAAATAAGAGCCGATCGATAGCGATGGCACATGCCTTTCATTTCTCGCTTTCGCCCGTTCCCGCTTTCCCGCTTTGTATCTGCGCCTTACCACCCCGTCACCTTCAGCACGCGATTGTTGTAGCTGTCCGCGATGTAGAGCGTGCCATCGGCATGAACAGCGAGGCCGTGCGGGCGCGCCAGGTTTTTGATGGCGAGCGTGGTGAGGTTGCCGGTCTTGGCGTCGTACTTGCGAAGGAGGTTGTTCTCTGCGTCGGCAATGATCACGTTGTCATGTAGATCAACACACAGATGCTTGGGCCCGTTCATCGTTGACGCAGCCACATCGCCGTCACTCGCCCCTTTCTTGCCGCTACCACCACAGACCGTTTTGATTTTGCCATCAGGCGAGACGACGCGAAGGGCATGGCCATTGCGTTCGAGGATGTAAACATTGCCTTGTCTGTCGCTCGCAGCAGCGCGTGGATCAGCGAGCGGCGAATCGATAGCCACATCACCATCCGCAGGTTTGCCCGACATGCCGTTGCCAGCGATCGTGGTGACGATCGCAGTTTTCATATCGATAGCGCGGATGCGTTTGTTGCCCAGGTCGGCAACGATGAGGCGGGCGAAATCGGGAGAGAATGAAATGCAGAAAACGCCGTGGAACTGAGCCTTTTCTGCCGGGCCGTTGTCACCTGCAAAACCTTTTTCACCGGTGCCTGCGAAGGTAGTGACGATGCCGGTGCGGCGATCGATTTTGCGAATGACATTGTTCCACGTGTCCGCCAGATAGATGTCGCCTTCGGGAGTGACGGCGAGGGTGTGCATGCCGTTGAAAGTTGCTTTGGCGACGGGGCCGCCATCGCCGGTGTAGGCTTTGGCCTGCGGCGCGGGCTTGCCGCGAGTGGCGGGATCGCCGGGGTTGCCACCCAGCAGTGTGAGGGTGCCCAGCTTGTCGAGTTGATACACCCGTCCGCCATCAAACTCGTTGATATATCCGATGCCTTGCGAATCAAAGGCGATGCCAAAGGGCGTATCGAGTTTCGATTTATCGCTCTTGGATCCAGCGATGATGACCTGCACCTGCGGCGCAGCCTGTGCGCTGACCGCGAGGATCATCATGAAGCAACATGCAAGAAGATTAGTTCGCATCTTTATGCTCCTGTGCAGTAGGCCAATCAACATTTTCCACGCCACTGTCAAACGCAACTCATGTGAAATCCATTTTTACCACGAAGGCACGAAGACACGAAGGCACGAAGAAAGGCATGTAGAAAATAGTTCATTGCTCATCAGATGAATCGAAGTCTCTGATTGATCTGTTCCAATTCATTTTTTAAGGAAAGCAGGAAAGCGAGAAAAATGGGAGAAGCCTCAATGCCGGTATTTTCCTGCTCTTCTCTGTTTCCTGTCTTCCTTAAAAAATGAATTGCCCAAATTATTCAATGGCTCCGAATCTCTAACTTCATGCATTTCTTCGTGTCTTCGTGCCTCGTGGTTAAAACGGATCAGCATTAGCATTAGATTGAGCTTGAAAACAGATCAGCACAGTCACATCAAATCACCAGATGCGTTGCCGGGCCGATCACATCAGGCAGGCCGGTGGGCAACAGGTCTTCCGCTTCAATCGCGGTGGCCTGTGAAATTTCCACGATGCCTTCGACGTTGCCCGCATCATCACGCGTCACTGGCACGCCGATCTTCTCCAGCCACCGGCCGGCCCGCTCGATTTGAATCGCCACACTCGAGGCAGGCGAATCGACCTCCATCGGCTTGCCCTTCGCTGCATCCGCATTCTTGATCGGCGCAAATTCCTCAACGCGATCCGTCTCATACACGATCGAACTTTCACACAACGGCAGCGCATCAAACACAAACGTCTCCAGCTTCACCGCATTGGGTTTCGTCGGCGAAATTTCCTCACCCGTCGCCAAATCAACATAAGGCACCTTCTTCTCCGCCCTATGAAACGGCAGCGAAAACCCGCTTGCACTTTCACACAGCGACTCCACAAAATCCTTCCGCAGCACGTGAATCGCAATCGATCCCGCACGGAATCGCAGCTCCCCATCAGGCGTCTTCTGCATCGCCAGTTCATCTGGCAGATCGCTGTACTCAATCACCGTCACGCGGCCATCCACCTTGCAGAAATTCCCTAGCTTTTCCTTGGGCGCAACCTTGGGCAGCATCTTCGAACTCATCTGCGCGTTGTCGAGTGCGTGCAAGCCGATGAAGAGCGGATCGATGACTTTGACGATCGGGTTGTCGATCTGCACGTAGCTGATTTGTTCGATGCCGCGCTTGTTCATGTCAGCGATGGCGCCGCTGGTGTAGAGCGCTTTGAGTGAGCCGCCGTGGCCGTTGGGGGAGAGTGCGAGTGAGGAAGTTGAAGCGAGGAGCACCTTGCCGGTGGTCATGTCGAGGGCAGGCATCATGGCCTGCGGGAAGATTTTGATATCGCGATAAGCCAGGCCGAAGTATTCGTGTTCATCGAGAAAATCGCAGGTCGCTTCGTGATTGACCGGACTGGTCATGATGTACCAGGGCACGATGCAGCCGAACTTTTCCTGCGTGCGAATGATGTATTCCGCCAGGCAACCAAACAGCGGCAGCTTACGAATCGGCGTCGCCGGGAAACTCCCTTTAGGCCCATCCCAACCTAGGCGCGTGCCTTGACCACCCGCCACCGTAAACGCCGCAACTTTGCCCGCGCGGATTAAGGTCTCACCCAACGCCTTCGCCTCCGCATACTTCTTCACCAGTTCCGGTGTGCTAGCGACACGCGGATAAAACGGCGCAGGCTCCACATCCCTGGGCAAATCAAACGTCGGCTTACTCTTCACATAACTCTCCACCAGCCTCGCCACCTCAGGCCAGTCGATCCCTTCAATCTCCGCCAGCAGCGATGCCTTCTCCACATCATCGAGCGTGTCATAAAAATGAAGGATGTGCGACTGATCGGCCGCGCCAAGCGTGGCGCGGACGGCGGAAAGACGTTCATCAAGTGTGGTGGTGGACATGCACGTAGTGTTCTCAACTGCGCCCACAATTGCAAATCGTTTAGCCGCGGAGCAAAGGCTCTGCGCCGCTCCGCGCGGAGCGCCGCAAAGCCTTTGCTCCGCGGCTAAACAAATCGAGGGTTCGTCTCAAGGCCGCCGTTCCTTGACGAACTCCCATGACGCTTCCGCCTCCACACCATCAGAAAATCGCACAAAAAATCCCGAGCGCGTTTCGCCATCGATCCAGATCGAATCAGGTTCACAATGATCAGCAGGTTTTAGACCGTTGGCAGTGATGAGCGAAGCGCGAGACAGGAGAAATGTTTCACCCGAATCGAATTCGACCTCGAAGGCATCTTCATCCGCAACAAAACGAACCGCACGCATCGGCTCGAACGAAGCGGAACCAAAGGGAAGTTGTTTCGAGATGATTTTCATAGCTCGTGCTCTTCCCGCAATTGGCGGACGAGTTCGATGATCTTTGCTGAAGGTTTCCAATCACCGATCGGTTCAAGCGTATCGGTACGCAATCGCCCAAGAAATCGACCCTTACCATCATAGACGTGAACATGCGGCGGAGGATGATCGCCTCGCCACCACACAAATAAATGTCCGCCGATTCGTTTTCTTCCCATGACGGGAGGCCTCCCGGAAAACTTTGGAACTCATCACCCACCATGCTGCCAGACCGCGCGACCCACCCAGAACGGCCCGAGATTTTCCAGATACAGCGATGTCTGCTGCGTCTTGCGCATGGTCTGCACGAGAGCGCTAAGTGGAAAAAGTTCCTTGCCGATGAGACCGATCACGAAGTCGTTGTCGCTTTGATCCAGGCCGTGACACGACAGGCGAACATCGTGGCCGTAGTCGCCTGCGCCAAACGCCATGCCGATGGTGCCGTGCTCGCGGAGGATGGCCGTCTGTTCTTCCTTGGGCAGATGCTCGAACTTGCCGCTGCGGCGAAGCGGATACCAGACCGCCCATTTCCAATCGGGATTCGTCACCGTGCGGCGAGGCCTCTCGTGCAGCGTCTCTTCCAGATTCGGTTCATAGCCCAGCGAATAAGACCTGCCAAACATCGTGTACTGCGGCTTAGGCGTCAGACTCGCAAACGGCTCGCTTCGCAGCAGTGGCCGCAATGTGTCGATGAAGAAATTCGGATCGAGATTCATGGTGAGAATCGCCACGCCTTTGGGATCGTTGAGGTCTTCATAGACGACGCCTTGAATGTGCGCTGCTTCGAGAGCCTTGCCCAGTGCTGCGGAATCTTTGCAGTCGGTGAAGGCGAGCAGTTGCATGAACAGGCGACTATCAGAGCGCTGCGGCTCGCCGTTTTTCATGCCGCCTTTTTCGCGCAGATCAGGAATCTCCGGGCGAGGCATGGACATTCCGGGGGTCGGCGGGCCTTTGGGTTTTTCAGTTGAATCTGCGGACGGTGTGCTCGTGTGGCTCATATTTGGAAACTCCGTGTAATGCACCATGATTGCACCGACCGGGTGAAGGATCAAATCGCGAATCATCATCGCCGCTTGCGGCGTAGCGTCGTCAGCGCGAAAACGTCCATTACACGCGAGAGCGCCGTCAAGCGGAAATCGCCGCGCTGACGGCGCTACGCCGCAAGCGGCTGTTATTTCGTCTGCGATCTGCGGTTCCAGTTTTCATCGACGAACATATTCAGGCCGGGGTCCTGAATCACGCCATCGATTTTCTTTGCTTCGTTGGACTTGATGTAATCGAGATTGAGCGTGAGTCCCCAGCCGGGGCCTTGCGGAAGTTGGAACGCGCCATCGACAACAGCCGGATAAGGCGAGCCGCACTGTTTGATGCCTTCATCCACAAAATCGTTGAAATGCTCGAGGATTTTGCCGTTTCGCAGGGTCGCCATCAGGTGCAGTGCTGCGGTGGTGGAGACGATGCCGCCCACGTTGTGCGGAGCGACGACGACGCTGTACGTCTCGGCAGTGGAGGCGATTTTTTTTACTTCATAAAGGCCGCCGCACTGATTGATGTCAGGCTGAATGATGTGCACGCTGCGATCTTCAAATAGATCGCGGAACTGCGAAGCGCGGTAGAGCCGTTCACCGGTGGCGATGGGAATCGAAGTGTGTGCTGCGACGTGTTTGAGCGCGCCAACATCTTCAGGGCGACACGGCTCTTCGATCCAGCTCGGGTGATACTGTTCGATGGCCTTGGCGATTTCGACCGCTTGATGCGGCGCGAAGCGGCCGTGCATTTCGATGAGCAATTCCACATCAGCCCCAACCGCTCCCCGCACCGCTTCGATCAGCGCGATCGACTTGCGAAACTCAGCGCGACTCAGTTCCAGATCGCCATTACCAAACGGATCAAACTTCATCGCCTTGTACCCCTTGGCGGTGACGCGTTTGGCAGCGGCGGCAAACTGCTCGGGCGATCGCTCGACGGTGTACCAACCATTGGCATAAGCAGGCACGCTATCGCGCACCTTGCCACCGATCATCTGATACACCGGCAGATTCGCCTGCTTCCCCATAATGTCCCAGCAGGCCATCTCAATGAGCGCGAGGCCGGTCATGACAACCTCACCCGCCGAGCCGAAATCGAGCAGCGTCAGGCGACGGTAAAGCGCTTCGATGTCATGCGGATCATGCCCGATGATGTGACGACGAACATCGAGCAGATACTGAGCCACGGTGTGCGTCTTACCGACGACGCGGGCCTCGCCAACGCCGGTGTGGCCGGTGTCGGTTTCAAC
>CAYRPC010000003.1:0-57974 GCA_964425995.1 uncultured Phycisphaeraceae bacterium
GTGTTGGGGGCACCATGTCGCGTACCGGAACGCGAAGGTCGAGGACTTCGCTGCTAGGGCCTTGGAATGCGCCAAGAGCGACTTCGGCGGGCAGCATGGTGACGCGCTCGAACGGGTCGAGTGATGCGCTGTAGGTGCCTGTGCCCGAGCCGAAACGGGGGGCGGGCAAACTACTCTCACTTGTACCCTCACCTGCCAGTTCGATTGTGCCTTCAAAGTTGATGTTGCCACCAGCGACAAAGTCCAGGCCCAGGTCTGAGAGCAGTTGGCCCACGCGATCACGCAGGGTGCTTGCTGGACGACGCAGGAGCGAGATCGTGTCTGCGGCGATTTTCAACGTTCCCAGTGTGTTGATATCACCAATCGACACGCGATCTGCTTGAAGGTCCAGATTACCAAGGACAGTGAACTTCTCGCCCTGGGCGAAGCGCACTTCACGGGCACGAATGGTGGCGTTGCTCGTTGCGATGATGGTCGCAGCATCCGGAACAGGACGTGCAACTGGATCTGCGCTGGTGCTGAGGAAGAGTTGGCCAATGGGCGCGTTGACGCCGATGTCTCCGCCAAGTATGATCAAGCCGGCATTGGTTTGGACATCGAGATTGAGGGGGCGTGCGATCAGAGCGCTAAGGCCGCCCAGAACATCGGCGCCGATGCGGATATCGCCTTGGTTCAGTACGCGAAGTTGCGTGTCGGTGAGCATCCGGAGGTTGCCCTGATAGGACTGATTGGACTCGGTGAGCATGCGAACCAAGAAGTCGTCGGCAGTGACATCGGTGCGTCCAATCGTGGCATCGCCAAGAACGCGGAGTTCGCGAAGCGGGCGCAGATCACCCACACCCACCTCGAAGGTTGCATCGGCGTCGATTGTCAGCGACTTGGTGGAACCGCCATCGAGAGACGTGACGGGAGCCTCGAACTGCACGTGTGATGCACGAAGCGTCACGTCTGCACCGAGCAGCACGCGGTCCTCGTAGAACTGCTCGTTCTGGGTAGTGATGTTGGCGAAGAGTTCAACCACGCCCAGAGAGGCGAAGGATACGAGATCAAGATCAGTATTGACGACCAGCGCGCCAGGCTCGATGGGGTTGAACGCGCTGTGGGCGTTGAGCGTGGCGTTGGTGCCCTGCAGTGACGAACCGTCGTTGATCTGGATCGATTCATAGTACGACTGAGCGAGGTAATTGATGCTTGTTGTCCCAGCACCAAACTGTTGCCCGCTGGGCAGACTTGCGTCCGTGAAGCCCTGATTCTGGCTGAACTCAAAGAAGGAAGGAGACGTGCCTGTGCCGCTTGGACCAATGAACATTGGGGCGTTGGTAGCGAGATTGATTGACCCTTGTGGTACCGGGCGATTCACGGTTGAGCTCAATGGCGTGCTTCCGGCTCGAAGCAGCACTCTAGTTGAACCGACGGTGAGGTCAGGAGCATCGAAGGAGAGGTTGCCTGTCCCGGAAATTCCTGCGACCAGAGCCACACGGTTTGGTGCAAAGAGCGATGCGCTCACACGGAGATTGCCCTGCGAGTACAGGTCGATGCTGCTGGCAGTGGTGATAGTTTCGCGGACTTCGATCAGGCCATTCGCAGTAGCGGAGAAGGACTGATAGGTTTGGCCTCCCGTCGAAGCGGGAGCAGCGCTACCCAACTGCAATGTACCGGACGTGATGTTGAGGACGAGGTTGGTTGATTGGCTTTGGGCGATGCGGGCATCGGCGCTGGCAAGCGTCAGTGATTGGGACTGGGTCCAGGTAATAGTGCGGCCCGAGACAACGCTTGCTCGTCCAAAGTGGGCACCAGCCGTGGCAGAGGCAAGGTTAATGTTGCCTGCGAGGGCCGTGAGTTGGGCACCGGACTGGGTGAGGTCGCGTATTGCTGCGTTGGAGGAAAAATCGAGAAACTGAGCGGCGATGCCGACATCGATAAGTCCTGTGTCGGGTTCTGCGCCTGGTGGTGATTGACGACCGAAGACGATCTCGCGGCCTGCGTCGAGCGTGAGACCACCGTTGGTCTTTGCGATGGACTGTTCGATGACGATGTCGAGTGGCGTGCTGAGGAGGACATCGCCAGCGAAGTTCTCGATGGAGTTTGCTGAGACGATGAAGGTTTGCTCGCCGACATCTTGACGAGTGATCGTGCCGTCGGAGAGTTGTGCATCCTGGGCACCGACCTGACGGACGTAGATACTGCCTGCGTTATCGCCTCCGAGCAGGAGTTGGCCACCAGGCTGCCCAACATCAGGGGAGGCTGCTGCGTGCAGATTGCCCGCTATGTGCATGGAGCGATCGCCAGAAAGTGCAATGATGCCCTGGCCCGCATCGATGGTGCTGCCTTGAGCGATTGTCAAATCGCCCTTGGATTGCAGGCTGATGGTGCTCGTGGTTGCGAGCGTCTGATCTGCGGCGAGCAATCGCGCATTGGGATGGACAATCAATGCGTCGGTGGCATGCAGTTCGATGGTTGCACCACGAGTCAAACCGCCTTCATCGCTGGTCTGGACTTGCGAATGGGCGAGGGTGCGGACATCGACGGAGTCAGCCTGATCGATGATCGGGGCAACGATGCGAACCGAGCCTCGGGCAGCAGTGTCGCTCGATGATGGCGAGTTGCTAGCGATGGTGCCATCATTGCGCACGGTGCCACTAGCGGCGACGATGGTAACCGTGCCGCCATGCGCCTGGACCGTGCCTGTGTTGCGAATGGCGAGGGCATGCGCCGCGGCATCGCCAGCGCCAAGGGATGTGAATCGACGTTTGGCGGAGCGAATAGCGATGGTTGGCTGTGGCTGCTGACGTGTATCGTCCGCACGGTGGGTCACGGCTTTGTCCACTTGGACGCGGATGGCGCTGCCCTGTTCCTGCACGAAGACTTCACCGCCGCTCGCGAGCGTCACTACTCCACGCTGGTTGCCCGCACCATCCGCACCAGCGACGATCGAGCCGTGGTTGGCGATAGTTGCACCGACGAGCGTGACGTTGTTGGCCATGATCGCTCCATCATTGACGATGTCGCCCTGCACGCGCGTGAAGCGATCTCGCCTAGCGAGGAAGTCGGCGTTGGAGATGTCTCCGGCGGCGGCGACGATGCGAGAGCCATTGACGATGCTGCCCTGCCCGAAGACGACGCCAGCACGATTGACAAGGTAGACCTGTCCATTTGCGGTGAGTTGGCCGTCGATGCGAGTTGGTGCGGCGCTTTGTATTCGGTTGAGAACGCGCGCGTTGGAATTGGGCTGGATGAACTGGACGGATTCGCCTGCTCGAACGTCAAATCGCTGGTAGTTGATGATGGTGCCGTCGGCGGCGCGAATAACAGTGCGGTTGTTCAAACGCTCGAAGCGAGCGGAGCCTCGCTGGACCTGTTCGCCCTGTACTTGAGCAGCGGCCTGCGGAACCAGGACACACAATGTGCCTGCGCAGACGAGTAAGGCTCCGGGTGCCCTCAGTCTGAGCGATTGCGACGACGAAGCGTCCAACCCCTGTTCACTCCACAACAACGCTCCATCCTGAAACCGTTGCATCTCGCACCACTCCTTGGTGTTCTGATTGATGTTCTGACAGGAACTGCCTGCTCTTACGGGAACTCCTTCCCCAACTCTTCCATCGCTTGCAACTGCGGACAGTGCGACAACTGGTAGAGACCCGTTAGTACAGAACCGTTGCGACAAAGTGCCATTGAAAGTCGCCAGTGTCGACCAGCGCCGAACCATCGGGATTCTCAAGCTCCGCCAAAGCCCAAGCAAAGTCGCTGCGAACCACCAGACGGCGATAAATCGAAAACTCGACACCGATGCCCGAGCCCACCAGCGTCTGGTCCTCCTCGAAGCTCTCGCGATCCTGATTGATCGTTACGCCAAAGTCAAAGAAACTGCGCAGCACCAGATCCCAATCCGTCGGGCCACCGGCGTACTGCGGGCGCCATCGGAAAGGCTGATCGAACAGGCTGCCCGGCTGTTCGCTCAGTGAGAAGGATCGCGGGAAGTGGTAGCGATATTCGGCCTGGAGATTGAATGCGTGGTCGCCCGCAGCAATGCCTTGTGGATAGCCACGAACGCTGTACAAGCCGCCCAGAACCTCCTCGTAGTTGGGCACAAGACGCTGGCCAAAGGTCACTTGACCCCGCGCGGCGAAAGCAACCTCGTGGGTCAGGGAGTTTGAGTCGCGATCGTTGCTGAAGAGCGGATCGAGATAGAAGGAATACGCGGCATCGCCCTTGAGCAGCACCCAGAACTCGTCGGCATCGAAGCGGCCTAGGTTATTTTGAGCCTCTTCACTAGCGCCATCGATCGGTGCCTCTATTGATGCGTTGGCGTAAATGTCGTAGTCCTCGCGGCGCTGCTCGGCTCGAACGCCTATTGAGGGAATGATGAAGTTGTCGTCGCCCTCGATGGCTGCGAGTTGGTTGTCGACTCTGACGTGATCAAGACGGATGCCCGCGTAGGCATCCGCGAAGAAGTCGGCGTTCTGGTAGAAGTTCCAGGCAAGTTCTGTTCCAACCGTCCAGCCTTCGCCCTCGAACGTCAGGCCAAGTTGACCCACATCGTCGCTGGTGTAGTCGTAGAACGAACCAAAGACACGCCCCTTCAGGCGATCGTTGGTATCGGGGAGGGGGCGTTCGTAGTTTGCTGCGAACTGGTTGACATTGTCGAAACTTGTCTGATACTGCAGGCTGAGCGTGTCATCGTTACCAGTCAACTGATTGTTGATGTAGCCCATGCGATAGCGCCACTCGTCGGTGCTGCGGCTGCCATCGCGCATGGCTTCGGCATAGACAAGCCAGGGCTTGTTCTCGGTGACGATGTAATCGAGCGTGACTGCGCCGGGCTCTTCGCCCGTCGCGGCCACTGCAACATCCACGCGACGGCCCGGATGACGATTGAGCCGGAAGACAAAGTCGTCGATGCGCGTGGTCTCGAGCAGGTCGGTGGGATTCTCCACGTCGGAGAGACCGGGGCGTTTTGTGATATCTTCCGGCTGAATGGGCGAGCCGCGTCGGACCTTGATGTGTGCCGGGTTATTGATGGAATCGTCGGATGGCACTCGCTCGCCAACGCCCACCGTGCGAACAGCGGTAACGCGCCCTGTGGTGATCAGGTATCGCAGCGAGGCATCGCCAACCGAACGCGTGTCCACCACTTCTTCGTTTTCAACACGAATCTGGCCTGGGTCGGGCTCGGCATAAACACCCAGCAATCGAGTGTTGGCATCGAAATTCTTCAATCGCGCAACGATGGCCTGCGCTATTAATGGAAGGGCGGAGTCATAAATGTGTGTCGGGCCCTGGATACCGATATCGCGCAGTCGGACAGCCTGGCCCTGCGTGCCAGGATGGGGCGGGCACCACGCTCCATTGACTATGGCCAACTCAACGCGCGCGTCCATCAGTGCGTCGGTAGCGGGCTGGCTGGAGTTGTCACGGACGTAGGCGAGCAGGATGCGTGCGACGGGGCGTTGTTCGCCATCGAGGGCGGGGTCGCCCGGGGAGTTGGTCATCAACCCGGCTGATTCGTTTCGCGTTTCCTGGCTAGCTGATGCCCCGGTGCTTTGACCGATCGCGGCTATAGGACAGAAACCAGCGAATGCGACAAGCACCACCGCAGTTGCGGCTTGATGTTGGGTGGTCTGTTCGAGGCTCCTCCTCCGGACATCCATACGCATCCTTCCATCTCGTCACTCCCCGCCCTCTTGCATGCTTGACCCACGCGGCCCATGGTCGTATAACCGGCGGAGCGTACACCACGAGAGCGAAGTCTGCGCGATTCAGGCGTGACTTGCGTAAGGGCAGACGTGCGCAGTTGACAGGTTTTGCCGAAGTACCGAGGCCGGTGCATTGAGTTGAACTGGCGGACTTGACCCGCCGATGAACATCACATGTTGTGTTCGACTTTGAAATCGATGGGTGTGAAGTCAGCCCTTGTGCTGCTTGCATGTCTCACTGTGATGGTGCAGACTGGATGCCAGCGAGCGTCACGCACACATGTGCAGTTGAGCGAGGCTTCGGCCCCGACCAGCACCTCGTCCTCAACCAGAGTCTCATCGCTGGGGGCGGGTGATGCACTGGGGTGGGATGTCTCGGCACAGGACGGAATATTCAACCAGTTTGCGCAAGAACGGACCAATGGTGCTGTCGCCGCGAACAGATAGGTGCGCGTACTCACAACAAGAAAGACAGCCGGGCGATCGCCCGGCTGCTGTCGATTTGTGGATGCATACTGATCAATAAAAAAGTTCAGGTGCCGCGAATCATCTGAAGGATATTCGCAGGGTTCATCTTGGCAGCCTGCGCCCTGATCTCCGGTTCCTTCTGAGCATAAATCGACTTGGCATCTTCGAACAAGCGACTGAACTCGGTCTGCAGCGCGCTCATGCTCAGTTTGCGACCGCTGGAGTAGTAACTGTTGGCGACCTTGCCGAGGGCGTATGTCGTCGCGAAGGTCACAGCGGAGCCGGTTGCCTTCTCGCCAATCTTGCCGACAGTTTTGCCCAGGAAACGCCCGAGCAGTCCACCCAGCGCCTTGCGGGCGTAACTCTCGACGAACTGGCCGCCCATGCCCAGGCCCACGGTGGCGATGAACTCCTTGATGTGTCCACTGTCAAGTTTGTAGCCATAGAGGCTGCCAATCTTGTAGACCATCTTGGTCTGCAGCGGGACAATAGCGAATGTTGCGATGCTCTGGGGAAGCAGTTCGAGGCCCGCGTTGATGGCCGAGTAGGTCATGATGGTGTCTTCGACCTGCTTCTGCACTGCGCCCGACGCGGCTCCAGTTATGGCAGCGCCGGGACCGGGCATAGGCGGGGGCACTGCGCCAGCTGCTGATGCGGTAGCTGCGGTTGCTGCGGTTGCTCCGGCGATGCCCGGCTGAATGCCATCCATTGTGAGATCGACCATCTCGTCTGTCTGGCGGATCAGTTCGTTTGCCTTGGACTCGTTGATATTCAAGACACCGGCTAACTTCTGAAGAAACGCTTTTTCAACAGGCGTAGTTGATCCGTCGGCGTTGCAGACCCCCACTGCCATTTCGAACGCGTGCTCGCGATTGGCGGGCTCCAGAATTCGCGAGGCCTCTTCCTCGATGGTGCTGCGCTTCATCGCGACCCGCTGAAAGACAGCATCACTCACTGGACCGAGTTCTTCAAGCGACTTGCGGAGCGACTCACGCTCGACCTCGCTCTGCGCTCCATCGGCCCACGCGGCAAACAGACACACCGCTGCGATTGCTTCCCGTTCCATCGTTGTCATTTGCATACCTCCGCCAGTGGTTTGGAAGTTGGTCCGATCAGTTTCAATCGCCCGGACACGCTGGCACGCGACTGTACACGCACTTGCAGTGTCGACGCAGGCGGTCCATGATTGCGACCCAGCATTGCTGCCAAGACATGCTCAATATCCCGCCGCGTTTCCATCCTTGCGCGACTCCGACGCTCCTTCGTACACCCCGCTGGGAAGTCGACGGATCGCCTGATAGCCGCCGAAGATCGGAGTGGTCGCGGGCTTGATCGTGTGGCCTCGACGTGTCAGATCGTCGACAGTGGCTTGCGGGAATCCGGGTTCCAGGTTCAGCACGCCTCCGTCGGACATTGGTATGACCATGCCCGCCGGTTCTGTGGACCCATCGTGGTGGATACGCGGTGCATCGCCGGCTTGTTGGAGCGACATGCCAAAATCGATGAGGTTGATGACAATCTGGGCATGCCCTTGTGGCTGCATGGCGCCGCCCATGACACCGAAACTCATCCAAGGCTGATCGTCTTTGGTGATGAATGCAGGGATGATGGTGTGGAAAGGGCGTTTATTTGGAGCGAGCGCGTTGGCATGGCCCGGCACGAGTGCGAATTGCTCGCCACGATTCTGGAGCATGAAACCAAGTCTGCTCCCCGGTCCGGTTGCCAGCGTGCCATCTGCGTTCAGTCTTGTTGGTACCATGCCGCTGCCCATTCCCCGATAGTTTGACTGGATGAGCGAAACCATCATGCCAGACTCGTCGGCCGTAGTGAGATAGATGGTGTCGGGTCCAGTGGGCAAAGTGCCTGATTCGATTGTTTTAGATGCCCTGCTCATATCAATACGCTGGGCTTGCGATACGCCATAGGAGCGACTGAGTAACTGAGCGATGGGAGTCTGGATGAAGGCTGGATCAGCGTAGAGACGACCGCGATCTTCGAAAGCCAGTTTCTTTGCCTCCACAAAGGCGTGAACGTAGTCCGCACTCCCCCAGCCCATGCCCGACAGGTCAAACCACTCCAGCGTTCGAAGCATCTGCAACGCGGCGATTCCCTGGCCATTGGGCGGCAGTTCCCACACATCAAATCCGCGATAGTTGATGGCGACCGGCTCGACCCATTCGCCGCGATGGCGAGCAAAATCGCTCGCTGCGATCACTCCGCCTTGTGCAGTGATAAAGTCCTCGATTGTGGACGGCATGCGCCCTGAATAAAACCCGTCGCGGCCTTCCGCTGCGATCGTTTCGTAGGACTGGGCAAGTGCTTCGTTCTTCCAGACTTCTCCAGCCTCGGGCGTGTGGCCCGAGCCATCGACGGTGAACTGCTCAACCACGCCCGGAAACTTGGCGAGGGTCTTCACATTGCGTTGCCAGCCCAGGGCGATCTGGGGAGAGACTGGGAAGCCCTCGCGTGCGTAGTAGATTGCGGGCGCGAGTACGTCTCGTATTTGCAATCTTCCAAACCGCTGGTGCAACGCGAACCAGGCATCGACGCAGCCCGGCACAGTGACGGGTAATGGGCCGTCCCTGGGAATTGCATCCAAGCCGCGACTTCGGACCAGTTCAATCGTGAGGGCTGAGGGCGATCGTCCAGACCCGTTATACCCGTGCAGACGGTGGGTTGCTGGGTCCCAGACTATGGCGAAGAGGTCACCCCCGATGCCGCAGCCGGTGGGTTCCATCAGCCCAAGGGCGGCGTTGGCGGCAATCGCGGCGTCTATCGCGGAGCCACCCCGCCGCATAGTGTCGAGGGCGATCTGCGTGGCGAGCGGCTGGCTGGTGGCAGCCATGGCACGAGGCGCGTAGACCTCTGGGCGGGTGGGAAGTGGTACGAGGGTGTGGGTGGCTTGTTTGGTAGTACTGATGGTGGTGCAGCCCGAGGTGCCCATGAGGAAGATCAAGGTGGTTGCGACGACGATGAGTGTGCGCATGAGGTTGGCCATGTGTACGGAACGCGGTCGGTACGAGGGCATGTATTTTGACGGACGGTAGGCTACGGGCTATTATCCCTGACAAGAAGGGAAATCCTTGAATGGCACTCCTCGCAGAAGATCGCAAGCAAGTTGTTTCTACCCATCGTCGGCACGGCACGGACACCGGGTCCCCCGAAGTACAGATTGCGATGCTCACCGCCCGCATCAATGCGCTGGCTGAGCATATGAAGGGTAATGACAAGGACTTCCATAGCCGTCGTGGCCTTCTCATGATGGTCGGCAAGCGCAATCGCTTGCTCCGATACTTGGCGAAGAATGACCCTTCTGGTTATCAGCAACTGATCGCGAAACTTGGCCTGCGCAAGTAATCAGAGTTTTTCAGTCGGCCCAGGGCAGCACGCTCTGGGCTGGTTTTTTTCGTTTGGTTGGATATTTTGGTTGTTGGTTTGTGCCGGTCGCGTTCACTCGTTCAAGGCGAGGAAGGGCGGGAGCGGCAGTGGGCAGCACGCAGCCCAAGTCCTGTGGAGAATTGTTGCAAAACGATTGTTTCACAGGGTTTCTCGATTGTTTGACCGTCTGTATGGTCAAGCAGATCGCCGGAGTCTGCGTCCTGCCTTCTGCCTCTCACCCTGGCTTGGCACCTTTCCCGGTCTTGGCTCATTTTGTAGCTGAGGTTCTGGGGTTGGGTGATTCGAGGCTTCTTCCTTAGTGCAACGTTTTTAGTGCAACGTTCGTCCTTTCGGGTTCCCATTCGTGGACCTGTAAATCGAGGGGACGCGATCGCCTGCGGAGCTGTGTGGCTCGCGGGATTGGTTCACTTCGTTGGCATGGCTTTGACAGCCATTGCTTTGGCGAATTGCAAGCCAGTGCCATGAGCCTTCGGCCTATGTAGCCCAAGGAGGCATGTCTATGGCAACTTTTGTCAATCCGAATCAGGGCCTGATCCGCGTCGAGCGTGAGATCGGCGGTCGCACGATGTCCTTTGAAACTGGCGTGATCGCGAAGCAGGCAAACGCGGCGGTGATGGCGACATACGGCGGCACCACGCTGCTCGCGACAGTCGTTCGCAGCAACCCGCGGGACGGCATCGACTTCTTCCCGCTCACCGTCGATTATCGCGAGAAACTGGCCGCTGCTGGCAAGTTCCCGGGCGGCTTCAAGAAGCGCGAAGGAGCCCCTTCCGAGAAGGAAGTGCTCACGATGCGAATGATTGATCGACCGATCCGTCCGCTCTTCCCGGACGGGTTCCTGGATGAAGTGCAAATTCAGGTCTTCGTCTTGAGCCACGATGGCGAGAATGATGCAGACGTGCTCGCGGGCACTGCTGCGAGCGCGGCACTGGCGCTGAGCGATGTGCCCTTTGACGGGCCAATCGCTACTGTTCGCGTGGGCCGCATCCATACCGATGACGGGCCTCAGTATGTGCTGAACCCCACCGTGACGCAGTTGGACTACAGCGATGTCGATGCGGTGGTCGCGGGCCACAAGGATGGCCTGAACATGATCGAAGTCGGGGCTGCGGAAGTGCCCGATGAAGGCGTGCATGGTGCGCTGGTGTTCGCGTACGAGGACGGCGTCAAGCCTCTGCTGGCGATGATCGACGAACTGGTGAAGAAGGTCGGCAAGGCCAAGAAGGCTGGCGAACTCCACCTGCCCAGCGCGGAGGTCACGGAAAAGGTCAAGAAGATCGCCGAAAAGGACCTGCTGGCTCTGCGTCAGATCAAGGGCAAGGCAGAGCGGAACGACAAGATTGCGGCCCTCTTCAAGACCGTGCTCGACACGCACTTTGCGGTCAACATGGACGGTACTGTGAAGCAGTCCGAAGAGAGCAAGAAGCAGCGGAGCATGGCCAAGATGGCCTTGGCTCGCCTGGACGAGAAACTGACCCGCAAACTCATCGTCGAGAAGGGCATTCGCGCCGACGGGCGTCAGCCCCGCGAGATTCGCCCCTTGACCGGCAGCGTGGGCATCTTTGCACGTACGCACGGCAGTTCGTTGTTCCAGCGTGGTGAAACCCAGGCCCTCTGCAGCGTCACGCTGGGTACGGGCCGCGATGAACAGATTATCGATGGCCTCCTGCCCGAGTACAGCAAGAAGTTCACGCTCCACTACAACTTCCCGCCCTTCAGCACTGGTGAAGTCAAACGCATCACCGGCCCTGGCAGGCGTGAAATCGGGCACGGCGCTCTTGCAGAGCGCAGTCTGCTGGCGATCATGCCCAGCCCGACCGAGTTCCCGTACACGATTCGGGTGGTGAGCGATATCACCGAGTCCAACGGCTCATCGAGCATGGCGAGTGTGTGCGGCGGCTGCCTGGCCCTGATGGACGCTGGTGTGCCCATTCGCAACACCTGCGCGGGCATCAGCGTCGGACGATTTGCCGACGACAACGACCAGAATGAGATGTTCGTCACGGACATTATCGGCGAAGAAGACTTCTATGGCGACATGGACTTCAAGGTCTCGGGCACCCGCGAGGGCATCACGGGCATTCAGCTTGACCTCAAGACGCGCGGCCTGAACCTCGAGCAGGTCAAGCGTGTCTTCGCTCAGGCGAAGGAAGGTCGCCTCGAGATCATCGAGGTCATGGAACGCATCATCGACAAGCCCCGCAGTGATATCAGCCCATTCGCTCCTCGAATGGTTACGGTCAAGATCGATCCCGAGAAGATCGGCAAACTCATCGGTCCGGGTGGCAAGAACATCCGCGGCCTGCAGGAACGCTGGCAAGTTACGATCGAGGTCGAAGACGACGGCACGGTGCAGATCGCGGGCGTCGGCGCCGAGAGCATGGCGGGCGCACGCAGCGAGATCGAGGCCCTGTGCGAAGAGATAAAGGTTGGCACGGTCTACAACGGCAAGGTCGTCAGCATGAAGGACTTTGGCGCGTTCATCGAACTCGCGCCAGGCACCGATGGCATGTGCCACATCAGCGAGTTGGCTGAGGGGTTCATTCAGAGCGTCTCTGAAGTCGTCAAGATGGGCGATCTCGTCAAGGTGAAGGTCATCAGCGTCGACGAGCAGGGACGCATCAAACTCAGCCGTAAGGCAGTCATCATGGAAGAACGCGGCGAGGTGTACGTGCCGCAGGAAGCCGGATCACGCGGGGGCGGTGGCGGACGCGGCGGGTTCCGTGGTGGCGATCGGGGTGGCGACCGGGGCGGGCGAGGTGGTGATCGCGGCGGACGAGGCGGCGATCGCGGCGGATTCCGTGGTGATCACGGGCCAGGTGGTGCTGGCGGACCCGGTGGTGGACAGGGTGGCGGACAGGGTGGGCCTGGTGGTCCCGATCGCGGCGGCGAGTTCCGTCCTGGCGGGGATCGCGAGGACTGAGTTCGTCTCATGAATTGAATCCTTTAATTCTTCACACGGGCGAGCAGCGATGCTCGCCTTTTTTTTCATGGCTCGATGGGTTCATTAACGGAGTCTACAAAACCATCACGCCTGGCACGCAGCGAGCGCGAGCAATTCGAACATGATGTGGGCAGCTAGGAAGGAGGTGATGTCCGAGACATCTCGGTCGGGCAGGACTTCCACGACATCGGCACCGACGATATGGAGCCCTCGCAAAGCGCGGAGTAAGTCAAAGGCCTGGGCGCTTGTGAAGCCACCCGCGCAAGGCGTTCCGGTGCCTGGTGCGAAGGCGGGATCGACGACATCGATATCGAAGGTGATATAGGCGGGAGCGGACTTGAGCGACTTGATAAACTCGCGGAGTGGTTTATCTCCCTGTTGTTGGACATCGGCGAAAGTTAGTATTTGTACGCCGTTATCCTGGGCGAAGGTGAGATCATCCTCGCTATTGAGCGGGCCTTTTATGCCCACAGAGATCATGCGTTTGGGGTTGACCAGACCATGCTCAATTGCGCGACGAAAGGGCGAGGCATGCCCCCAGTGCTCGCCCCACACCGTGTCCACTGTATCGAGGTGGCTGTCAAAGTGGATGAGTGCGAGCCCACCCTTGGGCTTGCCTTGGAGTTCCCAGGTTGCTTTGAGGTTGGCGTAGGCAATGCTGTGATCGCCGCCCACGGCAAGGAGTCGCGTGACGTGATTCTTGTGCTGCTTCTGCGTGTGCAACTTCGGGGGCTTGCCATGGGCACTGGCACTACGCGAGACTTGAATGGCCCAAACCGCGACGGCTTCGAGCGTGTCTTGCAGGTCGTAGGGCTTCACCGGGGCATCACCAGCGTCGGCGATGCTGAGCGTGTCACAGACGTCGATCGCGTGCTCGATGTGAAATCGCTTCACGTACTGGCTGGCTTCACGAATCGCGCGAGGGCCGAAGCGGGCACCGGGGCGGTAGGTCACGCCCGCGTCATGGGGGATGCCATAGAGCAGCCAATCGACGGGACGGTTCTCCGCAGCGACATCTTCGAGGCGTGGGTACCGACAGAAAGTACAAATCCCGGCGAATCGGGGACTCACGCGAGGGTTGGGCAAGACTGTCTTGCGGGTAGGCATAGGAGAGCGTAAGCCGGAGGTTTGTCGGGTTGTTGATTGGGATGACGTGCTGGGATTTTCAGGTTGGGATGTCAAGTTGAGATGTGACAGGCATCGCCTCCGTATCCTTCAAGTCATGCACCCCTCGCCTTTGCTTGCAACTTTCCGCAGCGCGAACGCTCCTTTGCTGGCGTGGGGCGCGACCGATGCGTTCAGCGGGATCGATGTACCCGCCGCCTTGGCTCCGATCGAGATGGAGTACGCTGCGCTGCGGAAGCACTGTGTTTTGCTGGACATGGCGACGCGGGGCGTTCTGGAAGTCACGGGTCCGGAGCGGCTGGACTTCCTGAATCGGATGATCACTCAGGAACTTCGCGGTGCGGGCGGGGCCAAGGGGGGAGCGGGACAGCCTGGGGCCAGCGAAACACCGTTTGAAGTCGGTCATGTTCGTCGAAGTTTCTGGCTCAATCGCAAGGGACGGATCGACGCGGATCTTCGGGTGCTGAATTGTGCTGATCGGGTATTGCTTGAAGTCGACGCGCTGGCTGCGGAACGATGTCGTGCAGGGCTGAACTCATTCATCATCAGCGAGGATTGTGCGATTCGCGATCTCACACAGGTGAGCCATCGATTGGGATTGCACGGACCCACGGCCTGGATGTTGCTCTGCTTGGCGGCACCGGGCATTGGCTCTGGGGGCAAAGAATCTGGCGCACAAGGATCGTGGAGCGATGGTGCGAATCTGCCACCGACGGATGCTTGCTGGGAGGGAGACATCGCCGGTGTGCGGTGCGTGGTGTATCGGGAGGATTCTGCGGGGGTGCCGGGGTTTGAGTTCGTGGTGCCGGCGGAGAGCGCCGCGAGCATTATGGGAAAGTTCATCGAGCTTGGGCATGATCCTGCCCATTCGCAATTTGACGAGCCGGGACGAGCATTCGCGTTACGGCAAGCGGCCAATCCCACGACCACAATTCGGTTGCAGCCAATTGGATGGCACGCGTACAACCTCGCACGAGTCGAAAGTGGATCGGCATTGTTCAACGTGGACTTTGGACCTGAGAATCTACCCGCAGAGAGCGGCGTGCTCGCGGATCGAGTGAGCTTCACGAAGGGGTGCTACCTGGGGCAGGAGGTCGTGGCGCGGATGCACTCGAGGGGACAGTCAAAGCAGTCGTTGGTGGCGATCCGCTTTGCTAGGCCGGGACCGATACAGGTAAGGATAGAGGGAACCAGCGACAACGAGAGCGCGTACCCCCCACTGCCAGAGTCTGGAGCACCAGTTGCAACGATCGATGCGTCGGGCGTGCTCACGCCCATTGGATCGATCACGTCGGGCGTGCCTAGTCCGATGCTGGGCATGGTACCAATCGCCTTTGCGCAAGTGCGGTCAACCCACGCGACGCCAGGAAGTGTGGTCTTCGCGGATGCGGAAGGCGAACGATTGCAAGGGACTATCCAACCGGTGCTGCGTTCGTGGCCGGTTGATACGGTGCCGAGCAATCCGCATGACCAGCAAGCATCGAAAGGAAGCGGCGCATGAAGCGTGCGCAGCGGGAGCGATTTGACGCGCTCGTGGAGCAGGTCATCGCGGCACTACCCCAGGGCATCGCGCGACTGCTTGAAGAAGTTGCCGTCGTTGTCGAAGACATGCCCGACGAGGCGATTCTTGCTGATCTGGGCATGAAGCCCGAAGAAGCCAAAGAGTTGTGCGGCCTGCATACGGGCGTCGCGAACACAGAGGTGACGGTCGAAAGTCCGGGCGAGCTTCCCAGCCAGATCATGCTCTTCCGCGTGGGAATTCTTGCGGAAGCTGGGGGATGGGAATCTGGCGACGAGGCAATCTCACACGAAGTCAGGATTACGCTGCTGCACGAAATCGGGCATCAATTCGGGCTTGACGAAGAAGACCTGCGGCGTTTGGGGTATGACTGAATAGAAGTCTGAAAACAAGTATTGAAGCGAACGGTTGCGTCGCAAAGGCTGTCGACGTCGAATATGATCTTGAAACGTTCGCTGTCTCCAACGTGCCAACCACCGCTCCCATCTCGCCCACTATTCTCGCCCCAATCAGTCCTGATGCCACTGATCCTGCGAGTTCAACCGCTTGGGCGGCGCAAACCGGCAGGCGAGCGCGACCCATCCCGACGGGCACGGGCATCACGGCGTTGATCGAAACCACCAAGCCAGGCATCACACGCTTGGTCACGATGACCGGCGCCGTGGGGTTTGTGATGGTGGCGTTCGAGCGGATCGCTGTGTACATGAGCTCGCAAGTGCCCGAAGGTGCAAAGACACTCTCGGGTGCGTGGCAGTATCTTGGCGGCGGGGCGTTCGCTCTGAACGCGTTGGCATGTTTGATCGGCACCGCTTTATCGGCGAGCGGGGCGAACACGATCAATCAATGGATGGAGGTCAAGCGCGATGCAAAAATGCAGCGCACCGCAACAAGGCCAATTCCCAGCGGGCGTTCGCCCAGCGAACGAGTGCTTGTATTCGGCATCGTGTTGAGCATTGCCGGGCTTGGGGTACTCTGGTGGGGCTGTGGCATCGTGCCGATGCTGGTCTCGCTCGCGTGCCTGATCAGTTACATCGTGCTCTACACACCCATGAAGCCCGTCTCGCCTCTCGCGACATTCATCGGGGCGATTCCCGGTGCTTTGCCGCCGATGATCGGCAGCAGCGCAGCATCGACGGCCGCTGGTTTTCTCGCCCTGCGAGAGCCTGCGGGTTTCGCCTTGGTCGCCCTGATGTTTGTCTGGCAGATTCCCCACTTCATCGCACTGGCGTGGTTGTACCGCGATGACTATGAGCGGGGTGGATTCGCCGTGCTCCCAGTAATGGATAAGCAGGGCACATTGACAGCGTGGACGGTTGTGCTGTGGGCGGTAGTCCTGCTGCCGGCGACGTTGCTGCCCGTCGTGCTGCAACCCAGCATCCTTGGTATTCCTTATGTCCTGGTTGCGGTCCTCTCTGGCGGCGGATTCCTTGCTATGTGCTGGCGATTTGCGATAGGCCGCTCGCGTGAGCGGGCGAGAGGTGTCTTTCTGGCGTCGGTGCTGCACCTGCCCCTCCTACTTTTGGCGATGGTGGGCGAGGCTGCGATCCGGGCCATGGTGTAGTCGAGCAAAGTGGTCTAGCCCCTGCAAAACGACCGCGCCGGATACTTCCCAAGGCGTACGCTCCGCGATGCAGTTGCTGCTCCTCATTGTGGCGGGAACGATTCTGTTTTGCTTGCTTCTGGCAGGGTTCCTGCACGTCATCCCTCGGCTGGGCGGCATCGGCAAAGCCCTGTCGGAGCGATGCTGCGAAGCGCCTTTGCTGGACTGGATCGTCTTTGGCTTCACATCCTTGCCGCCCATCATCTGCGGGCTGATCGCATCTCGGTCGGGAGTTCGCGTCGTGGAACAGATGGCGTGGAGTGACGTGCTCATACGCACTCACAAGACTTCCACCACTTGGGCGTGGCTGGGTTTGCTTGCGGGGCTGCTGGCCTCGATGATCGGGCAACTGATCGCAATGTGGATATGGTGCAGGCTGCACGAGTTGGCGAATCCGGTTGCAACGCGCGGGCCACGGATTCGCGGTTCGCTCGCCAAGATTTTGGGCAACACGACTGGGGCCAGATGGCGCAACTATTTCGCTGTCTGGTGGACGCTGTGGGCAGTGCCGATCTTCACACTCGTGCGGCTTGGTGAATTGCTGGTCTATCCCCCTGCGGCCTGGCTCGTCAACTTGCCCCGCTATCCCGAACGTGACTGGGTTCGCGTGTCGCGACACAAGTTTGATGGGCTGGTCGGGGCAGATCGCATCTGGTGCCTGTATTGCGATTGGATGACGGGTGTGTGGAGCCTTGGGTCGGAAATGCTCCGCAATATCGAGAGTTTCTGGTGTCCGATTCGCTTTGCGAGCGGCGCGAAGTGCGACAACTGCAAGACCGACTTTCCCGATCTCGACATCGACTGGGTTGCGAGCAACGCCACGATGAAGGACGTTGCGTCGCTTATTGAGAAAAAGTACCCTGGGCCCAATGGTGAGAACTCCTGGTCGGGCCATCCCAGCCGCAAGACCACGCAACTGACTATCAAGGGTCAGAGCAACAGTTAGTCGCAGCTTTCCTACCCTCAATCTTGCTAATCCTCGAAGCCATCAATCTCCGCAAGACATATGTGGGACGCACGGTCGTGAGTGACGTCTCGTTTCATGTGTCTCAGGCTGAAGTCGTTGGACTTCTTGGTCGCAATGGCGCGGGAAAGACCACGAGTTTTCGGATCACCATCGGCATGATCGACCCCGATGCGGGAAGCGCAGCGCGGGTGATGTTTGACGGGCAGGATGTCACTGGCCTGCCGATGTACAAGCGGGCCAGGCTTGGCATGGGCTATCTGTCCCAGGAACCCAGCGTCTTCGGTCGGCTTACCTGTGAACAAAACCTGCTGGCGATCCTCGAGACCCTGGCGCTTTCCCGCCAGCAGCGTCGGGATCGTGCCCATGAACTGCTCGAGCAATTCTCGCTGGGCCATAAGGCAACGCACCAGGCACGCACGTGTTCGGGTGGCGAGCGACGCAAGCTCGAGATCGCCCGAGCGCTCGTCACCAATCCGCGACTCATCCTGCTCGACGAGCCTTTCAGCGGCGTGGATCCGATCGCGGTCGAGGAGTTGCAGGCAGAGATTCGCAGGCTTGCGGATCGGGGGATTGCGATTCTGATCACGGATCACAACGTGCATCAGACACTACGCATTGTGGATCGGGGGTGCATCATTTTGGAGGGCAAGAAACTCGCGGAAGGCACGCCCCGCGAACTGATCAACAACGATCTCGTGAAGCGTGCGTACTTGGGCGGATTGTTCCGGGGCGATGAGTTTGACGGCGCTGGCAACGGTACGGTTGACGCAGCGGGACTGATATCCCGAGCGGCAATCACGCCTGCGGAGCGTGTTGGATGAGCATGCAACTATCAATCACCAGGCAACAGGTCATCGCGTGTGGACTGGTTGCAATCATCAACATACTCCCGGCGTGCGTGCGTCGAACTGTCTATGTCACGAGCGACCCGGCGGGCGCGAGTGTGACGGTTAACGATTTACAGGTCGGACGCACGCCTTGCGAGTTTGATTTTACCTACCACGGCATCTATGACGTTTCGTTCACCAAACCCGGATTCGAGCCGCTGCGCAAACCTATGGCAACAGACGTACCGATCGAGGAATATCCGCCCATCGATCTGGCGGCACTGGCCTGGCCCGGCGGCGTTCACACGAAGCATCGCTGGCATGTGAAGTTGGAAGCCAGCCAAGAAGCTCGCATCACCGACGATACGGCACGAGGACTTTTCGAGCAATCACTCCTAGACCGCGCGCGAGCGGCCAGAAGCATCAATCTCGGAAGTAGCGTCAATGTCGGAAAGTGATGCGGGCCTTGCTCAAGTCGTACGGGCTGATCTCAACAGTGACGCGATCACCAGGCAGGATACGGATGTAGTTCATCCGCATCTTTCCCGAGACATACGCCAGCACTTCGGTCTTCTGCTCGTTGGGCAGTTGCACCTTGAACATCGCGTTGGGCAGCGCCTCTAGCACCACGGCCTCGAACGTGAACTTGTCGTCCTGCTTGCTCATGCGATCCGGCTTGCTCCCAACGCGCCGAGATTCCGGCGCAACCCACCCGCTTCGATACGAAGGGCCGATTCTAGGCTTGGGAAGCGACCCAACAGGGAATTGCCTGTGGTAAACCAGCACAGACCTGCGGCATGGAGTGTCATGGGTCTTGCATGTCAGGCCATTCTGCCATCATTCATACTGCGTTGAGCCCGCGAGTACGCGAGTGTCATCCCTTGTTACGGCGATGCACTGTTCCTCGTGCGCCGTCCAGCGACCATCTGCTGTGATGATCGTCCAGGCATCGTCGAGCGTCAACAGTTCCGCGGGCTTGGAGCCTTCACAGACGATTGGCTCGATGCAGAGCACCATTCCGGGCCAGAGCGTGAAGTCTTCTCCGGGCAGCGTCCAATCTCGCGATGTGTAGCTCACCCGGGGCGACTCGTGCAGGGCCTTGCCAACGCCATGACCGCAGTAGCCATGGATGAGGTGCATCTGCTGCTCAGCGACCTCACGCTGCACCGCGCTGGCGATGCTGGACCAGCGAACGCCAGAGCGAGCAAGTGTGCGCGTGGTGGCAATTGCGCGAGCGGCCACTACCTGCAAGTTCTTCGCTCGTTGAGATTCGCTTGATCCGGCACCAGTGCCATCATGACGCACCGGCACCGACCAGGCAGTATCGATGCACCAGCCACGATACCGCATCGCGACATCCACGGTCACGATATCGCCAGCCCGAATTAGGCGTGAACTTGGTACAGCGTGGACAACCTCTTCATTGACGCAGACGCATGCACTGGCAGGGAATGGTGTGGTGATGCCAGCCTGCGTGTAGCCCAGAAGGACCGGATCGCCTTTGCGTGCGATGATCAACTCGTGCGTGCGAGCAGCGATGTCCCGCGTGCTCCTGCCAGGGCGAACCTCGCGCAAGATCACATCCTCGATGATGGTGTCGAGCACGCGCCCAGCTGCTGCAAGGGCCTCGATCTCGGCTGGTGACTTGATCGGGATAGCCATAGAGCCATCGATAACCGGGCGCGCTTCCATGCGCCTCGCCTTCGGAGAAAAGAAGCAAGGCACGGAAGGCCCTGTCGCCAACTGTGGTCGACCACGCGATTACTGCGTACGCAATCCACCCAGACGTGGGCCCGCAGCAGCATCGTCACCGCCTAGGAAGCCCGCGTAGTTACGCATCATCAGATTCGCCTCAACCTTCTGGAGGAAGTCCATGGTGACGTTGACGACGATCAGCAGGCCCGTACCACCTAGGAACTGTGTCACCATATAATCGATACCCAGCGCCTGATTGATGATGACGGGCAAGATCGCTACCAGCGACAGGAACCCGGCGCCGACGAAGGTCACGCGGTTCATGACGGTTTCGAGGTACTCCGCCGTGCGCGGGCCCGGGCGAAGGCCAGGAATGAACGAACCGGATTCCTTCATCTGCTTGCTCATTTCCTCAGGGTTGAACTGGACGGTGATCCAGAAGTAACTGAAGAAGTAGACGAGAATGATGTACGACAGGATGTACAGGAAAGCGCCGGGGTTGAAGTTTGATTCAAGGAACCGCGCCACGCCCGTGTACCAGGTTTCGCCACCGCTCGCCCATCCGGCTGCTAGGGCACGAAGTTGCAAGAAGATCACGCTGGGGAAGATCATTAGGCTGCTGGCGAAGATGATGGGCATCACGCCACCGTGATTGATGCGGAGGGGGAGGTAACTGCGCTGGCCGCCAAAGACCTTGCGGCCGCGTGTGTGTTTGGCCTGCTGCACGGGGATGCGTCGCTGGGCCACGGTCATCAGCACCGAGCCGGCGATGACAAACATGAACCCAATAGCGATGCCAAACAAGCCCATGTAGCCGAGTTTGCCAGAGGTGCCTGGCTCAAAGTTGTTGATGATCCAGGTGATTGCGCCGGGCATGCCCGCAAGGATGCCTGCCATGATAATCATGCTCGCACCGTTGCCGATGCCGTGCTTGTCGATCTGCTCGCCAATCCAGACCAGGAACATCGTGCCCGCAGTGAGACAGCCGACAGCCATGAGCCACCAGACGGGGTTGTTGACCGCACCCTGGTAGATGAGATTGTCGCCTCGCAAGTACGCAAGCCAGCCAAAGCCCTGCACGATGCAAAGGCCCAGCGTTGCGTAACGGGTGTACTCCATGATCTTCTGGCGGCCCGACGGCCCTTCTTCCTGCAACTTCTTGAACTGTGGCAGCACCGTACCCAGCAACTGGAAGACGATGCCAGCGGTGATGTAGGGCATGATGCCCAGACCGAAAATGGTCGAGTGACTCAGCGTTCCGCCAGAGAACATCGAAACCGCGCTGGCGATGGTGCTGAAGGCGTTGCCGCCCTGCTCCTTCATCAACTCCGCCTGGCGAGCCAGTGCCTCATGGTTGACGCCCGGCAGCGGAATCCAATGCCCAATCCGGAACACGACAATCATGCCCAGCGTGAAAAGAATTTTGGTGCGAAGTTCGGGGACGCGGAAGACGTTGACAATGGATTGCCACATGGAACTATTTCTCAGCAAACAGAATCGGCGAGACGCGTCGGGGAAGCATCCCAGAAGCAAACTCGCCGAAGCGTTGGTACAAGTTTAGGTACGGAAACGAATCATGGCAGGGTCGCGCGAACGGATTGATATCGCACGATTCCAGCGGTTTACTTCTTGGCTGGCTTCTTTTCTTCCGGTGCTGGCTCGGCCGCAGGGGCTTCCACCTTCTTTGCCTTGCCACGCTTGAGTTTCTTGGTCAGGTTCTTGGGGCTGCGATCTTCGCTGTTGCGGTCGATGCCCCGGACCATGTCGCGGCGTGTGCCGGTTTCGTTCACGGTGCCGCCAGCGTCGGTGATCATCACTCGGGCGGCATCGCTGCAGCGCGAAGCAGTGATGTTGAGTTTGACCTTGAGACCCTTGGAGTTCTTGGGCAGGCTGCCCAGGATCTTGAGGTCACGCGAATCATCACGGACCAGGCCGGCCTTGGCCAGCGTGGCGATGTCGACCGTTCCACCATTGGCGAAGGCGGGGTGAGCGATGATGTCGCCGATGTTGACGGTCCAGAACTCGATCTTGAACTCGGCGTTCTTAAAGCCGAACTTGGCCAAACGGCGGAAGTACCGCATCTGGCCACCTTCAAAGCCGATCTTTGAAGCAGTGCCCGAGCGTGAACCGGCGCCTTTGTTGCCGCGGCCCGATTGCTTGCCGTGGCCACTGCCCTCGCCGCGACCGATGCGCTTGCGCTTCTTGTAGGCTCCTGCGATGGCGGTGATGTCATGAATCATCATGGCGTGATACTCCGAGAGGCGTGGACTAGAGGCAGTTGGTAGTAGTGAGCCGGGTGGATGTAGTTGGCCGGCTTGGAATCTAAACTAAGTGAAGAATGGAACTTAAAGAACAATCGAGCAGCGAAAAGGAATGGTTGAACTTCGAGATAATGGCTCATCCATTCGCGGGGACTGCGGGAGCTTCGCCAGCAGCAGCAGCAACTGGTGCACTACCCCCGCTACCACCTCCACTGCCGCCACCACTCCCACCATCGGGACCTCGTCGACCGCCGCGGCCGCCGCCCTGACCACCACGACCACGGCCCTTACGGCCATCATCGACGGTGTTGATCGGGCCCTTGGCCTTGTCACGCTTGACCGAGACGGGGGCGAAACGCTTGCCACGTTCGATCTTCTCTTCGATGGTCGTGGCGCCCATCTGGATGCCACGAGCAGTCTTGATGCGCTCAGCAGCGCGAAGTTTACTCAGACCGTCAAAGACCGCCTTGATCACATTGCGCTTGTTGGTGGTGCCATAGCACTTGGTGATGGCATCGGTGACGCCAGCGACTTCGAGGATGGCACGGACAGTGCTGCCAGCGACCACGCCAGTACCGGGAGCGGCGGGCAGGATGCGAACCTTGCTCGACGAGAACTTACCTTCAACCTCGTGGGGCACAGTGGTGCCGACCAGGGGCAGGGAAAGCACAGCACGCTTGGCGTACCGCTCCGCCTTTTCGATCGCCAGCGGCACTTCGTTGCTCTTGCCATAGCCGAAGCCCACCTTGCCCCGACGATCACCCACGACGACGAGGGCACCGAAGCTGAAGCGACGACCACCCTTGACGGTTGCGCTCGTGCGCTCCACGCCCAGGTTTGTCATGTCCATCCGACCGGATTCTTGGAAAACGTCTTCTGCTGCCATTGGTCCACTCTCAATCGCGCCAACCGACGCGTGTGCAAATCTGTAATTCAACCCGACGATTAGAACTTAAGACCGGCCTCTCGGGCCGCGTCCGCCAGAGCCTTCACGCGACCGTGGTAGCGGAAGCCGCCACGATCAAAGACCACATCGCCCACACCCTTTTCCTTGGCCCTTGTCGCCAGCAGCTTGCCCACCGCAGCGGCGGCGGACTTGTTGCCAGTGTTGTCGAGTTTCACGACTTCCTCGGTGGTGCTCGCAGCGACGATCGTGCGACCATCGAGATCGTTGATGATCTGGGCGTACATGTGATTCAGAGACTTGAAGATTGCGAGGCGAGGACGCAGGTGCGTTCCCGAGATCCGCTTGCGAATGCCGATGCGACGGCGGCTGCGACGGAGTGTTTTTTGTGCGTTGCGGTCCATGACGAATACCTTCCAGATGCGTACAAACGTTCTCGAACACCACTGTCAACCATCCGAACGAAACGACCAACCAAACATCGGAGCTTACGATCCAAACTTCTTGCCCTGCTTGCGCTTGATCACTTCTTCCTTGTACTTGATGCCCTTGCCGTTGTAGGGCTCGGGCTTGCGCTTGCCGCGCATCGCGCTGGCAAACTGGCCCACCAACTGTCGATCCACACCGACGATCCTGACCGGAGTCACATCGCCCTGGGTTTTCTCGACCGTCACGGTCAGCCCTGCGGGAATGTCCATTAGGATAGGATTGGCCAAACCGGCGACCAGCTTCAAGCTCTTGCCCGTTACTTGGGCCTGCCAGCCTGTGCCGACGACTTCCATTTGTTTTTCGTAGCCCTTGGTCACGCCCTCGATCATGTTGCGGAGCAACGCTCGGGTAGTACCCCAGTATGCCTTGGGTGCGCGCTCCTTGTCTGAGATGCCCGGGGCGAGTTCGACCTTGATGGCCTTCTCGCTCTCGGTCCAAGTCACCTTCACTTCGGCGCGAGCATTGAGACCAAGCTTGCCCTTTGGGCCTTCGATGTTCACGCTCTGACCGCCGGTAGCGATGTTGCTGACAACGACCTTGACACCTGCGGGGACGGGGATGGGTTTCTTACCGATACGAGACATGCTTCCAAACTCCTTCCGCGTGTGGCACTCCGATTTTACTGGTCAATCAGGTTCTCTGGTCAATCAGGCTCGGGCTTCTGCGGATGCTGAACTTTGAATCTTCACTCAAGCTTGCGTCAAACAAATCTACCGAATACGGCATGTAACAACATGCTTTGTTTCACTTACTCAACTGTGCAGAGAAGTTCGCCACCCACGCGTTCTTCGCGGGCCTTGCGATCGCTGATAACACCCTTGCTCGTACTGACTATTGCGATACCCAGACCTTGGAGCGGACGGGGCAATGCCTCGACGCCGCTGTACTGGCGACAGCCCGGCTTGCTCTCGCGTGTCAGCTTGTGCAGGACAGCCTCTCCCGTTGTGCCATACTTGAGGCGGACACGAATCTGACCCTGGCGGCCATCCTCGATCAGGTCAAACCCGTCGATGTAGCCCTCGTCGCGCAGAACCTCTGCGATGCCAATGCACACCTTGTTGCGCACGCACATGACGGTCTTGCTCTTGTTCCGCACCGCGTTGCGGATCCGGGTCAGCATGTCTGCGATTGGATCACCGATGGACATCGTTGCTTCCTCAGTCTTCTGAACAGCCTGCTCGCGGCCCATGCCGCACTTTGCTCGTTCCACTCAATTGCACATCAAAGATCGACATCAACTGCATTGACCAACTGGCTTCACCAAATGGTCTTTACCAACTGGCCTTGCGCATGCCGGGAATCTTGCCCTCGAGGGCCAGCTTCCGCAGCATAATGCGCGAAATCCGGAACTTGCGGTAGACCCCGCGTGCACGCCCGGTGAGTTCGCAGCGACGGACGATCCGCGTGCTGAACTTGGGCTTGCGCTTGCTCTTGGCGACTTGTGCCTTGGTGGCCATGGTTGCTTTCTCACTATTCCAAACATGAATCCAAACTTGAAGACAAACTTGAATCCTGAATTGCGAACCTTTGCTCGAATCGAGCTGACACTTGAACTTACTTCTGATCCGGCTTGACGAACGGCATTCCCAACTCTTCAAGAACGAACCGGCTCAGTTCCGGCTTGCTATTTCGGAAGACGAAGTTGATGTGCATGCCGTGCGTGAAGGTCGCCTCGGCCATGTTGATCTCGGGAAAAACGCCCTGTTCGGTCAATCCCATGCTGTAGTTGCCCTGGCGATCAAACGCCTTGTCGGGCAGGCCGCGGAAGTCCTTGATACGTGGCGTGGTCAGATTGATAAGACGATCAAGGAACCACCACATGCGGTTGCGCCGCATGGTGACCATCGCGCTGCTCTCCATGCCCTCGCGGAGTTTGAAGTTGCTGACGCTCTTGCGGGCCTTGATCACGATGGGCTTCTGGCCCGTGATCTTGGTCAGTGTTTCGAGCACTGTCGTTCGCTTATCGGGCGGAATCTTGGTGCCCTCGATGTGGCGACCCATGTTGATGTTGATAACTATTTTCTCAAGCTTGGGCTGTGCGTTGCGGTTGGAGACACCGAACTTCTCAGCAACCTTAGCGCGAACCTTCTCATCGAAGGCAACCTTCAGACGTGGCGCTTCCTTCGCAGGTTGCTCGGCAGCCGCCGTGACGGCCGCGTCAAACTTCTTGCCGCTGCCGCTACCGCCGGTCTTCCTGCCCGAGTCCTTGCCTTGAGGCCGACCGGGCTTGCTTCCTGGTTGTTTTTCGTCCTTCGCCATGTTCTACCTATTCACCTTCGTATTCGCCCTTCGAGCCGTGAGGCGTTCGTGCCTCGCGTCAGACGGGTCGTGTTGTTCGATCAATTCGCTGTTGCCCTGAAGCCAATTTCGACCCCGATTTCGAAGGCGGTTTCGAAGCTGATTTACTTGGTTGTACTCGTGATACTGAATGCTACTTCTTGTTCTTGCTCGCATCGTACAGCGTGCCAAGCGTGCCCAGTTCCTTCTTGGCATGGCGTGCAACGCGGACCTTGTTGCCGTTCTTCTCGATCTTGAAGCCAACGCGGACGGGCTTGCCATCTACCACCGGGCTCACCTTGCTGATGTGCAGGGCGGCTTCCTTGGTGAACTTGCTGCCCTGGGGGTTGATGCGTGTGGGCTTCTGATGCTTGACCTTCAGATTGACACCTTTGACCACCACTTTGGTGGAGTTTGGATCGTCCTTCTGGATGATCACACGAATGACTTCACCCACCGACCCCTTGTGGGAGCCGCTGGTCACCATCACTTGATCGCCCTTGCGTACATGCCGTGCCATGTGTTCGTTCCTTCAGCCTATCGAATCCACTCGAACCCCACCGACTACTTCAACTAAAACCTCACCGCAAACTTCGCCCCGAAACTTCGTCCAAAACTGTTTCTCATTCCATCGCTTGATTCAGATCACTTCCGACGCGAGGGAAACGATCTTCATGTAGTTCATATCACGCAACTCGCGAGCAACAGGCCCGAAGATGCGTGTGCCCTTTGGGTTCCCGTCGTCCTGGATCAGCACCACCGCGTTGCTGTCAAACTTGACATAGCTGCCATCGGAACGACGCGTGGCCTTGGTCGTGCGAACCACCACTGCCTTGCTCTTGTCACCAGCCTTGACATCCGCGCCGGGCAGTGCCTTCTTGATCGAGACGAAGACGCGGTCGCCCACGTTAGCAATGCGACGGGTGAACTTGCCAGCGCCGGTCGTGCCGCCGTACACGCGGATGACGTACGCTATTTTCGCGCCGCTGTTGTCTGCCACTTCGCACCGTGTTTCCTGCTGGAGCATTGCTGTTCTCGCCGTCGTTCGAGCCTGCGTTTGTCGCTATCGCGATTGCAGACCCGTGGTTGTTTACTTCCTAACACACTGTCTCGTTCAAACCGTCTTGTTCGCGTTTTTAGGACAAGACAGTACGAAGTGTCTGCCTACACCACTCTAACGATCTCCCGCAGTCACTCCGCTACCGCAAGCGTCTTGGCGCTGGCAACCGCCGCCGCCTGATCGCTGCGCTGCTCGACCACACGAACCAGCGTCCAAGTCTTGGACTTGCTGACGGGGCGGCAGGGTGCCACCTCGACCACATCGCCCGTCTTGCTGGCGTTCACTTCGTCATGCACCTGCAGCACCGTGCGCTGGCGGATGTACTTGCCGTACTTAGGGTGCTGGCTCATGTAGTTCACGACCACCTTGCGGGTCTGGTGGCGCTTGTCTGACTCGACCACACCCACGCGGGTACCCTTCTGGTCCACCGTGGGCTTGGCCATCTTCTTCTTGCCCTTGACAACTGCAACGGTCGTGGCTCCCGCTTTGGACATTTTGGCTATTTTGGCCTTAGTGGCGGCGGCTGCGGTCGTCTTGGCGGTCTTTGCGGTCGGCATAATCGTCTTCTCGTGCGTGCCTGGGGCTAGGTCTAGTTCTAAGGTCTGTCCCCGGGCGTGTGTTCCAAGTCGTCCTGTGTGATGATTGCGATGCGGTTGCTGTTCTCTATAGTCTGCGAGCGACTTATTTTATTGGGCCTTGCGTGTGGCTCGCGAATGCTGCTCGCCCAACATGCGGGCGATGTCCTTGCGAATCTTGCCATACTGCGAGCTGTCCGAAACCGTGTCGGTCACGGCCTTGATGCGCAGGTCGTGCAAGTTCGAGCGGAGCTTGCCCAACTCGATCTTGATTTCATTGTCCTTCAATGCTCGGACTTCGCTGCCTGTCATGGTTCAATCCTCGTTGAGCAGTTCTTACCTATTGATTCTCTAATTCTCTATCTGATTCTTTATCTGATTTCTAGTTGCTGGTCACTTGCCCGATGCGTTCAGCCGCTGTCATTCACTTACACCGTCACGCGACGCCCGACAAACCGGCACCGGATGGGCATCTTCATCGCGATACGACGAAGTGCGTTCTTTGCCGTCGTCTCAGAGACGCCCGCGATTTCATACAGCATCGTGCCAGGCTTGACTACCGCCGCCCAGTAATCAACTTCCGCCTTGCCCGTTCCCATTCGGGTTTCCAAGGGCTTCTTCGAGATGGGCTTGGCGGGGAAGACGCGCTGGATCAACTTGCCTTCACGCTTCAAGAAGTGCTGGGCCGCGACGCGACCGGCTTCGAGCTGCGTCCCCTTGACCCACGCGGAATCCAACGCCTGGAGACCGAAGTCGCCGAAGGCCACGTAGTTGCCCTTCGTCGCCTTGCGGGGACGGACGTTCCGCTGTTCCTTGCGGTACTTTACTCGCTTGGGCATCAACGCCATAGTGCAGACTCCACACTTCCAAACAAGCCTCACGTTCAAAAACGCGCGGCGGAAACTTCGCTTCAAACATTCGCATGCGAGCGATCGCAGGCGAATCACGCATCTGGCCTAACAAACTTACCCTACAGATTGGCCCAACAAACTTAGAAACCGGGCCAGCTTTGACAAACTTATTTTCGACCGCGAGCACGAGCCCGACCGCCCGCAGCGTTGGACTCTTCTTCAGTACGCTCCGTGCCGTACATGCCCTTGTAAACCCACGCCTTGACACCGATCACGCCGTAGGTCGTCACTGCCTCCGCAGTGCCATACTCGACCTGGGCCTGGAGCGTCGAGAGGGGCAGACTGCCCTTCTTAACTTCGAGAACGCGAGACAGTTCGGCGCCGCCCAATCGTCCGCTGATACGAATCTTCGCACCCTTCGCACCAGCGGCTATCGCAGCATCAACCTTCATGCTCACAGCACGACGAAAACTGGCACGCTTGACGAGTTGCTCCGCGATCGACTCAGCGATCAACTTCGCATCAACGTCGGCGTTTTTGACTTCGAGTACGCTGATGGCGACCTTGCGGCCGGTCATGTACTGCAACTCTTCGGTCATGCGTTCGATTTCGGCACCCTTTGGGCCGATGACCAGGCCCGGACGGGCGGTCTTGATGATGACCTTGAGCTCCTCGCGGGTGCGCTCGATGGCAATGTCGCTCACCGCGGCGTTGGGAGGCCTGCGGTTGAGACGCTTGTCGAGCCAGCCGCGAATTTTCTGGTCTTCAACCAGTAGTTCGCCGTACAGAGCCTTGGGGGCGTACCAGCGGCTCTTGTGCGCTTCGGTAATGCCAAGGCGGAGTCCGAATGGATGCGTCTTCTGTCCCATTACTTGTTACGCTCCTCAACGCTGATGGTGATATGGCTGAAGAACTTTTCAATCGAGTGAGCCCGGCCGCGATCCTTGGGCTGGAACCGCTTCATCACGGTCGCCTGATCAACGGTCGCTTCGCTCACAAAGAGCTTGTCGTAGTTCACGTCCCCGTGCTGTTCAGCATCGATCGACGCAGCCTTGAGGCAGCGCTTGATGTCAAGAGCCGCACGCTTGGTGGTAAAGGTCAGTTGATTCTCGGCGTCAACCACGCTTTTGCCGCGAATCAGATCGATCAGTAGCTTGGCCTTGCGCGGGCTGCCTCGATGGTTGCGGAACTGGCTGGTGAACTTCGTGATGTCCGCGACGCGTACGCCCAAAATCTGAGCGATGCGCCGAATCGTGGGTGCTTTGCATCTGGGATGATCGCGACCACCCAGCCAGTTGTTGAGAGCGCTCTCCAGGTCCTTGACGCTGATACCCGGCTCGGCCATCGCCGTAGCCAGTTGCGCAGCGTCGACGCCCTTGGCGGTCATCGCTACGGAGAGTTTCTTGGGGTTGATCTTCACAGCACAATCCTCGTCTTGAGATCTACTTCCAACTTGCGTCGATGTTCAACTTATTTAACATTGTCCGACGCGAGAAACGAATTGACCGCTACTCGCGAGCAGGCATGCTTAGCCCTTGGAGGGCGCTGTGTCCACGCCTTCCTTCTTGTTCGTGTGACCTCGGAAGGTACACGTGAACGAGAACTCGCCCAACTTGTGTCCGACCATGTCTTCGGTCACAAACACATCATTGAAGATCTTGCCGTTGTGTACCTTGAAGGTGTGACCAACGAACTCGGGCACGATCGTGCATCGACGTGCCCAGGTCTTGATCGCATCCTTCTTGCGCGTCTGGTTGAGCTTCTCCACCTTGCGGTAGAGTTTCTCATCCACATACGGCCCTTTCTTCAAACTGCGTCCCATGCGAAACTCCAGGAGGCACTTGACAACGGGCACACAGTACTAGCGAACTAGTTGAGGTACCGAGTTGTCCACATGCCGTTCGTATCTTTACTTCGTTCGTCCAATCGACTATCAGACCGTTTTGGCCTATTACCAACTTTCTGACAACAAGGCCCAATACTTACTTACTTCTTCTGTCCATACCGCGTGCTCGTGCGCCGTCGGATGATCATCTTCTTGCTTGCCTTGCGCGGGTTGCGAGTGTTGCCACCCTTCGCCAGTACTCCCGTCGGTCCGCACGGCGGGCGGTTGCCCTTGCTTCGGCCCGAACCACCACCCAGCGGGTGGGCATGATGGCTCTTGGCCATACCGCGAGTCACCGGACGACGACCCAGCATGCGATTGAGCCCGGCCTTACCAAGAATGCGAAGGCGATGGTCGGGATTGCCGACTTGGCCAATCGTCGCGCGACATTCGAGCGGCACGCGGCGGACTTCGCCACTGGGCAGCACGAGGGTCGCAAAGTCATCTTCGCGGTTCGTCAGTTTGGCATAGGTACCAGCACTGCGGCACATGACCGCGCCCTGACCCGGCACGAGTTCAACGCAGTGAACGTCGAGGCCGGTGGGAATGTAACGAAGCTTCATGCAGTTGCCGACGCTGGGCTCGACCGGGCCAGTGCTGCTGCACTCGATCACCATGCCGTCCTTGATGCCGTTGGCAGCCACGATGTACCGGCGCACGCCATCCGTGTACTCCACCAGGGCGATGTGGCAACTGCGATTGGGGTCATACTCGACACCGATGATCTTGCCCGCAATGCCGTCGCGATCACGGCGCTTGAAGTCGATCTGGCGATACATCTTCTTGACACCGCCGCCGATACCGCGGCTCGTGCGAATGCCCTGATTGTTCATCCCGCCGCTCTTGGGCAGGGGGCTAAGCAGGTTGCGTTCGGGCGACTTCTTGGTCACCTCGATGTGCATGTTGACGCTGGCGTTGCGGCGCCCGGCACTGGTCTTCTTGTAGATGCGAATCGGCATGCTTCAGTCCTTCGGTTCGTCTTCGGTCAGCCCTGCATCTCGCAGGACATGCGATCTCAGTCCGCAACTCACATCAATTCGATCTTGTCGTCCTTGTGAATGCGAACGACTGCCTTCTTGATTGCCGGGATGCCCGACACACCAAACTTGGTGCGACGAGCCTTCTGCTTGGTGGTGATGGTGTTCACGCCCTCGACGCGAACTTTGTACGCCTTCTCGATCGCCGTCTTGATCTCGGTCTTGGTGGCCCGAGCATCCACTACGAATGCATAGCGCTGCTGCTCGTTCATCGCGTACGTGCTCTTCTCGGAAAGCAGAGGACGCTTCAGGATGTAACTTGAATCAACATTCGCGGGCATGATCTTGACCCTTTACTTGACCCTTTACTTGCTCTATCCGGATCGTTCAAACCACCCAAATCTTCAAACTTAACCGTTCACTCTAAACCATCGAACTCGTTTGAGTCAACCAACCAGACTTACTTGGTCGCAGCCTTCGCCTTGGGAGCCTTCGCCGGCTTCTCAGCCTTAGGCTTGGCTGGAGCGGAAGCCTTTGTCTTAGTTGTGGCAGGGGCCGCAACACGACCCAATGGATTGACCTTTGCGTCCTTACCAGTCTGGCTCGAGGGACCCTTGAGCCAAGCCTCAAGGTCGCCCTTGGCGATCACTAGGAAGCGGTTGTTCAGTAGGTTGAAGGCGTTGAGTTGATCGAGGCGGATCAGTTCGACACTGTTGATGTTGCGTGCGCTCAAGAGTGCGTTCTTCGCATCCCCGCCGTTCATAGGGAGGGCCACCAACGCGGTCCGGTCAACCTTGATTGCTTCGAGGAAGGCTTCGAAAGCCTTGGTCTTTGGCCCGTTGAGCCCGCTCCATGATTCGATCACGCGCACTTCGCTATCCACAAACTTCGCGAGCAGCGCGTTTCGATTGGCCTTGCGACGCATTTTCTTGGGCATATCCAACCGGAAGTCCTCACGGACTTTCTTCTTGCTATGGCCGTGACCACCGCCCTTGAACAGGTTAGCTTTCTTGTCACCGTGACGGGCGTTGCCTGTGCCCTTTTGCTTGTAAATCTTGCGGGTCGAACCTTCCGTATCGCGGCGGTTCTTAGTCTTGCTGCTGCCCTGACGGGTCGCGGCATGATACTTGACATACGCCTGCTTGATCAGGTCAGCATTAACCTGACCGCCCAAAGCGGTTTCATCGATGGAAATGGAGGCAACTTCTTTGCCCTGCATGTTATAGACGGGGACCTGCATCAGTCTTTACCTCGTCAAGACGCTTTGCCCCGCCCGCATGAAGCGAGTCTTTGCGACTGCTCCAAGCTTGCTTGGCACCAACTCTCGCCTATCCGTCTCGCCTCCATTCCAACCGGCTGGTCAGTATACTCGAAAGTATTGCTGATCTTGGGTTGCTGTGGGCACCATGCCCACGGGGCGGATCGGACTCGACTCGGCTGTCCGGACTTGTACGAATTTGCACTCGTCCAAGCCCCACATTGTCGTTGTCCAGCGGTATCTTCATAGAGTCGAATGCTTGGAATAGACCCTAGCAATCGATTATCCAATCAGACCTTCCGGACGCTCCGGGTCTTGCCACAGACCCGACGCATTGACCTCAAACATCCTTCCCCATTCACTCAAGCGGATCGCCGCTTTTGCAACAGGGTGGGTTGAGATACTAGGCTCTTTGGAAAGCAAATCCACATCAGAGCCTAATAAATCCCGCGAACTGAACCTGACAATTACTCGCCGTGTTCAGACTCACTCCCCCGAAACACACGGAATGCACCAGGCTTAGCCAGCAACTTCCTTCTGCTTCTTGCTCTTGGTCTTGTACAAACGGATAGCAGGGGTGATCTCCACCATACCGTTGTTTGCGCCGGGGACAGTACCCTTGATCAGAATAAGGTTCTTGTCAGGAATCACCTTGACAACGTCCAAACTGCGACAGGTAATCCGCTTGTTACCCATCTGACCAGCCATCTTCTTGCCCTTGGCCAGACCGCCGCCGAAGCCGCGGTTCGAGCACAGGCCGCCGATCGAGCCGGGATGGCGGTGCTTACGTTCGGTGCCGTGGCTGGCGAACATGCCCTTGAAGTGCCAGCGCTTCATAACGCCCTGGAAGCCCTTGCCCTTGCCGATGCCTGCGACATCGACATACGCAATCTTCGTGAATGCATCGACATTGATCTGTTGGCCAAGCGTGAAGTTGCCCAGGTCTTTCTCTTCCACGCGGAATTCGCGATGGTGGCGCCGCGGGGCAGCACCAGCCTTGAAGTCGTGCCCGATAATGGGCATCGTGCTGTTGCGCGGAGCAACTTCATCAAAGCCGATCTGCACCGCCGTGTAGCCGTCCTTTTCCTTTGTCCGCAGTTGCGTCACGATGTTAGTAGCGACCTGGATCACTGTGACGGGTAGGCTCTGGCCCTTGTCCACATACACGCGAGTCATACCAAGCTTCTTGCCCATCAACAACATGGCTCATTCCCTTTCGCGGAATCCGCTCTTGCGAGCTCATGCTCGAAGACTGCTGATCGTCCGCCAACTTTGTGAGTGCGAAAAGCGGAGATACCGCCGCCGCACCGAAAAAATACTCCAATAACAATGAAAAAAGCCCACGGACGTTGGTCCATGGACTTTGTAATTCAGGCCTTGATTTTGACGAAAACACCGGCGGGAACGACGAGGCGATTCAGGGCCTCAACCGTGCGTGCATTGGGCTCGATGATGTCAATAATGCGCTTGTGCGTGCGAATTTCGAACTGTTCGCGGCTCTTCTTATCGATGAAGGGCGAACGCAGCACGGTGTATCGTTCAACGCGGGTGGGCAGCGGCACAGGACCAGCGACCTTCGCATTGGTACGCTTGGCGTGTTCTACGATTTCCTTGGCGCTCGCGTCGAGGGCCATATGGTCGTAGGCTTCCATCCGGATGCGAATCTTGCCACCACTCATGCGTGTGTCCTTTGAGCATCAATCGACGCCCACAACCGTTGCAATTCCAAAGATCGCCTGATCGCGTCGGGCCATTCCCGATGTGAGCAGGGCCAAAACATTAGCCGGTCCCCCGCCACAGTCAACCCCATGATGTCCCAGATGCGTATGTAGATGAGAATGGGTTGAGAGCTGTTCACTCAATTGGATTTATTCACGCTTACCAACGAACGAAGGCAAGCAATAGACCGTACATTCACCAAACTTCAATCGATATCCGGTCATCCCTGCGCCCCTTCCGAACCGATGCAACACTCCATGATGCCTTCTTCGCCCCGGCAACCAAACCCCCGCCCCACTATCCACACAGTCTTGGTCACTCTGGCGGTGCTCTCGATTGCATCCGTTGCAGTGAGCCAGACCCGTGCTCAGACCCAGGCTCCCATTGCCACCACCACTGCTACCCCCACTGCCAATCCTCAGCAGCGCGATGGTATTTTCCTATCAACGGACCCGATCCGCATCGAGGCCATCGGCCTGTCGATCTATGCCCCGGAGGATGCCGGCATCTCCAGCGAGATGCTCGCTGGCACATCCATCACCACCATCGCTCCACGCGGCGCGAGCAAGGCCAACCTGCCGTGGGTCATCAGCATCCAGTCTCGCACGACGAGTAACGCCAAACTCGAACTCAAGGCAGTAGCCGATCAGGCCCAAGCACAAATGCTCAAGACCGATTCGGAGAACGTCATCCAAGTCACGCCCGATGGTGCTGCAAAGCTGAGCAACAGCGCGCTCTCCAGTATCGATGGCACCATCGACACCAAGAACATTGTCGCCCATCCCACCGATGGCAAGTCCGCCGCGACACTGCTACTTCGCGAACCCGAGCAGGGCAAAACGCTCACATTGGGCGGTGCAAGCAATCCGATTCCCGTCGAGCGTTTCTACGTGCAGTTTCCCAATAGCGCCGCTGCTCGCAATTCAAGCCCCGTCATTCGTGGCGTCACCATCACCAAAATTACTTCCACGCAGTTTGTGACCTTTGAACTCTACACCACCCTTCCCAACTGGGAACGCGCCCGCAAAATCTATGAGACAGTCATAGCGAGCGCCACGTTTGAAAACCCTGAGAAGGCCGTCGAGCAGCGGGCGATGCTCGTCAAAGCCGGCACGCGGCTGTTCGAGCAAGTGAGCGAGGATGACCTCGTCGCGCTCGTCGACAATCAGCCCGAACGCTGGGAGCGCATCTATCGCCCCAGTTCCACTGGAAAACGCACCGACGATCAAGAAGTTGGCTATCGGCGTGTCCGCACGCTCTTCGGCCCCCGCACTCTTGTCGATAAGTCCAATAGCAATCGCGGCGTGCTCGCCCAGGACAAGGGCCTGATCGTGCAAATCGACGCGCGATATCTCGACAACGAACAGATTGTCGACAGCCAGAGCATCTTCTTCATGTCAGTTGACCGGCGTGAGGAAACCTGGTCCATCGCCATGACGCTGCGTGATGGCAAGGCGGGCCAGAAGGCAGTCCATCGAGAGTCCGGCGCACGAACAGACAAGGCCATGTCCGTCCGGATCGAAAGTCCTGGACAGGATTCAAAGTCCATCATGCCTCAGATTGCCGGCGACGGATACATCAGCCGGGCGGAGAGTTTCCTGCTGCCGCGATTGCTTGCTCGCAAGAAATTGGCCGCGCCCTATGGGTTCTATGCGTATCGCAGCGAGGCGGAAACAATCCAGTTCCGCCGCGACATTCTTGCCCAGCCCAAGGCCCCTGCTGAGCCATGGAAACTGACGTCACGCCTCGCAGAGGGCCAACCCGATCAGACGCTGCAGTTGGATAGCGAAGGCAACCTCGTCAAGGGCACCCTGCCTGGCGGATTACAGACCGAACCAATTGAGTTGAAGGACCTGCTCACGCTCTGGAAGGGCAAGGGCCTGCCCGTCGACTAAGCATGATGCGGCAACAGTGCGAAGTCTCAGCATTCTACAAGCTCACCAAACTTCTTCTCTCTGCCTCTGCGTCTCTTCCCCATGCCCACCGATCGTGTCATCTCCCCCGTCGCTCAGCCGCTGGAAGAACAGCAGAATTGGGCCCTGCGCCCGCTCCGGATACACGAGTATGTGGGCCAGCGAGATCTCATCGAACGCCTCCGTATCGCCATTGATGCCAGCCGCCAACGCAACGAGCCGCTTGAGCACACACTTCTCCACGGGCCGCCAGGCTTGGGCAAGACCAGCCTTGCCCATGTGCTCTCGCACGAGATGGGTGGCAAGATTCACATCACCAGTGGCCCGGCCCTTGCCAGAGGCACCGATCTCGTCGCAGCACTCACCCGCCTCACGCACGCGGACATCCTCTTCATCGATGAGATTCATCGTCTGCCAATCGCAGTGGAGGAGTTTATTTATCCTGCGATGGAAGACTTCCGTATTGACGTCACGCTCGACACGGGCTTGGCAGCCCGCACGGTGCAGGTCAAGTGCAAGCCCTTTACACTCATTGGCGCGACGACCCGCGCGGGCCTGCTTTCCTCGCCCCTTCGCTCACGCTTTGGCATCGTGCATCATCTCAAGTACTACGACCACGACGAGTTGATGGAGATTCTGCGGCGTAGTTGTCGATTGCTTGCGATCGGCGAGCCCACGGCTCGCGGCTTTGACGATGCCCTCGCCCTGATCGCAACCCGCGCTCGCGGCACTCCACGCATCGCCAATCGTCTACTCCGGCGTGTGCGAGACTTCGCGCAGGTCCGAACTGCTGGCGTGCTCGGCATGCCCGCCGTCGAGGGAGCACTCGCCCTGGAAGCAATCGACGCGTTGGGTCTTGACGAACTTGATCGCGGATTCCTGCGCACGATCGGCACGGTCTACAAGGGTGGTCCCGTTGGACTCGATACCATCGCGGCGACCATGAACGAGGACGCGGGCACGCTCGAGGACGTGGTCGAGCCATACTTGCTACAGATTGGATTCTTGGCGAGAACGCGCCGGGGACGGGCGCTGACCCTGAAAGCCTGCCAGCATCTGGGGTTGCCCGCCACCATGGTTCCAACTGACGCGGGCGGGTTGTACGAGTCATAAACAGACGCGGCCGTCAGGGTGCCTGATACGCCCAGACGATCGCGTTCAATGTTCCACAAGCACTCATCTCGTGTACAAACCGCCATCAAGGCGGCGTTTGCGGCTCACTTACGCCACCACATGCCGCCACCATATACCGCACTGCTGCCAAGTTCTTCCGCGATCCGCAGCAGTTGGTTATACTTCGCATTGCGATCGCTCCGGCAGGGTGCGCCGGTCTTGATCTGACCACAGTTGGTGGCGACGGCGATATCCGCAATGGTCGCGTCTTCGGTTTCGCCGCTGCGGTGGCTGAGAATCGCACCATAGCGTGATCGCAGCGCAAGATTCACGGCCTCAAAAGTTTCACTGAGCGAGCCGATCTGGTTGACCTTGACAAGGATCGCGTTGGCGCAGCCCATATCCAGTCCCTTCTGGAGGAACTTCTTGTTGGTTACGAACAGGTCATCGCCCACCAGTTGGACCTGCTCGCCCAACTTCTCAGTCAGTTTTTTCCAGCCATCCCAGTCGTTCTCTGCAAGACCATCTTCGATGCTGCGAATCGGATAGTTCTTGCACCACTTTGCCCACATGTCGATCATCTCATCAGTCGAGACGACTCGTTGCGAACTCTTGAACATCTTGTAGCCAGGATTTTTTGACTTCCCCGCTTTGTTCTTCGGATCGGCCGCGGCTTCGTTCCAGCACTCGCTGGTCGCCGGATCGAGTGCCACAAAGATCTGCTCGCCCCACTTATATCCGCTCTTCTTCACGGCCTTCTCGATCAACTTGAGCGCATCCTCGTTCTCCTTGAGATTTGGCGCAAAGCCGCCCTCATCGCCCACGCTCGTGCTCATATGGTCATCGTGCAGCACTTTCCGCAGGCAGTGATATATCTCGACGCCAGCACGCATCGCATCGTGGAAGTTGTCAAAGCCCCAAGGCTGGATCATGAACTCCTGGAAGTCGACCGTGTTGTCCGCGTGCTTGCCGCCGTTCAGGATGTTCAGCATCGGCACAGGCAGCGTCTTGGCCCCGCTCCCGCCCAGGTAGCGATACAAGGGCAGGCCGCTGGCCTCCGCAGCCGCCTTCGCGACAGCCATGCTGACCGCGAGAATCGCGTTCGCTCCCAATTTGGCCTTGTTGGGCGTGCCATCGAGGGCAATCATGATCCCGTCGATCTTCTCCTGATCGCGTGCGTCCAGGTCAAGGACTTTCGGAGCGATGATGTTGTTGACGTTGTTGACCGCCTTCATCACGCCCTTGCCCATCCACTTGTCTTTCGTTCCGTCGCGAAGCTCGACGGCCTCGTGCTCACCAGTTGAAGCCCCGCTGGGCACGGCGGCTCTCCCCAAGTGCCCGGAGTCGAGCATGCAATCGACCTCAACCGTTGGATTGCCACGAGAATCGAGAACCTGACGAGCGCGAATGGCAGAGATCGTGAAGGACATGAATGCTCCTGGGAGTAAAAAACGTGGTTGAAAGGGACCAACGTGCGGAAGAACCCGCTGCGCGCGAATCATACCGCCCGCGACCACGCCAGACACTGAACAACGCATGGAAGCGACTACGCTTTGGCCATGCTGTCCCGCATCCTCATCATCGCGGCCCTGCTCGTGATTCTGGGCGTGCCCCTGGGCGTTCGGCTCACCCGCAGCGAACCGGTGCCGCCAGTAAACGCCCGCAGGCTCGTGGTCATTACCCCCCACGTGCCACAGATTCGCCGCGAATTTGGCCAAGCCTTCGCGCGCTGGCACCAACGCAAGTTTGGCGAACCAGTCATCGTCGATTGGCGATCCCCAGGCGCAGGAACAACCGAGATCATCAAAATCCTTGCTGCCCAATACACCGCTGCTGCAAAGGACGGGCGCTTTGACTTCTCTGACCCCAAGAACCCCAAGGCCGCACCGGGCACCATCGCCTTCGACATGATGTTCGGTGGCGGCTCGTTCGATCACAATCGCCTCAAGACCGAGGTCAAACTCCGCCTGCCCGATCCCTCCGGCACCAAGGACACCGATGGCAAGCCCAAACTCGTCGACTTTGCCCTGCCCATCAGCGCACCCGCCTGTTTCTCCCAGGCACAACTTGATGATTGGTTTGGCGAAAACCAGATCGGAGCCGAGCGCCTCTACGACCCCGACCAGTTCTGGCTGGGCACCGCTCTTTCGGGCTTCGGCATCGTCTACAACCGCGATAGTTTCAAGCGACTTGGCCTCGACGAACCGCTTGGTTTCCAAGATCTCACAAGCCCACTCCTTCAAGGCGAACTGATCCTCGCCGATCCGCGCCAGTCCGGATCCGTTACGACTGCAATCGACTCGATCCTCAACGCCGAACTCTGGAACACCGCACGGCGCGAGGGCTGGGAAGCCGAACTCGATGCTTCATTCCTGCTGGAACGCAAGGATCGAACGCCATGGGAGAAGTCGCTCTCCAGCGAGCACATGGCCAGTGTCGAACACGCTTTCACTCGCGCGTGGCGCACGCTCCGCGAAATCTGCGCAAACTCTCGTGCCTATACCGCCGCCGCAACCCGCCCGCCCATCGACGTCTCTGCGGGCGAGGGCGCAGCAGGCCTCGCCATCGACTTCTATGGTCGAGGGCAGGCCCAAGCCGTGCTCGCGCCGGGCCAGAGCGTCAAGCAAAGTCGTGTGTGGTATGTCGATCCCCAGGGTGCAGCGTACATCGATGCGGATCCTGCGAGCATCCTTCGAGGCGGACCCGAGCCACAACTCGCCAAGCGTTTTCTTGAGTTCACACTGAGCGACGAAGGCCAGGCGTTATGGAACTTCCCCACACCGCGCACCCGAAAGAACACACCCGATGCGTTCCCCGATGCGCCGCTGGATGAAGACCGTCGGCCAATGGGCCCCGAGTATTACGAACTGCGACGATTGCCTATCAAGCGATCAATGTACGAAAAGTACTTGCCGCATTTGATCGACCAGCTCGACCCCTTCACTATTGCCAGCGGCAATCGTCCCGCGAACTGGAGGCCCGCGATCGGCGTCATGGTTGGCGCGTTCTCCATCGACCTGCTCGACACGCAGCGAGAAGCTTGGCGCGTGCTCAATCTGGCCAGAGTCAACTCTGCGGTTGCTCCAGAAAAACTCGCTGCGATGGAAGCCGCTTTCTATGCCTTCCCCGAAACGCCCGGCAAGGACGGCCAGTCACTGGCATTCAGCGCAACCAACTTCCGCGCGATCCGCGAGGTGTGGCGCCCATCCGTTCCCGGACAACTCGAAATCAAGTACACCAACTTCTTTCGAGACCGATACAACCAAGTCATTCGCCTCGCCAATCAGCCGTGACCCATTTTGAAACAGGTTGAAACAGGTTGAACCATGTTGAACCATGTTGATCAGGCTTGATCAGCGTTGACCAGCCTGTTTGCCCGGTCTGAAGTCCGTTATTGCCTGCATCCCAGAGCGTGCTCTCGCGATTCCGAACACCACGACTAGCAACCCCAGTGTTACCACGCCATTGGCCATCCAAGCAAGCGTTGCACGCTGCGTGAGGCTGAACATCGCCAGACTTCCAAGCATGACGCCCGTCAGCACCGCCGACTTGCGATTGAAAAGTACGCCCGCAAGCAAAGCAATCGGCGCGAGGAAAATCACGTCCGCGTAGTTGTACCGCACAGGCAGAAAGTACTCCATAGCGATGCATGGCACCAATGCACACCCAAGCGCCAAAGTCGCTGATGTCGCACGCTTGCGCATCAAGAGCAGCAACGGAAGGCATCCGACCGCGAAGACCAGTATCGCACACGCCTTGATCAACTTGCCCAGCATTGCGAAGGGCGTGCCCTCGCTGGCGAACATGCTGACAAGGTTGTTAGCGGAGATGTTGACCACGGGCCCGCGTAGATATCCCGAAAAGTCCACGCCCTCCACGACAGCGCTGGCGGGCACAGGCTGCAGGCCCGATGGCGAGACCAACTGCGCGACGTACTTCGCCCGTCCCATCATCGATTCCAAGTCAAGCTCGCGTACCAGCGCGAAGTAGTCCTTCCAGCCCTGCAGGCCGATTGCAGGCACTACAAGGGAGGACAATCCCAGCACGATGCCCGTCACGCCCATCGCGATCGCCGGCATGCGCAAACCCACCAACCAGAGCGGTAGCAGGAGTACTGCGAGATTGGGACGAAATGCTGCGGCGATGCCCAGAGCAACACCCGCCGCAATGCTCGAACGTCCCTGCTTCGCAAGCAGCCACGATGCGATGGCAAGCAGCAACAGGATGTAGACGTAGAACTGCCCGCGCTCAACGTGCATGCGAAACGCTGGCGAGCAGGCAAGCAGCAGCACACCCGCAGCAATAAACACCAATCGTCGTTGCTGACCTTTGACTGTCCATGCCAACAACCCGATGCTCGCGAGCATCGCCGCCCACTCGCACGTCGCCAGCAATGGTCGCTGCAGTTTCCAAGGCACCTGCGAGAGTGGTGCATAGAGGTACAGCATCGTTGGTGGATACGTGCAGCGCGTGATGTGCGAGAACAACCTGTCCGGGTCCAGCAACTTCTCGCTGGTCTGATTTGTCTGGGGTGTGGCATACGGGTTCTGCCCTGTCAGCATCATCCTCGCACCAACCACACGCGCACGCTGGTCCGTTCCTGCATACTTGCGCACATCAACCGCACTCTGGAACATCGCACCAGCCAACGCGGCAATGCACACTATGACCAGCACCATCGCCCAAGGCTTGGCCAGCAATCGCGGTCGCAAGCCGATAAGCCCAACCACCAATGCCACGATGCTGCGAATGGTCGCTGTCACGCGATGCCTCTCCGTTGTCTGTGCCCCGCCAATATCCCCACTTCGATCAACTCGCTTGCCTCAACCGGCTTGCCCAACGATCTGCCGAACCTTGCCCACATACATCTTGGCATCTCGTACAGGCACGAACCCAGCGTGACTGCGATTCTGCAGCGTGATGAGCACGAACAGGATTGCCGCCGCCAACGCCTGACCTGCAATCAGCACGACCAGGCTCAATGCCATAAAGATCCATCGGGGCATCTGCATTTCCATGGGCACCGCCATCACCAGTGCGACCATCATTGCGACCAGTGCGACACCGCCCAAAGCGAGTGATCCTAGAATCAGCCGCATGCCCGCGACGTCACTATTCACAGCAATCGCGCTGATGCCGTGGAGCGCAAGGCTCACAAAGTTCATCTTTGATTGCCCAAACGTCCGCTTGCCGCGCTCGCATGGCACGCTGTCGCTCGCGATGCGTAAGCGAAACACACTTGCCGCGTAGTGGTTCCACACTTCATGTGCAAACACAATGCGTTGCAACGATTCTCGCGGCACCACGCTGAAGTTACCCACCCTGCGGTGCGAACCGATGAGCAACTGATAGAGTTTGCGAAAGACCTGATAGGAGATGCGAAACCACAGTGCCTCGCTGCGCTTGGCTCGTTCTGCAAAGACCACCCTAGGCGTGCCCAATGCCAAGTGACTCCTCGCACGGGCAAGCAGCACAGGAACATCGCGCGGCGCATCTTCGCCGTCCCCGTCCATGATCACAAGCAAGTCGTGCGAATCCTGCTGATACGCCCACGTCAGTCCGACGCAGATCGCCCGCTGATGCCCCAGATTCCTTGCAAGGTGCACCACGCGAATCGACTTGATCGCGCTCCAACTCCGCGCTAGCAGCGCCTCATCGAGCAGCATTTGCGACCCGTCGTCCAGCAGCACGACATCCACAGTGCATCCATCGTTCGCGTCTGTGAGCACACGGTCCAGGTCGGCAAGCATGATCGCAACCGCGTCCCAGTCATTAAAGACCGGCACCAGCACGAGTACGGCACCAGATTGGGAGTCTCGTTTTTCCATGGCACAACCAAGCTGAGTACCAGCCGCACTATTACTTCGGCCAGTTGGCCCAAGTTATTGAACCTTTCCCAGGTTGAACCTCAAATAGCAACGACTGGACGATAGCCACAGACAGCCACCTCATGCATCACTTGCATCACTTGCCGATTGGAGCCACGCGAATACGACGGAACTCGATTGGTGCTCCTTCAGATTGCAATGCGATGCTGCCCGCCAATTCGCTTGCTTCAGTCGCACGGTTCAGTTCGATGCCGTTGACCTTCAGGACCACGTCGCCACTGTTAACAATGATTTCATAGTCATTCCACTCACCAAGGGGGCGCTCGTTTGTGCCAGTAGCCTGCGTGCGCCGACCCTTCCGCCGAGACTCATCGGTTTTGATCGGGTATTCGTCGATGATCCAGAAGTCCCCCGCACTCTCGCTCTTCAGTTGGCACTCAATGCTCTTGGGCCACACCGCATCAGGCTCCTGCACTCGCACCAGCACGCCACTATTACCAGGTGTCTGGGGCCATCGCCATTCGAGCTTGAGAACAAAGTTGGTGAACTTTCCTTCAGTCTTCACATACCCGGCGGGCGAACCCGCACACCGCAGCACGCCATCCTTGACGCTCCAGACGATGACAGCCTGATCCTGGGCCTTGGGATCGACAAACTGCGTCCAGCCACTCAGGTCCTTGCCGTTGAAGACCTCGATCTGATCCGGCATGGAACCCTTCAAGTTCCGCACCTTGATGTTGCGATACCACACGTCATCTCCATGATCCTGGAGAGCGATGTGCCCGTTGGGCTGAATGCCAAAGCCCTTCATGTCCTTGAACTTGCTATTGGCGATCAATTCCTTCCACGCGTCGTTATCAATCCGAGTCTCGACCACCTTCTTGCCATTGAGGATGTGCGTGAGTATGCCTTCTCTGATGCGTATCCGGGCGTTGTTCCACTGCTCGGCTGGAGCAGCCGGCTTGTCCGTGGGCACGATCATGTCGTAGAGAGCGCCGGTCGTGTGGCTGGGCGTCGCGCCATCTTTGTGTGTGCTGTCGTCCAGAATCTGGTACTCGGGTCCGGTCATCCATGGATAGTCCAGCGACTCGTCAACGCGATACATGATTCCGCTGTTCGCGCCCGGCGCACACTTGAAGTCCAGAGACAACTCAAAGTCTTCCCATGACCCCAGCGTGATGATATCTCCCCCCCCGCCACCAGCCACGACCCGCAACGCCCCGTCCTCGATTCTCCAGCCCTTCTCTGGAAAACGATCTTGCTTGTAGCCGCGAAAACCATCGGTGGTTATCCCATCAAACAACATCGTCCAGCCCGCAGCTTTTTCGGCGGGCGACAATCTGTTCTGCGCCCAACTTGAACCAGCAACAAGAGCCACGCATGCAACGCTGAAAAGAGTCATTCTCATGTACCAGAATAGGAACCACAACCAAGGCCCACCGCCCCATGACATTCGCCCTAGGGCCTGACATATGGATTCGATCGCTTCTCGTCCCCCACTGTCGTCAGAGGCCCGTGACCGGGATACACGACCGTGTTGTCGGGCAACGTGTAAAGTTTCTCCCGAATGCTCTTGGAGAGCACTTCCAAACTGCTCCCGGGAAAATCCGTTCGCCCAATGCTGCCTGCAAACAATGCATCGCCTGAGATCGCGATGGTCGCAAGCCCCGCAGCACTATCGCAGACCAGCGCAATGCCGCCCGGCGAGTGCCCTGGAATGTGCTGCACTCGCCAACGTGTTGAGCCCAGTTCCAGCACCTCACTGTCTCGAAGCAACCGGTCCGGCATTCCTAAACTCACCGGCTGTCCAAACGCCTCAGACAAGTTCTGCTCCGGATCGCTCAGCCACTCACACTCATCCTCGTGAATCCAGACTGGCGTCCCTGGAAATGCCCGCTGGACATCCGCGATGCCCGCGATGTGGTCGACATGCGCGTGAGTAAGAACGATCGCCTGCAGCCGCTTCCTAAGGCGCGTGACCTCCGCGATGAGATTCCCAGGCCCGAAACTCGCATCGACAATCCAGCACGAGGCATCGGTGCCAGTCTGGGCCGGATCATGGACAACATAGCAATTGGTCTGGAAAGGTCCCAGCGCAAAGCCGCGAATCGCAGGAATGCCAGGAGAACGCTCGCTCATGCCCACCGCACCTCGCCCTTCCCTTTGACTACTTCGCCGATCACGTAGACCCGCTCCCCAAACTTCTCCAGTTTCTCCTTGATCGCATCCGCAAACGCAGGCTTCACGATCACGCAGTATCCCAGCCCCATGTTGAAGACCCGCCACATCTCTTCTTCCGGGATGTTCCCGTGGCTCTGCAAAAACCGGAAGACCGGCAGCACGGGCCACGCGTTGCGATCCACCATCGCATCCAATGTCGGCGGCAACGCCCTGCACAGATTGCCTGCTATCCCGCTCCCGGTGATATGGGCCATGCCCGTCACAACGTTCTTCACGCTGTACGCCCGCAGCAGCCGCACGATCGGGTCCGCGTACAAATGCGTTGGCGTCAAAAGCACTTGGCCCAACGTCGGCCCTTCCAGAGTACTGGGCTTGCCTGCGAGGGCTTGCTCAATGCCTTTAGCCTTTACTCCACGCTTTCCTTTGGACTTAGGCTTGGGCTTAGCGCCTGCCAACGGATCGTCCCCAGAACCCGCAACGCCCCCCGCACCAAGAAGTTCCGAATACACCTTCTTCAGGTCCAGTCCTGCCTCGCTCACGACTTTCCGCACCAGCGAGTATCCGTTGCTATGAATGCCGTCGCTCGCCAGCCCGAGAATCACATCCCCAGCCAGCACCCGTGCCGGCTTCTGCACGCGCTTGAGTTCGACCACTCCGACGCAGAAACCCGCTAAGTCAAAATCCCCCCACTTGTACAAGTCCGGCATGTGCGCTGTCTCGCCGCCAAGTAGCGCACATCCGCTCCGCCGACACCCCTCCGCAATGCCCCGCACAAGGGCGTGCAGGAACTTGTCATCGATCGTCGGAGTTGCGATGTAGTCAAGGAAAAAAAGCGGCTCGGCCCCTTGCACAACCAGGTCGTTCACGTTCATCGCCACTAGGTCGATCCCGACCGTGTCAAACACGCCCAGTTCCGCCGCGAGTTTGACCTTGGTCCCCACGCCATCGCAGCATGAGACCAGCACCGGATCCTTGTAGTTCCGCTGAAACAATCTTGCCTTGTAATCCAGCCGGAACAATCCGGCAAACCCGCCCGGGTTGGGCAGCACGCGATCGGTGTACGTGCGCTTGAGTACCTTGTCGAGCGACTCGGTGAAGGCATCCTTGCGGTCGATATCCACGCCCGAAGTCGCGTAGGTGATCTGCTTGCTCGTGGCCATGGGCCAAGCATACGGCTGGGCTCTCCACATTTCGGCACGTCTTCTTGACCTACCTTGCCTTATGGGCATTCACCCCGTCCGGCGCGCCAACCACGCCAAACACCGCACCTCGCTCTGGAGCGCGCTCAAGGGTGTCCGCCACGCTTTCTCCTACGGGCGATTCATTCCTGACTTCACGCTTCGTATGCCCGGATTGTCCCACAGTGGCTCGCTTCACCCGCTCTCGCCAGCCCAGGAAATACTTGCCGCAGAACTCTCCCGAGATGTTCACGAACTCGCCGGCCCGCTCCTGGGGCGAAATCAGTTCCACGTTCCCAAACTCCGCGAGTGCGAGGCATTCCTCGGGCACGAACTCACCAAGGCAGGCCTGCACGTCACTCGCCATCCCTACTCCAGCATGAATGTTGAAGTCGCCAATCTCCATGCCGAGATTCCTGGCACCACCAAGCCCGATGAAGTACTCATTTTCGGCGCTCATTACGACTCAGTTGAACTTGTCAATGGCCCATGTCCCGCCGCCAACGACAATGGCAGTGGCGTGGCAACCGTGCTGGCCCTCGCCCGCAGGCTTGCCAACTGCAAACCCCAACGCACCATTCGATTCGCCTTGTGGGTCAACGAAGAACCGCCGTTCTTTTACACCCACCTGATGGGAAGCGCCGTCGATGCCGACCGCAGCCACGAACTCAAGGAAAACATCGTGGGCGTGCTTACGCCCGAGACCATCGGACACTACAGCGACCAGCCTGGCACGCAGTCCTACCCGATCCCGGGCCTCTTCACCATTTGGTATCCAAGCAAGGGTGACTTTGTTGCCTTCATCGGCATGGACAACGCTGGACCGCTCATCAAGAACTGCGTCGCAACGTTCCGCAAGCACGCCAAGTTCCCCAGCATCGGCGCAGGTCTTCCCGGGATCATTCCGATGATCGGTGCCAGCGATCACTGGAGCTATTGGCGTTGTGGCTATCCCGCCCTGATGATCACCGACACCGCACCATTCCGCTACAAGTACTACCACACACCAGAAGATACCCCAGACAAACTCGACTTCCCGCGCTTCGCCCGCGTCGTTGATGGCCTCGAGCACGTCGTGCGAGAACTCGCGGGGGCATCGCCAATCACCATCAGCGACTCTCGTCCCTGAGAGTTGGGTCCGAAAACCCCCCCCACAACCCCCCGAGATCGCCTAGTGCAGCGCATTCCTTCAGCGCGGCTTCCGTTGGCTGCAGCCGCCGCCGATACCGCATCTGCTTGCCAAGTTTCGTGAGACACTGCGTATGAGCGACATGCCTCCTCCAAATTGGGTACCGCCCGCGCCCGCCATGCCCGAGCAGCCCGCTGCGCCATCCGTCCCTCCATTGATTGACCTCACAACCACCAAGTCCGAATCCTCGACGACTGCCCAGCACACTCGTGCGCTTCGGGATGACCAGTCTGCACAGGACCCTATCACGAAAGCAATGAAAGGTGGAGACACTCCACCACTCAAGAACGAAGGCGCTGGTTCCTTGCGTATGGGTCGTCAAAGCCAAGTCAACGGTGCCAATGGCGAAGCCAGCGGTGCTCGAACCGACCGATTCGCAATCAGCACCATCTCCACCCTCGCCATGCTCGCGGCGCTTGGCGTCGGTCCAGGCTGGCAGGCTTGGAATGCGTACGAGGCCAAGTCGGGCATGATGACACTCGCAGTCATCATCACGGCTGGCATCGTGGGCCTGACCATCGCATACGCAGTGACGAAGGTTATTTTCCGGGCGACCCACCGCTCGCACCAAACCGCCAATGCGGCTTTCACCGTCATGATGCTCCTGGGCTTGTCCGGTTCGCTGATGGCAGGAGCAATGCGTGAGGCTGGTGTCTGGGACAACTGGTCGACGCTCGTCGGTCCCAAAACAGCCAGGGCGGAACAACTTCCCAAGGCTGGCGAAATCGCCGCCATGCCAGACGAGACGCCCGTGATGGTCGCCTTGCCAGAACCCAGACCTCAATCCAATCCGGAAGCAGAGCCAGCCCCCACCGCAAACACCGAAGCAGAGGCCACCGATGACGACTTCCGCGATGTCGGCATCAGCAACGCCCAGGAACTGTTGGCTCAGGCAGCAAAGGCTTCGCCTAGCGACCCTGCTGCTGCTCGAAAGGCACTGCTGAAGGCCTTATCACCCCTCGTGCGCCAGTTGAAGCGTGCCACCGTTGAACATCGCGAAGCATTCACCGCCATGCTTCAAGCCCATCGCGAAGTGACGCGAGCAGCGCTCGATCAGCGACTGACACAAATCCGTCGCGCCATGCAAACCAACCGCGCACTCGACACGATCTACCAAAAGGCACCAGGCCTGCTGTCAGACGCTCTGGCCAAGAGCCGCGTTCCCCAGAACACCATCACCACGCTCGTTGAAGCCGCATTCCCTGATGACCGCATCGATAAAACCACCGACCTGCGACTCGTCCAACAGGAGTTGTGCGTGGCCTTGGAGGCTGAATCGCGAGTGCTCCTGACCCACTGGGGCAAGTGGTCCGTTGAGAAGCGAGGCGAGAAGTCTGTGCTGCGATTCCGCAACGCTGAGGACGCTCAACTCCATCAGCGCGCTGTGCAGGATGTCCAGACACAATTGGAAAAGCAACAGTCCATCATCGATGACATGCGTGCGGCGACCGGTCGCTAGTCTTTTAGTTAGTCCTGCTCGTCCCGCTTAGCCAACATCGCTCTGCATCATGATCTCTTCGTAGGGCTGCACGACCACGAAGCCATCACCATCGAACATCATCTGGAAACTCTCGCCACTGCCCCGACCAAGAAACGTCTTGAAACTGATATCCGTTTTCATTTCAGGCGTCAGGTTGCCAGACCAAAGCACGGTTGCTTGTGGATCGGTAAAGACCGGGCGGCCCGGCTGCACCCGCAGCACCAAAGGCCTGCCGTGGGTGCCGAACACGACACAGCCCGTGCCCGCAACGCGAACGTTGAAAAGCCCGCCGCTCGCGATCGCCGACATCTTCCGCATCATCTTGATCTCTTTGGAGAGCGTGGCTTCCATGGCGATCAGGTCGTTGCCATTGACAAAGACCGATTCGTTCTGGAGCGCGAGAATCGTGATGCGTTTGCCCGCGTCCGCAACATAGAGCTTTCCCTCTCCCTCGGCCTTGGTCAGGCTGGCCCCCTCGCCCGAGACCGCTTTCTTGAGCAAGTTGCCCAGCCCCTGAGCCAGCAAACCCTCGCGCGTGAACTTCATCTGGCCCGTGTACGCGATCATCGCGCCCTGCTTCATCCAGATCATCGTGGTGTTGCTCCCCGCTGCTGGCCCCAGATTCACTTCGAGCACCCGATCAGACTCAAGTTCGAACAAACCATGGTTCTGGGTCTTCTCTGCGTTCTCGGCGACAAACTGAGCAATCGACGTTCGTGACATGGGAACCCCTTCCTTGTGATTGGACGTGTCGAAAGCGAACACCAGACGACTTTCGAATAACGCCAGAGTACCGCATCGTTGCATTCAACGAAGGTCGATAAAATTCACCGCACACTTGAGCAATGTACGTCAGCGTGCTGCTTTGGACTTCTTCTTCAGCGTTGATTTGGTTGTCCCAGAGACTCCAGTTGACCCTTTGTTTGGTAACTGCGTCGACGGCTTCTTCGTAGCCGCCTTCTTGGCCAGTTTCTTTGTCAGTTTGTTGGCAATCTGCTTGGTCGCCTTCCTTGCAGTTTTCACTGGTGAAGACTTACCCCTGGAAGGCTTTACCTTAGAGGCCTTGTCAGCACGAGCAGCAGCCTTGGCCCCGACAGGCTTTGCTTTGCTTGCCGCTTTGGATCCTGGCTTGTCAGCAATTTCCGCCGACTGCTTCGACGATGCAGCCGCTTCGAACTTTGCCGCAGCCACAACCCGGCGCTTCTCGGCACGATTGGGGGTTTTCGCTTGCGGCGCTCTGGCCTTGCCAGAATCGTCCTCAGTATCTCGATCACCATAACCCGTGTCATCCCAGGACGCGTCATCATCGACACGCGATGAGCCTGGGCGATCCTCCGGCTCGAAGCCTTCCACAGAAACCTCGCCTCCGAATGGGGTCTCAAACGCCGCGCTGTGCTCTTCGTTGAGCCATGCATCGTCGTCCTCGGTCAGGGCCTCGACGCGCCGCCCGCTGATACGTTCCTGCACGCCCTTGCGCCCGCGCGTCACTCGCAGCGTCGCTCCCTCGCCACCCTCCTCAGCAGCCACAAGATCATCCTCACGCTGCCTTCGTTCACGAACCACGATCCGCATAGGCACCTCCGCAAACGGAAGTTCCTCGCGGAATCGGTTGCCCAGGAAGCGCAGGTAGTTGGGCGTGAACATTTCCGGGTGATTGACCACCATCGTGATCGTGGGCGGCTCCACGCCCGTCTGAGCCACGTAGTACACCTTGGCAAATCTGCCGTGGTCATCGCTTGGGCCGCGCGTCGTCACGATCTCTCGAACCATGCGGTTGAGCTTGCCGGTCGTGACGCGGGCCGCAGACTGTGCCTTGAGCTCGATCGCCAGACGCATCGTCGCCTTCACGTTCTTGCCGCTCCCGCCGCTGATGAAAGAGATCGGCGCAAACCACAAGCCCCGCAACTGATCGCGGATGTACTTCTCGTACGTCCCAGGCGTCACGATCTGTCCCTTGGGCGTGCGCTGCCCTTCCGCAAGGTCCCACTTGTTCACGACGATAATGCAGGGTTTGAAACTTTTCTGGGCCAGCATCGCAAGTTGTTCATCAACTTGGCTGATCTTTTCTACAGCGTCCAGCAGCAGGATCACCACGTCCGTGCGATCAACGCTCCGCTTCACGCGGTCAAAGGCGTAGTGCTCGATCATGTTCTGGAAACTCTTCTTCTTGCGAAGCCCTGCGGTATCAATCGCGAGGATGCTCTTCCCGTCCATCTCAAAACGCACGTCAATCGCATCGCGCGTCGTCCCGGGAATCTCGCTCGCGATCACACGCTGCTCCCCGGCAAGCGTGTTGATGAGCGTACTTTTGCCAGAGTTGCGTTTCCCGATGATCGCAACCATCAGATCCGCCCGCACCGTGGGCTCCTGATCGGGCTTGGGCTCGGGGACCAAGTAATACACCTGATCCATGAAGTCACGACGCATGTAGTTGACCTTGGCCGAAACCAGCAGTGGCTCGCCAAACCCCAACTCCGACAACTCCATCGCGTGAGATTCCCACTTGGGCCCATCAACCTTCGTCGCCACCACCCGCACCGGCGGATTGTGCTTTGGGCCGTCCCCCTTGTTGTCACGCTTGAAACCACCCTGCCGCAGCAACTGAGCGATCTGCCGATCGTGAGGCGTCACGCCAGCCTGGGCATCGATGCAGAACAGTATCAGGTCCGCCCCGTCCACAGCCTGCTGAATCTGAAACTCGATGCTGCTGGTCAACTTCGCAAGGTCGTTGCCGACCTCGTCATACCGCCCGCCCTCCGTCACGTACACCCCAAACCCGCCCGTATCCATGAACTCCACGGCCTTGGGCACGCTGCCATCGCGTATGGGGTTGATCAGTTCGACAATCGCCGAGACCCGATCCCGCGTCACGCCAGGTGTCGGATCGACAATGGAAACCTTTGCGCCCGCAATCATGTTCATGAGGCTGGACTTGCCCGCATTGGGCCGACCGACGATCGCGACGCGTGGAATGGGCATCCTACAGCCTATGCGACCAACCGTGACCTTTGCACAGCCTCCATGCTGTTTCACTCCTCCCAAAGCGCTATCCTTGCCCGCTTATGGACAAGCCCTCGTTCCTTACCGCCGAATTGATCGTCAACGTTGCCACCATTACCCTGATGGTGCACTTGATCCTCGTGGTCTGCGCGTATCTCGTCTACTTCGAGCGCAAGATCTCCGCATACATCCAGGATCGCATAGGCCCCAACCGCACTGGCTTTGACTTTGGCCTCAAAATCCTCGCCCCACTGAAGGGCCTCTTGGGCCTGGGCCAGTCGCTCGCCGATGGCATCAAGTTCATGCTCAAGGAGGACTACACCCCCCTGCGCGTTGACAAGGTGCTCTTTACCCTTGCGCCCATCATCATCATCACCCCCGCCCTCATGGGCTTCATCCTCATCCCCTGGGGCGGCGTTTTCGACATGCCCACGTTCACGATTCCCGTCCTCAATTGGCAGATCGACGGCGGCCCCGTCCACGTCGCCGGTGCCTCGATCAACATCGGTATCGTGTACCTGCTCGCCGTCGCCGCTCTTGGTGTCTATGGCGTCACGCTGGGCGGCTATGCGGGCAATAACAAGTACTCGTTCCTGGGCGGGCTTCGCGCCAGTGCTCAGATGATCTCCTACGAAATCCCGCTGGGCCTGGCTCTGCTCGCGGCACTACTCGCCATGGGCACCGTCCTGCCCATCGAAATGATCCGCTACCAGGAACAGCACGGCTGGCTCATCTTCAGCCAGCCCCTCGCCTGCATCATCTTCTTCATCGCCATTCTGGCAGAGGGCAATCGCGCCCCGTTCGACAACGCCGAGGCCGAGCAGGAACTCGTGGGCGGCTACCACACCGAGTATTCTTCGATGCGGTTTGCGCTCTTCTTCCTCGCCGAGTACGCCCACCTTGTGACTAGCAGCGCCTTCTGGGTCCTGCTCTTCTTTGGCGGCTATCAATTGCTCCCTTTCGTCAATGATCCTCTGACCACGACTGGCGATACGGGAATACTCGCCATGCTCGCCAAGGTGGGCGTGTACATGTTCAAGGTTGTCCTGGTCGTCTGCTTCATGATGCTAATCCGCTGGACAATTCCCCGCCTCCGCTACGACCAGATCATGCAGAGCGCATGGAACGTCGTGATTCCCCTCTCACTCACGCATGTTGTCGTCGTCAGCATCATGATCTACTTGGGCTGGACCGACACTATTCCAATGCTGATCGCCAACCTAGGCGTCATCGCCCTGCTCATCATTGTCTTCCCATTCATCCCTAAGGGCACCGCCAACAGCCGCATCCCCATGTATGGCTCGCGCTTCAACCCCATGCCGGGCGAACTTGTTCGCACGCAGAGCGCCGAATCCATTGCCCTCGAAGATCGCCCAGTCGAAGGCATCCGCACCATATAGATTTGGTTCGCTAGATTCGTTGGCCCAGGCTCGGTCGCTCGGAACTCCCTGCAGTAATCCCACTTTAACCCGGTCCTTCCAACACCTATGCCTCATAGCCCGACCAGCAGCCACCATCTCCTTCGGTTAGTCTCGGCACTCTTCGCAGGTCTCTTTACTATGTTTTTTGCGGGTTGTTCTGCGACACATACTTATGACCGTACATTTGACGTTCCCGTTGAGCGGTCGGACCTCGTCTTCAAGGCGGCTCTCGACGAACTCCGAGAGCGACGCTTTGTCCCCGAACGTATCGACTCCCTCGCGGGCATCATCACGACGCAGGCCAAACCCACTGGTGGCCTCGCCAGCCTCTGGGATAGCGAGCAGTCAACATTCTCACAGGAAGTCGAAGACACGTTCCACTATCAGAGTCGCACGGTGCGAATTATTTTCGCGCCCGTCTCGCCGCCTGGTGATCTCACCCCCGCCTCGCGTGAGTTGTTTGTCTCCACCGCACCAGTTCGCTGCGATGTCGAGGCTTTCATCTCGCGACGCCAAGCCCCACTCCTCCAGCCCCAGCCGCGCGTGCTTGGGCTGAGTTCCCAGGCAATCGACCCGGTGCAGTCGCAACGCGGCATGACCGGCGCCTACGACGTGGCTCTGGCTCGTGACGATGAACTCGCCGCGAGCATCGCAGCGTCGATAGCGCGCCGGGTCAATCAACTTCCCTAATAGCAGCCTGATACCAGCCAGATACTATTTTTTTTGATGCCATCTTCCTTCACGCTTGGTCATGTACACGCTGTTGTTCACACGATGGTCGTGCCGTCACGGTCTGGTTCACGCATATGCCCAAGCACCCGCGCGACAAGTTCGCCACGACTGCTCGCACCGAGTTTGCGATGCAGGCTCTTCACATAGTCATGAACCGTGTGCGGGCTGCGCTCGAGGTGATCGCTGATCTCACGAACCGACTTGCCCTCGACGAGCAATTCCAGAACGTCTTGCTCTCGAGGCGTGAGCCATTGAATCTCTTCGAGAGCATGATCACCAATCACCACCTTTGTCGTCAGCATCGCCTGTCGCGCCAACTTTGCCAGCACGCTCACGCCCGTCTGGAGCAGCGCAGCGTTTGAGGCATCCAGTGCCGCATCATCCAATGCCGTGACATACGCAACCATCACAGGCCTGGATTCTGTTGCATACACACGTGCTCCAGCCCACAAAAGACCATGCACTGAAGCAGTTGGAGACGATGCCGCATCGACGAAACCAACCCAAGGCTGCCGACGAAACGCTGCATCGTCGCGTCGGATCACTCCGCCCAAGGTGGCCGGACTTTCGTCATGCTTACCAACGGCAAGCTCACCGAATGCGGAGTGTGACCCTTCAAGCGATCCGATTGCAATCCGCGCCGCTTCGCTCGTGCCGCGAATCATGCCCGATCGAATCGATGCTGTGCCGCTGGCAAGCATGCGACGAACCTGACCCGCCCAGTCAACGTCGATCAACATCACGCCAGCATCGCCATTGGCCACAATCGCCAACAGCGCTTGCGCTGCGCGATCGCACCAATCAAGCGTTGGAACCGCTGGCAATTTGGAAATCACCGAGACTAGTGCAGCGCACCGTTCGAGCACAACCGAAAGTTCTACCCGGTCCGTATCTTCGCCGCGTGTCATGCTCACTCCCACGTTCGCACGCCCTCTGTCGAAGTTAATTGTTTCAACGATATTACCAGGTACATCGGCATCAGACCATGTCAAAGCGGAAAATCGCCCCGTGATTCTGGCATATTTGACAGAACTCTCCAGTCTGTCATACCCCTTAATGCGGCATGCATTTCCGGACTTCGTATTGTGTGTGTTTACATCAAACCGTGCGACTTGCATACTTCAAGCCACCAAGGTTTGATTGAATACCAACAGGCCTTAGCCCCACTTCGGATTGGTCGACTCGATATGCCCGAGACCAGGCCGATTCGTACCGCCTCGCTCGCTGTGCCGACCAAGCGCCTTGGAGACGAGTTCGCCACGACTAGTTGCCTCAAGTTTGCGGTGCAGGCTCTTCAAGTGATCCGTGATTGTGTGCGGGCTGCGACCGAGCGACTCACCGATCGCCTTGACGGAAAGGCCTTCAATCAACAGTTCCAGCACCTGTTGCTCGCGCGGACTGATCCATCGGATGGGCTTGTCCGGACAACCCAGCGCAACGCGCGCACGCTGGGCCAGCAAACTCGCCAGCGCCTTGAGCGTTGGCACCATCGCTGATTGTGCCACCTTGGGATCTGAGGCACCAACTGCCACAATCAAACTGTGATGATCGCAGGCCTCGCCAAAGGGGGCGCTGGCCACAACCATCATCGGTGAAACCGTCAAGTTCCAGGGTGACGAATGCGAGCGACGGACGGCATCGGCATCCAGCGCGACTGCCCATGGACGACTAAGGTCCGGTATCACTTCGGGAGGCATCCAAGTCACCCGACGCAGACGCATCAGCGCGTCTTCCATATGTTCACCATGTGCGCCAGGCACATGCACTCCCGCACTCACAACCTCTTCAATGTACAGGCTGTCGGCAGACATTCTGGCCACCGCAACCGCTGCTCGATGAAAGTCGCCCATCGGGGCAATCGCCTTTGCGGCATCCCGACACCATGTTGCCGTCGGGATCGCGGGGAGTTGGGCAACTTGCATCGCCAACTCGACACCTCGTGTGATGTACATGTCAACTTGGTCTACATGGACCGGGACATCCGCCCCCGATGTGGCATCCAGCAATATGCCCACATCGTTTGTAAAAGGTGTCAGCGGAGTTGCCCGGGTACCTCGAACGCCACCAGCATTGCTCATGCCGTCTTGCATTGTCTTGTCTACTTGCGCCAATATGGCGCGACTGTGGGAAGCCAACGGGGTTTCCAGAAAGCGAACATGGATGAAACTGAGAGCTGGTTGCCTGCGGAAGCGGGTACGTAAACCAGTTCTCTACAATACGGACACTTGATGCCTATGGCTTGATAATGGTGGGTCTTCGTTCCAAGATCGCAGGTTTTGGGGGAAAGCCACCATGCGGTAAACCACTATTCGGGGACCACTTGCGCTAGGAAATGCCAAGCGTTTGCTGCTTTGTCTGCGCAATATTATGCTTTGTGGACCACATGTTGGTACACCCTCCAAGGGGAACTTCGGAGCACTTCTGGCTACCCTGCAAACAACTCACACTCCCCGACGCATTCGTGCCAAACTGAGCCGTTCGCGTTGAACAAGGACCGACCATGTCGATCGCCGACCTTCGCTTACTTGGTAACCAGTTAGGCAACCAACTAGGCACCCAGCCTCGCATCATCATCCTCGGCACCGGCCCAACTGGCTTGGGAGCCGGATATCGCCTGAAGGAACTGGGATACACCAACTTTGTCTTATACGAGCGAAACGCTTACATCGGCGGTCTTTCGCACAGTTTCGTAGATACCAAGGGATTCACTTGGGACATCGGTGGCCATGTCATGTTCAGCCACTACACCTACTACGACAAGTGTTTCGAAACACTGATGGGTAAGAAATTCACGCTCAACAACCGTGAGTCCTGGGTCCGCATGTTCGATACCTGGGTTCCTTATCCGTTTCAGAACAATGTCCGTTATCTGCCCAAGCAGGCCGCTTTCGAGTGCATCGCTGGATTGGTCAAGGCCCAAAGCGGCAAGGGCACGATCCCGTCCCCCGCCGCCGCGACCAACTTTGGCGAGTTCATCGATGCGGTCTTTGGTGAAGGCATCGCCAAGTACTTCATGCGTCCCTACAACTTCAAGGTCTGGGCCTTTGCGCCCGAACGCATGAACAAGCACTGGATTGGCGAACGTGTCGCTGTGATCGACGTCGAGCGTGCGCTCAAGAATGTCATGCTGGGTGGCGACGACTTTGGCTGGGGCCCCAACAACCAGTTCAAGTTCCCGCTCCGGGGCGGCACGGGTGAGTTCTACCGTCGCTTCGGTCCATCGCTGGGCATCATTCGCGGACTTGACGACGACCCCGCCAGCGACCGTGAAGGACCCAACTCACACATCAAACTGAACAAGCCTGTCCAGACCATTGACGTGGACAGCAAAACCATCTACTTCGCCGACGGTACCACCGACACCTACGACATGCTCGTGAGCACCATGCCACTGGACATCCTCTGTACCAAGGTACTCCGGACCTCTTTGGATGGCAAAGGTGCCC
>CAYRPC010000004.1:0-56204 GCA_964425995.1 uncultured Phycisphaeraceae bacterium
GTCGGCCAGTGCGCCGACATCCTCACCTTCCGGCCCGATCTCGTGCCCGTGGGCGAGGACCAGGAGGCCCACATCGAGATGTGCCGAGACGTTGCCCTCAAGTTCAACCAACTCTACTGCAACGTGGGTAATCGCGTCCTGCCCGAAGACCATCACAAGCAAGGCGGCGTCTTCCCCATCCCGCGTGCCAAGGTTGGCCGCGTCGGGCGCCTCGTGGGCCTCGACGGCAAGAACAAGATGTCCAAGAGCCTCGGCAACGCCATCTTCCTCTACGACACCGAAAAGGAAGTCCAGAAGAAGATCAACAAGATCGTGACCGGCCGCGCCACCGCTACCAGCCCCCTCGCCCAGGACAACCCCCTCGCCCAATACCTCGACGTCTTCCTGCCAAGCGAACGTGCCGACCAAATCAAGTCCGACTACGCCAGCGGCAAAGAAGTCATGGATGGCCATATAAAGGCCGAACTCGGTGCCGCCATCAACACCCTCCTCGCCCCCATGCGTGAACGAAGAGCCAAACTTGAAGAGCCTCCCCAGCCCGGCAAGCCAAGCGGCGAAGAACTCGTACTGCAAGTGATCCGCGATGGGATCAAGCAAGCGAATGTGGTCGCCGAAGAGACACTGATGCTGGCGAAGAAGGCGATGGGATTGGAGTTTGCGAGCCGAACATTCAGTATGGTGCCCTGACATGTTGAAATGTTGAAATGTTGAAATGTTGAAATGTTGACATGTTGACATGTTGACATGTTGAAATGTTGACATGTTGACATGTTGACATGTTGACACGCAGACGCGATCAATTGTCGGAAACTATCTTGAACACCTTGAACACCTTCAACACGTTCACCGCAACTGCTGCTGCCATGCCTCAATCAATCCCCGTCCAACCTCCCCGACGCGACCACTACCTACCCCCGACCCCGATCCCACCTGATGCTTTTCCACCCGCACCACAGGCAGCACGCCCCAACTGCTGTTCGTGAGCAGCACTTCGTCCGCCGACAACACATCATCAATCGTCACCAACTTCCGCACGACCTGCATCTGCTGGTCCTCGCACCATTCCATGGCCCATCGACGAGTGATGCCCGCCAGCACCGGGCTCGCAAGCGTCGTGGGCGCCCTGGATGCCAAGCCAGATATCGCAGCAGTGGCGGAGTCCTTCTCCATTCCTTCCCTCGCTCGCTCGTTGGTTCGTTCCCCCTGCGCCCAAGGCGTGATCACCACGCCCCCCTTCACCAGCAGCGCGTTGCTCACGCATCCGCCAGCCAGGTGGTTGGTCACCTGAAACACAAGCGCCTCGCTCGCCCCCGCCGCCGCCGCCATCTGCAACGCCCGAAGCCTGGGCCAGTAGTTCAGCGTCTTATGCCCCTCGAACGGATTCAGCGGATTGACCTTCAAGTCCGCGATCATCACCGGCACGCCCTTCTCGAAGAATTCCGCTGGATAGATGGTCGCGGGCTGGGCATGGATCATGATCGTGGGCAGTTGCGTTCGTTCCTGCCCGCCCTCCTTCGCTCCCTCGCGCGAGCGTGCGAGCATGTTGAGATCGCCCCCGGTCATCGTGAGCCGAATCCGAAAGCGCTCGACATCCGGATGCGATTCGCTCGCCTTGGCCAGCGTCCGCTCCACCGTCTCCGCGAGCGCGTCCCGGCGCAGCGAATCCGACAACCCCAGTTCCGTTGCCGAACTCACCAGCCTCGTCATGTGCTCGTGCAGATGGATGATGTGGTAGTTCTCGTGCAGGTCCTCGCGCGAGACTGCCTGCGCTCCCGCTCTGCGAACCACGCCCGTCATCGTCTCGAACAGCCCCACGCCGTGCTGCAACCCGGCATCAAAGGCCGAGACCGTCGCCCCTGCGCTGTCGACGAATGAGCCGTTGAGGAAAATATCCGCCATACAGCAGAGTACGGACCACGCAGGCACACATGGTGAGCATCAACGCCTCAGCAAGCCTCAGCAAGCCTCAGCACGCCGCAGCCGCACGAATCACCGCTGTCGCCCCAATCCCAATCCCAATCACAACCCCAATCACTTCCCCAGCCGCATCCCCGCGCCTTCCGCACGCGAACAATCTCACATGCTGCGCTGGTTCACGATCTTCCTTTCTGTCATTGGCCTTGCCGTCGCCGTCTATGCGGTTGCACAAGCCAACGAAGCCCCGCTCCAGATTCCCCTTGCCCGCCCCGCCTCGATCAACCCCTACGCCCAGGGAGTTGCCGCACTGGGCATCGTCGAACCATCGGGGCGCGATGTGGGCGTTGTCTCGCCGGAGAACGCGCTGATTACGAAAGTCCACGCCGACGTGGGCGATCGTGTCAAGATGGGCCAGCCCCTCTTCGAGCTCGACACCCGCTTGCTCCAGGCCGATCTCCTGCGTGCAGAGGCCGCTGTCGCAATCGCCCAGGCCGAGATCGATCGCTGGCACGCACTTCCCCGCGTGGAGGATCAGCCGCCCCTCCAGGCCAGCGTCGTACAGGCTCGCGCAATCCTCGACGATCGCGAGGAGCAGTTCCGCCTCACCGAAGAGGCCGCCAAGCGTCAGGCCAACAACCAGCGCGATGTCTCAATCGCCCGCTTCGCCCGCGATTCCGCCGCCGCCCAACTCGCTCGGACGCAGGCCGATCTTGCCAAACTCATGGCAGGTGGCTGGCAGGCCGACCTGACTATCTTCACTTCCCAACTCGATGCCCGCAACGCCGAGGTCCAGGCCCTGCGAGTCCTGATGGATCGCATGATCGTCCGCGCTCCGCGCGATGGCCAGATTCTCCGTCGCAACATCGAGGTCGGTGAATACGCGACCGCAGGCGCCCAAAGCCCCGCGATGATTCTGGGCGATCTCGCGCACCTGCGCATCCGCACACAGGTTGACGAAGAGGACATCGCGCTGGTCTCGGGCGTGGTCGCCCAACTCATGTCCGAAGCGAGTGCCAACAGTCCTGCGAACACCCTAGTCAGCCTCCCCCCCAGGGCACTCGCCCGCCGTCGTGGCGGCGTGCCCACCGAGTTCCCCCTGCGCTTGGTTCGTATCGAACCCTTCGCCCGCGCGAAGAGCGACCTGACCGGCTCCAACATCGAGCGCGTCGACACCCGCGTCGTCGAAGTACTGTTCGATGTGCTGCCCGCCCAGGATGGCCAACCCGGCACCGCAGTTCCCCTCGTACCAGGCCAGGCGGTCGATGTCTTTATCGATACCGGTACGTGATGCGAAAGCCAGCAAAAATCAAACTGCACACGAACCTGCGCTAAACAAAGCAATGTTGTTCGCATCGTCGAGTCGCTCAGAATTATCCCGGCTTGATCGTCGCAGCCTGATCTACCGTGGCTGATTGCACCAGCCATAGGCAGCAGCACCCAAAGGCGCGGTTCGACCTTCAGAGTCCGAAACCGCATACCAGAAACTTGTGGTTGCCGAATTGGTCGCGTACAAGTGCCGCGCAGCCCAGTCACGCCCGAGATTCTCAACCTTCTCCACCCCGTCATTGGGAGCCTTGAACAACTCGCTCGAGCCATCGATATAGGCGATGTGTCCACCCTTCTCATGGCGAGTCGTCAGTTGATCCTTATTGCCAAATCGACCGTCGCGGAATATCCCGTTGTACCACGTGGTGCTCTCTTCAAAGAAGATTGGCACGCTGCGCATCCGCGTCATCTGGTCAAACCAGTTGATGCGATACTGAGCGACCGCACCATTGCCAGGTGGGATGTACGCGAAGTTGGTCGTCGTCGAGAGCCGCGTCCCTTCCGCCTCGTCCAGCATGGTGTAGTCAAACTGCACGCCCAGATCCACGCCCCACAAGTTCCACTGGACAGCCCCATCGTCACGACGACGCTTGTTGACGGGACAACTCACAACCTCGTGTGCGTCCGAAACATACTGAAACAGAAATCCCGGCTTGCGAACACCGTTCGTGTTGATCATCGCCCACAACGCAACATCCGAAGGGGGCGAACCAGGGTCCTGATTCGGCAATTGCGGCCCGCGCGGCCAACTTTGCCGCCACGCGACGGGCCAAATTTCTTCCTTGAAGTCCTGCGCGTAACTGATCGCCGCTTGCCCCATCTGCTTGGTATTCACCAGACACTTGAGCGTCCGTGCCGTATCCCGCGACTTTCCCAAAGAGGGCAACAGCAGCCCAATCAAAAGTGCAATCACGCCAATCACCACCAACAACTCAATCAACGTAAAGCCGCGGCCATCTGTGCGAGATCGACATGACGCAAGTGATTGAGAATATTGAAAACCTTGAGAAGATTGTTGTGTCATATCGGACCCACGATGATCAGTCGCAGAACGCGACCGATGTGTGAATAAAAAAGCCCAGGATCGGCCAAGCGCACCGCAGTACGCCCACCGCTCCAAACCAAACACAACCCCACAAGACCCGGACTTGTCCCATCAAGCCACGAGAAAGCCCGACGAAACACCCCCTAAGTCGTTCAATCTAATCGAATTCCAGCGTTTGCACAAGCGCTGGACACAGATTTATTCACAGGAAATGCTTCCAAGACCAGTTTGGTGTATGCGTTCAGACCAATTGCCCCAGATAACCCTGGTGTCATTCTGCGCTACGGGGATCGAACATACACTAAGTCCTTGTTAGCACAGGTGATTCCATCCCCGCCCTTTCCAGTTTCCCCACGCACGCTTCCCAGCCCCCTAGGCCTGTCCTGGCAGGCATTTGTGGATGCCTGCGCCGGGGCGATTGTCTATCAGCCTGTCACAAACAACGGGGTCGGCCATTGGGGTGGCCGTCAAGGTGCTCTCGAAACCTATCGCGCCTTCTACCGCGAAGGCCCCGCCATGCTCTCGCGGGTTCGCGTCCGCGATGGTTTCCGCGCGCCGTGGGCCGATCCATCCACCGCGGCGGACTTTCTTCCCACGGTCGTGCGAGAATTGCGCGAAGCATCCGCCGAGGGGCTGGTCATCAAGTTCCTCACTCGCATTCCCGCCGCAGTGACCACCGTCGATGGGCACGGGCACGAAACCACACTCGCTCCCTCAACGTCCGAGATTACCCGACAATTGACGCACCTTGAGGTCGAGAGCGTGCTCATTCCCATGGTCGGTGCCACCAAGGTCCCCAAGTACACCCTTTGTGTCAGCAGCCAGGTGGGGTGCGCTATGGGCTGCACCTTCTGTGAAACCGCGCAGATGGGCCTGATTCGTTCGCTACTGCCTCATGAGATTGTCGGTCAGTGGTACGCCGCGAGACACTTGCTTGGCAGTGAAGCAGGCACGACTGCATCGCCTTCCCCCTCCAACATTGTCTTCATGGGTATGGGTGAGCCTATGGACAACTTGCCCAACGTCATCGACGCGGTGGACATTTTGAAGGACAACAACGCCTGTGGCATCGCTGTCAGCCGCATCACCATCTCCACGGTGGGACGTGTGGACGGCATCCGCGCACTTGCGGAGAAAGTTCGCGAGCCCGGCTGGCACCGCCTCGGCATCGCGCTCTCGCTCAACGCCCCCAACGACGAGGCTCGCTCGCGGATCATGCCCATCAACCGCAAGTACAACCTTCAGGCTGTCCAAGAAGCCTTGATCGCCTGGCCCGAATACGCGGGCAACAAAATCTGCGTCGAGTATGTTCTTATCCCAACCGAGAACGACACGCGCGAACACGCCCACCAAGTCGCTCAGTTCATTGCTCCGTTTGGCCTGCACAAGACCAACAGTGGCCAACCCAGCAACGGCAGCGTCCGCGCCGTGCTCAACCTCATCCCCTACAACCCGCGCCGCAACAGTCCTTGGCCAGCCCCAACCGAAGACCAGATCGATGAGTTTATGGGCTGGCTGACCGAAGAAGGCGTGTTTGTGAAGCGCCGTCGCACCAAGGGCCGCCGCATGATGGGAGCCTGCGGCCAACTGGGCAGCGAACAGATTCGGCGGAGGCAGGTCGTGGTGCCGACGATTAGCAAGTAGCGATCGTCACTGTGTGGGGCTTGATTGTGAAGGCTGCAAGCAGCGAATGGAAGACGAAGATTTATTCGTAGTCAGGACCGATGCAGCGGAGAATCGTCGCTCGCTGTCGGTGACGGCTTTTCAATCAGCTTTGAGACACGCTGACGAAGCACCAGTATCGTCAAGATGCCGATTATGCTGGTTCCCGCGAGAATGCTCGCGACAACCGTGCGGTCGTTTAATCCAAGCCAAAGCACCACGCCCAGCACCACGACAACCAGTCCAGTGGCAAAGATCTGTCCAAGCCTTCGTTCCAATCGATCTTTGACAGCGTCTTCGACTTCTGCGAGAGTGATCGTCCGCTCCAGTTCGCGCCGATGTCTTGATTGCTCCTCCGCCATCCGAACGATGCGTTCTGGAAAACTGGAATCAATCGATGCGTACTCGTGCAAGATGTTAGGGTGCGGAAGTGGACCTTCCCAATGCGATGCAATCAGCGTCACGCTATCTTGCGTCGATTCCTCTTGCTCCGGCTCAAGGTTCGATTGAGTCGAAGAGGGCAAGTTGCTCGGCTTCTTTGCCAACTCGGTGTCCGTTGTCGGTTGCCGCTTGCTTGTTGACTCGGAGTCTGGCATCGGCGGGTAGAGTATCCCGCACTGTTGCTATCGCCTTGCGAACATCCTTGCCCACAACGATCCAGTCGCTTGCGATCACAGCGCCATCGGGTAACTTCCTCGACAGGACTGTTCGCTGCCTCAACGATAACTGATGGCGAACAGGGACAAACACGCTCGCCGCTCCGTCCAACAAGTTGATCATTGCGTTGCTCATCGACTGCTCCACACAGTATATGTTCGTGCTTTGGATAGCGCATGTTCATCGGCTATCTGAACGAAGAACGATTGATTCGATCAGCCACACGCGTCTGTGTGTGTAAAGTCTTATAATTCAAGAACTTGTAGCCAAAGACAGCGACTGACGTATTGTCGTAGCCTCAAGTGTTCACCGCTTGCTCTTCTTGCTGTTGACCTTCTCGGCACGAGGAAACAGCCGGGGTGTTGCCACCCGCTTACCCAGCACCACGATCTGACCCGTGGGCGTCGGCACGATCGTGTCCACCACGCACTTGAGTTCGTGCAGCACCGGTTGTGCCTCTTCGATCTCCTGCGGTGCCTTGGCCCCCTTGATCAGCGCGATAGTGCCCCCGATCTTCGCAAAGGGCACCGTGATCTCGGCCAGCACCTTGAGCGCACCCACCGCCCGCGCCACCACCGCATCAAACTGTTCCCGCTTCGCGCCCTCACGCTTGGTGATGCCCTTCGCGTCCGCGCGAGTGCCGATGTCATGGGCCGCCACTTCCGCCCGCGCTGTCAAGGTCGTGCAGTTGGTAAGCCCCAGTCGCGAGATCGTTGCGTCCAGGAATGCGATCTTTTTGGCAGTTGCGTCCAGAAGCGTGAACTTGAGGTGCGGTGCACAGATCGCCAGGGGTAATCCGGGCAGGCCCCCGCCCGTGCCCACATCGATCACGCTGGCCCCTTCGGGCAAGTCCGCGAGTACCGCGAGCAGCGAGAGCGAATCCAGCACGTGCCGATCCCACGCCTTGTCGTGATCCGTCACCGCCGTGAGATTCGCGCGTGTGTTCGCATCCAGCAGGCAGGCCAGAAATAGCCCGAGTTTCTCTATATCGCCCTTGTCAAACTCGATCCCCATCGACGATGCTTTCTCGCGCAGCCACGCCGGTTCGCCAAGTGTCTGCAGCGATGAAAAATCAAACATGAGGGGAATGCGAGACCCACTGGGGCCTGGGGAGATCGACATGCTGCATTGTTGCAGGTTGTGCGGCCCGGGAAGCAACAAACCATCATTGCAAAGGATTGCCGCGATCAAACCAATGGCTGCTGCTGCGACAGGCAGTGAATCGCCCCCAATCCCCAGATCAAGTCCGAGCAGTCAATCCCCACGACCGCACGCTTATGCCCGCACGCATCGAGCGCACGCTGCAAGGTAGCCAGCGCTTTTTTTTCCTGCTTCTTCTGGCCAAACGTCGGCACCAGCAGCGCCCCGTTGACGAAGTAAAAGTTCGCGTAGGTCGCGGGCACTCGCTGTCCCTCGATCTCCACCACGCCGGGCATGGGAATCGTGACGATGGTGTAGCGTCCGCCATCGGGATGGCGCGCCAATTCGAGTCGGCGCAGGTTGTCTCGCAGGATGGCGTGGTTCTCGTCCCTGGGATCTTCCTCGACCGTGGTCACGATCGTGCGTGCATCGATGAACCGGGCCAGATCGTCGATGTGCCCGTCGGTGTCGTCCCCGACGATCCCCTCACCCAGCCACAGCACGTGCTCCTGCCCGTAGTAGTCCTTGAGGAATGTCTCGATCTGGCGCTTGTTCAGATTTGGATTGCGGTTCTTGTGGAGCAGGCACGCCTCGCTCGTCATCACCACGCCATCCCCGCTGAACTCGACCGCGCCACCCTCCATGATCACATGCACGCCCTTGTGCCTGGGATAAAAAATCCCCGCAAAGCCCTTGATCTTGCTCGCCGCGAACGCTTCCCCGATCCGAGTTGGTACCTGATCGTCGCTGTCAAAGGGCGGGTACTTACCACCCCACGCGTTGAAGCCCCAGTCCACAATCGCAAACGAAGTCCCCTTCACCACAAATGCCGGTCCATGATCGCGACACCAACTCTCGTTGGTCATGATGTGGTGGAAGTTGATGCGATTGGCAACATGCGACTTGGGCACGCCGTGCTCTATCAGTTGCTCGCGCACGATCCGCTCGTAGTTTTCATTGGGCACGTTGATGTGTACCCGTTCACGGGGAGTGATCTCGCGGATGATCGCCGCCATGGCGCGAGGCACGGTGTGATAGCGTCCGGGAAAACTGATACCCTCGGGCCTGGGCCAACTGAACCACGTTCCGCTGTGTCTGGCCCACTCGGGTGGAAACACAAAGCCGTGATCCTTGGGCGTGCCCGAAAGCACTTTGAGTTTCGAAGCCTTGGTCTTTGGCGGGGTTGGTGCTGATATCGCTGCTGGCATGGTCGGGCCTTCTCCGCACTATGGATGAACGAAAACCCAGCGTAGGAAGTGCTCTCGCACGTCCGTTTATGCCGTCTGTCGCGCCTCGCGAGCCTGGGCAACGCATGCTCTGGCCAGATTTACACGTTGTACCGAATGACCCCGCCCCGCCGGTCGATGCGCAGGAACGACCGACGAGTCGTGGCGTGACTCACGGGCAACGAGCCTGGGCGGACCTCATCGTCGGCAGTGTGGAACAGGAGATACTTGCATGGCTCGTCTGACCCGGAACGTCTCGACCTCCCGCAACGCTTTCGTGCTCGCCCTCGTGGTGGGCTGCTGCTCGCTCGCCGGCGCTCTGCCCAACCAGAACGCCAATCAGCATGCGTCTGCGAACGCTGGCAACACCTCCTTTCAGGCCAAAATCCAGTCCCTCGTCGGCGAGTGGCAGGGCACCTGCGAAGTCCAGTGGGCCGCCAACGACACCACCACCACCGAACTTAACGTCTCCGTCAAGGCCAACGCCAACGGCGGCGTGCTCGTCGCCTATGACAGCTTCGCCCGTGGTAAGACCATCAGTGGCGTCGCCAACTGGTCGATCAGCAACAACCAACTCTCGTGCAGCAACTATGACACCCGCAGCGACTGGCAATGCAACTTCAACGCCGCGCTGCCCGCCAGCAACCAGGCCAGCCTGACTGGCACCAGCAGCGGCACGTCCTATACCCAGAACATCAACTTCCGCGACGACGGCAAGGTGGTGATCGAGTATTACAAGGCTGGGGCCAACAACACCCAGGAACTGGTCCAGCGTTTCACGATGACCCGCCTGTCGAGCGACAAACTCAGCAGCGCCAGCGCCTATCTCGACGATGCCAAACTGCTCGCCAAGGTCAACTACACCAACAGCACCAAGACCGCTGGCGTGAACAGCAACGAGTAATCACTCGACGCGTGCCACCAACTGTGGTTTTGTACGGTCGGTGCGATGGCAATCAAAGCCATGCACTCAGAAACTAGTACTTGCTCCCACCGCCCCGCACCAACGCGGGGCGTTTTCGTTGATCACGGCCGCGCAAACCACCCCTTGACCACCTGCTGCAGGGCCAGCCGCTTGAGCCAGGCGTTGGCCTTGTCCGCGATGCGATAACGCACGTTCTGTTGGACCAGTTCCAGCGCCCGCTGCTCCACGCTCGCGTCATCGCCCGCGCCGGATGCAACCTGTTCAAGCCGGATGCAATCGCCCAGCATGAGTCGTGCCGTTCGCCCCGGCTCTGGCGAAAGGTCGACATACTTCGCGTTGAGGCGCGCTCGCAGCAGGTGATGGCGCTTCCGCGATAGTGTGTGCATCATCGACGATCCGCGCAGGCGATGCACCACCAGAAACTCGGGCACGACTTCCCCCGCTCCAAATCGCTGGACCATCCTGCAATAAAGGTCCCAATCTTCATACGCGGGCAGATCAACGTCATACCCGCCCACCTCCAGCACCCGGTCCCGCACCATCAGCGCCACGCTACTGCTCGCGGCATTCATCACGGGCATTAGCGTCGCCTCGCCCCCAAGCGGAATCCACCCCGCAACCGGCGCATCAGGCTCCTTGTCAAAGGATCGCAAGGGCGATGTCACGAACGACGCGTCGGGGTTGCGATCATGGGCCGCAACAAACCGCTCAATCGCGTGCGCCTCCAGCATGTCGTCGCTATCAAGTGGCAGCACATATCGCCCCCGCGCGTAGCCCACGCCCGCGTTGCGAGCCGCGCTCAGGCCCGCATGGGGCAACCGCAGAATCCGCAGGCGTGTCCCGTCACTGGTCCTTTCCAGTGCTTCCAGCGACGCGATGGTCGCGGGATCTGTCGAGCCATCATCAACCACGATGGTTTCAAAGTCCCGCATGGTTTGCTCGCGCAGGCTCCGCAGCGTGTCGGGCAAAAACTCGTGCAGGTTGTAGATGGGCACGATAACGCTGACCAGCGGCGTCTCGCTCGGCGCACGCACAATACCAGAGTCCGCGCGTGTTCGATGGACCTGTGCGTCCCGAGCCTCGCGCACCTCTGCAAGAAACTCGACATACCTGTTCGCTATCGCACGCGGCTCGCACAGCACACGAATCCGCTCTGGTGCGTTGGCCCGCGTCCGCGTCCGCAGTCCCTCGTCGCTTACCACGCGCTCGATGCACGATGCCAGCGACTCCGCGTCCCCAGCCTTCGCAAGCAGCCCCGACTCACCATCGATGATGATGTCGCACATCCCGCCCGCATCCGTCCCCACCACGCAGCATCCCATCGCCATCGCCTCGGTGCAGGCAAACGGAAAGTTCTCCCACAGGCTGGGCACGCACACGCACGTCGCATCGCGATAAATCACGCCCAAACTCGCCCGATCCACCCTGGGCACGAAGCGGAACACGTCGCGATGGGCCGGCTCGATCATGGTCTCCAGCCATGCGCGATAACTCCCACCCAGCGGACCGGTATTCGTGTCCTCTCCGATCAATCGGACCCGAAGCGACGGAACCCGCTGCTCCCCAAGCAAGCGCTGCACCGCCTCCACAAGCACATGCACGCCCTTGCGCCGCTCATATCGACCACAATACACGATCGTCGGAACCTCGCCCCGCGCAACCTCCACGCGAGCAACCCCGCCACTAGATGCACGCCACCCCATCTCCTCGCGCTGCTGCTCGAGCGGGATTGGCAGCGCGATCACCCGATGCGCCGGCAGCGTCATGCCCTGTCGCGCCGCTTCCCCCGCTATCTCCGACCAGATTCCTTCGCAGGGTGGCACCAGCGCATCGGCGTGACGAATCGCCCACGCCTCCATGTGCTCCACCGTCGCGCGCTCCTGATCCAGCCAATCGTCCTGATTGATCGCGCGGATATGTCGGATCGTCATGTGCGTCCGCACGCACAATACTGCCTCCGCAAAGGCTCCCAGTGTCCGCTTGGCCCGTATGCTGAAGTAGGCCTCGCCCAGAAAATCAGGAAACTCGATAGCGTCAAACGCCTTGCGCTCGTGCAAGTCGCGCAGCGTCTCCCATAATGCCCACGAGTATCGCTGTGGCTGAGCCGCGAAGGCTGGCAGCCCCGCCATGCTCTTGGGAAATGTTCCCTCCTGATCGACAAAGTGGAACTGCACCCCGGTGCGAAGTTTTGGCCCCTCGCGCACGGTTCGCGCATCCCCCGTCACAACATGGACTTCATGTCCCGCGTCCGCGAGCGCCCGCGCTGCCAGCGACGCGTACGTCCCCGCGCCCCAGCCCTGGAACGGCGCGAATTCCTTGCTGGCCAGAGCGATGCGCATAAGTAGTCTGGTGTCCAGAGCCGCCCACGAGTCGCGTCCATGTTGCGAATCGTGCCTCGTGAAGGTAGCGCCGTGCATGGTGCCCCGCCAGCCTTCTATGCTGCTGCGTGTCCAGAGCGCCAGCGGCTCAAAACTCCGACCATCCACACGCCCTCTTGGCGCGGGCCCGCTCCATCGCCGACGTATTCACTCACGCATATCCCGCGTGGTTCGTGCTGGTCTGGTTCGCCTCCACACTCTTTCTCCTGGGCGATATCGGCTTCTGGAACGATGACTATTTCCTCGCCCAGCACGCCATCTTGCAAAGCCAATCAACTGGCCAAACAAACCAGTCCAATACGTTCTTCCACTTCCTTCCCTCGCCCACGCCCTTCGATGCACCATCAGCCACCACTGGCCTCTGGAGGCCCCTGCTCACTATCGCAGTCACCACACTCCTCGCCCACGCCTGGGACCATCCGTGGATTGTCCACGCACTGCTGGCAGTATCTCATGCCTTGACGGCCCTACTGCTCTACGCCTTCCTCCGCACGATTCGCCGTTCCAGTTTCGCCGCCAGCGTTTGGTCCTTGCTCTACCTTTGCTGGCCCGCCCACTTCGAAGTCGCCCTCTGGGCCAATGGTTTCCTCACGGGCGTCGCCGCAGGATGCTTCCTGCTCTGCGCCATGGTGTATGTCCGCTGGGCCCGTGACGCCGAACTGGCATCAAACCTTTCAAGCTATAACACAGCACGTCCATGGTGGCTCATTGCCTTGATGATGCTCGTCGCTTGCCTGCTTGTCGCCGCAAACGAGCAACCCGCCGGTGCCTTTCTTTCGCTTCCACTGCTCTACGTTGCCAGTCGCCCAGGCCCGCTCGACCGCGCCACGCCGTCCCCACGCGCATCGTGGATTCTCTTGATGGGCTTGCCCATTGCTGTCATTGCCCTCGTGCTCGCCTTCGCCGTGGGCATCGTGGTCCTGACGCACAGTGGTGCCGGCGCGACCACTGGCTTTGTCGCGCCAGCATGGTGGTCCCGTCGACTCGTCTCCGTGCTCGATGGTGCGTGGCGGGGCGTAGGCCTTCAAACCGTCGGCACAGGCGCCTTCGAACTGGGCCTTGCAACGTTGCGTGAGCGCGCCTCCCGAGCGAGCCTGATTCTCGTTGCGGTCATCCCCATCGCCCTTTTCTTCCTTCACTCGCGAGCGAAGTCATGCACGCCTTCGCGTGTCAATCACGCCACGATCCTCGCGACCAGCCCGCCCCTCCGACGCGCCGCGCTCGCCTGTGCTGGTCTCGCGATCATGCTGGGCGGCATCATTCCCCTCGTCCTCGTGAACGCAGAGATTCGCCCGCGCATGCTCGCCATCGTTTTCATCGGCCTTGCCGTTTTCGTTTCGGGCATCACCGATCGCATCGCTCTTGCCCTCCGCCCATACTCCAAAGCCTCAGCACGCTTCTCCTTGCTTTGCATGCTCCTCGCTGCGTCTGCAATTTTCTTCGGCACCGTCTCCATGATCGGCGTGCAACGAGCCTTCCAGATTCGCTGGCGCACCGATCAGCGACTCGCCGCCACGCTCCGTTCGCAGTTTCCCGCGCCCGGTGCCAATGCCGTGCTCATGCCACTCCGCTGCGATGACTGGCCCATCCAATCATCACACCAGTCTTTCAACGAGTACTTTGTCGGTCCCTACTTCTGGTCCTTTGCATATGCACCCTTCTCTCGTATCGCATTCGCCGACCCCTCGATCACATCATCCTTCGTGCATCCCTTGATCCCACTCGTCTACATTGCAACCCCCACCCATGCCCTGCGGCATGGCCCGATGCCATATCCCAACGACCAAGTGTTTTTTCCCTCGCCCAGTGATACAGATACAGGCGCAGAGATAGGTGCCGATGCGACCATCGCCGCCGCCGGCTGGCTAGAGGATCAACTCCCGCCCCGCACATATTGGGTCGCATGGGACCGCGTCATCCCCTTCGTCGTTCGCCCCGAAGGCGGCGTGGACTTTGTCACCCAACTGGCGTTCCGGGTTGATGGACTCAACGGCCCGATTGTCCTCAAAGTCCGTATCCCGCGCACCGCCGATCGCGCCGACGCAGGAACTTTCAAACATCTGACCTGGGTCATCGACCTGCCGCACCCTCCCAGGCGTAAATAACCAAAGCCAAAGAACCAGAACCAGAACCAGAACCAGAACTAGACCCAGGCCCGTCCCTGAGTGTGCCCGCCGCATCGTCACACATCCGCCCTTCCCTCCTCCCCATACCCTCCGCATCCCATGACCGCCCCACAGCCCCAACACAGAACCGATATCAAGGAAACGCTCACCAGCATCATCATCGCCTTCGCGATGGCGTTCCTGTTCCGTGGCTTTGTGGTCGAGGCCTTTCTGATTCCCACTGGCTCCATGGCCCCCACCCTCCGAGGCCAGCACCACCAGTGGAAGAGCCCCGACTCCGGTGCCGAGTGGGCCGTGGGGCCTCCCTCGGACGGTCGAGGCACCAGCACCAGCGTGCGCGGCTTTGATCCCAACACAGGCCGCGAACTGGAAGGACCATTCCGCAGCCGCGCTGGCGATCGCATCTTTGTGATGAAGTATCTCTACTCCATCTATGACCCCAAGCGCTACGACGTCGTGGTCTTCAAGAACCCCACCGACCCCACCCAGAACTTCATCAAGCGACTGATTGGCCTGCCCAATGAACAACTCGCCCTTATCGATGGCGATGTCTTCACTCGCACGCCCCGCCCCGACGATGCCAAGGACGTTTCATCCTGGCAACTCCCAGGCTGGTCCGTCGCCCGCAAGCCCGAGCGCATCCAGCGCCAACTCTGGCTCCCCGTATTTGACAGTTCCTTCTCACCACTGCGAGACACCGTCAACGGGCGACTCTGGACTTCGCCCTGGCGCGGCAACGACAGCGCCGGCAACCCCAGCAAAGACTGGAAGTTCAACAGCACGGGCGTCTACGAACTCAATTCGCCCGATCCCGTTCGCCTCGACTGGGATGCCAGCAAGTATCCCATCTTCGATACCTACACCTACAACGTCCTGCCAGTGGGTAATGAATACCCCGTCGATCCGCGCTCCCAAGTCAGGCTCCAGGGAGCCAATGGCAACATGGCCTATCCCGTCAGCGACCTACGCATGTCCATGGGCCTGCGCCCCCAGTTGCCCGGTGCAATCGTCGCCGCCTGTGTCCAGACCCGCGGCCAGATATTTCGCGCTGATATCAGCGGTACCAGCGTCCAACTCCGCATGCGACCCGTCGCCAACGCCGATGGCCCAGAGCAAGCCCCCTGGACCACGCTTGCCACCGGCACGCTCGATCAACCCCTTCCCGTCGGTAAAGTCACCAACGTCGAGTTCTGGCACGTCGACCAGACTCTGCAACTGTGGATCAACGACGCTCGCATTGCCTACGCCACCTACGACTGGTCCCCGGAGCAGCGTATTGCCGGCGCGATGAATCTCGCGCCCAAGGACTTCGTGCAGACTGGCAACCCGCTCATCCGCGAAACCATCTACTCGCGCCCCAGTGCATGGTGGGAGTTCTCCGGCACTCCCCTCTCCCTCTCCCGTGTGCGCATGGATCGCGACATCTTTTATCAGCCCTCCATGCAATCAGGCCGCTATGGCGGCAACACCATCGTCCCCGCCCTTGCCACCCACCCCTCTACCACGCTGAACCTGGGTACAGATCACTTCTTCGTCTGTGGCGACAACAGCCCCAGCAGTCTCGACGGCCGCCTCTGGGAAACCGTCAACCCCTGGGTCCGCTGGATCGAGCCTCGCGTTGGCATCGTCCACCGCGATCTGCTCATCGGCAAGGCTTTTTTCGTCTACTTCCCCGCCCCACAATGGCAGTTTGGTCTCCCTATTCCCGACGTCGGCAGCATGCGCTGGATCTGGTGAAGCGCTGTCTGTCTGAGGCCGACGTCCATGCCGAATACAAATCACCCGTCATGCTTATCACTCAAGGCATGAATCCCTCAACGCACGCTCACGATCGCAAGCGAGGGTGGCGTGAGGGCAAGGTGGGACGTATTGACAGTTCGAATCGAAGTCGTCGCGAGGCTTCACGTTTCTCCGTGCCTCCGCAACCCGGCACCCGTTAGTACGCCTTCTCAACGCTCGAGCCGGGATAGAACGTCCCGATCATCTTGCGCCAGTCCCATCCCAGATCTGCGAAGCCCTTCGCGCACCACTGGCACATGCCCACTGCATGCCCCCAGCCTCTGCCTGTGAACTCCACCTGGCTTGCCCAGACCCGCACCGATACATCACCGCTATGCACGCGGTTATCGCGAGTGATGGGCGCTAATCCCGAGACCGCCTCGTTGCAACTCTCACGCAGTTCCTCTGCTGCGAGCGTGTATTCACCGCCCCGATCGTCAGAAACTGTATATTGATCGGGCCTGCCACCATCGTTGAATTCCTTGACAGTGACTTCTCGAATCCGCGACAGGCTGGCGATCTCGTGCGAGGTGCGCCGTCCCCAGGCTCTCATGCGCTGCGAGATGTCATCATCGCTGCGTGTCACGCTCCAGCGATAAAAGGTTGCCCGCTGGCAGGCGTGCTCGCGTTCCTTCGCCTGCAGCACCGGATCCTTGTTGAACTCCCGATCAGGGCGCATGGGCCAGGTTGTCCCCGCGCTGGCGGGCCGCCCGCCGCACGTGCTGCTGTAGTACGCGCGGATTAGGTGGCCGTCGTTGGTGATGACCATCCCGCGCGTGCTTCGGACCGATTCGTTCGCGAGGCTGCTCTGCGCCAGCCCGCCAAACACCTGATCCGCGTCCGTGTCTTCCACGTCAAACGCGCGGTTCTCGCTCCGCGCACGCCATCGTTCATGGATCGCGTATGTGCGCGCCGCGACCGCCTGAGCCTCATAAGTCTGGCGAGGCCAGTCCTTGAACAACTCGTGCGTCAGCACCCCCGGCAGGTAACTCTCCAACCCCATGACCATCACCACATCAAACGATGATGGTGCATTGGTCCAAAGCGGGCGAATCATCGCCAGCCCGGGATACGCCGTGCCATTGACACGCACTGCGCTATCGAGGGTCTTCCCGCCCGTTGTGCCGGTGGGCGTGATGGGCACCACCTCGATTTCGTTCCCGAAACCCCACTCCCGCGTCGTGCCCGTGGCATCACGCACGCTCACGCCCTTCGAACTACTCGTGACGCGCACTGGAGTGGTCATGGATGATGGACTGCCCACGCTCGCCCCGGTTTGACGCACCACCACCCGCTGTGGCCCCGTCAGTTCCACACTCCCCGATCCCTTCAGAATTCGCACCCGAATATCCGGCTCTTCCCGGAACATCCCTGCAACCTTCGGACCAGTCGGCTTGTCTTGCAACGCATTGGGGATGTCGCGCAGCGATTGGCAGGCCATCAGGGCGATCATGCTCAGCAAGCACGCCGCGATCACCACTAGCGCGCGCACGCCACGCACCCATCCCTCACCCGCAGGCCAGTTCTCTCCAACGCCAACAGTTTGGGTGTTGTATGCTGTACGCATGGTTGCTCTTCCCTTCGCGCGATGCTGTCCATCGCTCGGTCCATTGCCTTGGTCGCCCGCAGCGCGTGCGATCACCGCTGCCTTATCAGGCACACTGTTCACCATCGGCCTGTCGGCCTGCGTGACAGCAAAACCGCCGCCCTCGGTTGTTGCGGGTTCCCACGTCTCACCCGCCATCAGCCTCTCGACCTCCACCTCGGGTGCTGGAGCGGGTGCGCGACACGTGATCGTGATTGACTGCCCAACCCCGGGCTGGACCCCGACCCTGGACCAGATACGCCCCGCGTTCCGGTCCAATCAGGCCTATGTGACCCTGCGCGAGCCCAATCCGGCGTTTATTTATCCCCAGGTCATGACCAGTGTCCGAATCGGAACGTCCGTGCCCACCGACCAGACCCTTGAGGTGTTCGCTCGGGTGCTGACCTTTGGAACCATCGTGGACGATGAGACGGGTGTCTATCGCGCAGTGAAACTCGAGCCAGCACCTCAAAGGTGATGGACCAGCAATGCCATTGACCAGGAACCGAACCGACTTGTGGAGGACTCGTGCGCGATGATCCCGAACTGTTCGCCCTGCTTCGCCTGACGCTGACTCGCGGGCTGGGTCCGGTCCTGATCAGGCGACTAGTTGCCCGATTGGGATCCGCGGCGAAGGCTTGCATCTGTTCACCCGCTGACCTTCAACAGATCGAAGGCATTGGATCGGCCAAGGCACGAAGCATCGCTGAGTCCTTGGTTGCTTCCGAGGCCGCAGCGACCCGCGAGTTGGCGCTGTGCGAGCAACTGGGCGTCACACTGGTCTCGGCCTTTCAACCAACATATCCCCAACTCCTCGCGCCATTGCCCGATGCTCCTGTTCTTCTCTATATGAAGGGCGCGTTCGTTGCCGAGCGAGACCGCTTCGGGGTGGCGATCGTTGGATCGCGATCATGCACAACGTATGGCCTTGAGCAATCAAGCCGTTTTGCGCGCACGCTCGCGGGTGCTGGACTAACCATCGTCTCAGGCGGAGCGTCGGGCATCGATACCGCCGCCCATCAGGCGACAGTCGATGCTGGCGGTCGCACGATCGCGGTCCTGGGCTGTGGCCTTGCAAAGTGCTATCCCCCCCAGAACCAGCGGCTCTTTGAACGGATAGTGGAGTCAGGCCAAGGCGTTCTGCTCTCCGAGTTGCCCCTCACAACGCCACCCGCCGCCGAGAACTTTCCCAGTCGCAACCGGATCATCTCGGGCCTGTCCTTGGGGGTGGTGGTGATCGAGGCGGCGCGAGGGTCGGGTGCGCTCATCACAGCGAAGGTTGCAGCGGAAGATCACGGGCGCGAAGTCCTGGTCTTGCCCGGTCGCGTTGATTCCCCCTCGATTGCGGGCAGCCTCGACTTGCTCAAAGAGGGCGGGGGCCTGCTGGTGACCGAACCTGGCGATGTGATCCACGCGCTCGAATCGTGCGCTCGCCACGCATCCCGAGGCAGCCACGGAGTCAGGTTCACGCCGACAAGTTCGTCGGGCGATGGCAGGCTCCCGGACTTGTTCACGAGCGGGCCATCAAGTAGAGGCGATGCAAAGCGAGAACTGCCGTTGAGTGATGCGCAGCGCGCAATCGTTGCTGCACTGCGCGAGCCGGGAACCGTGGACCAGATCTGTGAACGAAGCGGCTTGAGCGTCGGTCAAGTTCGTGGCGAACTGACGATGCTCGAAATTCAGAAGCGGGTTTATCGCCGGGGAACGGTTTTCACGCTGAGTTGAGGGCTGCCGAGATTCAAATCGTATGTTCATAAGTTATTGCTGACAAGAAACTTGTGTGACGATATAGGAAAACCGCAAAAAAACCAAACAGATTGCTTGACGAGAGGTGCGGTTTGTGGTATGCTAAAAGAGACCGAACAGGAATTCGGAATATTGATCGCCGAAACAGACCTTTGTCGATAGTTCGAAATCGACTATGCAAGGCGTGTCTCGTCGAAAGACGAGTGAAAGTGTATCGGCACACCAAGACGGGCGGAGCCCTGAGGATCACAGTGCATTCATTCACGCGTGGAATCGCGCGAGGTGAAAGCGAGGTGCCCAGGAGTATGGATATGAAGCCGCACGGACGCGACGGACACAATAGTAAGGTTTCGGTTTGTGCAGTACCGCTCGAAGCAACGTTCGAAGTACCGCTCAAGGCAACGGTGCCACCTGACTGGATCACAAGCAGATCTGTGATGCACAACATGGACGAGTGCATGCCGCAGCCGGTGATCCGCCTCGGACCGGGCGGAGACTACAGGACGGACTACATCCCCGGGGAGCACCCTGGCGAGTTGGATTCAGTGGAATTGGAAGTTGCCGATTTGGACATCCAGTTGGACATGGATTTAGACACGGATTTGGTGACAGAGTCAGTCACACAGTCGCGTAGTGGACTAGCAGTTGAAGTCGGTCGGTATGGCGGTTTGGTCCTGGGCGATGCCCATGGTCGGGCAGGCGGGCGGGGTCGGGCAGTGGGTCGTGGCCAGTCAGTGGACCCGGCTCAAAGCCAGGCTGGTGAAGTGGTTGGGATTGGCGGGATGCTATCTGATGTTGCAGGACATGTGGCCAGTTCCCTGGCTGATGGCTTGGCGCGACTGGTTGGCATCCTCACGACGTCGGACGGCATGCTGGAGCGTCAGCAGTTAGCGCTCTTCCGATTGCGACACTTGGCAACGACCAGTGCCCATGCATTGGAGCACACGGCCCCGAAGCGGACTAGGCATGGAACGGCGCATGGAACGGCGGCGAGTCGGACGAGTGCGAGGACAGTCGCCCAGTCGGCAGGACCGATTGGCGACCGGATTGATGAGAGCGGCGCAGGCGGAACCAGGGGCGATGGCGTGGCCCGGGGCGGGCGCGAGGCAGATGGCAGAGACGGAGGCCGGCGCGGCAGTGGGGGAGATGAGGGCTGGCACGCTGCCGATGAGTCTCAGTGGGCAGGCAGTCAGTCTGGAATCAATGTTGCTCGAATTGGCAATACTGGAATTGGCGGTAGAAGGGGTCCTGATCAGGTGAATCGTTTCTGCAACGAAGAACCTGTTGAGTTGGGGCCTGAGCAATCAACGAACGACGCACACGCCACAGTGGGAAGCGAATTTGTCTCCCAACGCGGCACTTGGAGAAGGAAGCACGAACATGAATCTGACACCCAAGCAACTGAAGATTCTGCAACTCATTCGCGACTGGCGGGTGCGCCGGGGTTATTCGCCGACGATGCAGGAACTGGCCGACGAGATCGGCGTGAGCAAGGTGACGGTCTTCGAGCACGTCGAAGCCCTCATCAAAAAGAACGCGCTCGTGCGCGAGCCCAACAAGGCACGCTCTTTGTCGATCGCTGATGGTGTCTCCGTCCCCGACGAGTCTCGCCCGATGCGGTTCCCGCTGGTCGGCAAGATCGCCGCGGGCCACCCCATCGAGCGGGTCGCCAATGAGGACGAGATCGACCTTGCCGACATGCTGGGGCAGGATGCCCTGTCCAGCACCAGCACCTTTGCCCTCAAGGTCGAGGGCGACAGCATGCGGGACGAAGGCATTCTGGATGGCGATTACATCCTCGTCGAGCGCACGCAAACGGCCACCAACGGTGAGCGCGTCGTTGCGCTGCTTCCCGATGGCTCAACCACGCTCAAGACCTTCTTCAAGGAGGACGACCATATTCGCCTCCAGCCCGCCAACCCCAACTTTGAGCCGATTCGCGTTCGATATTGCCAGGTGCAGGGTGTCGTGAAGGGTGTCGTTCGCCGGTATGGCCGTTGAAAAATGAAGCGGCATGCCACCGACTGCTCCAAGCGACACTTGGTGGCAGGCGGCGGCGCTCGGCGGCACAGAAACGAAATCGCGATGCATGAATCAGGCTCGGTCTATGCCACTGCCCGCTGCACTCGGCACATGAGGCCGACGTGATAGCCGCCTTCGACGGCTTCGCACCGCACGACAATGCCAACGTGTCGTGGGCTCATGGCGTGTTCGGGGATCACCGAGACACTGGTCCCAGGCTCAACCACCATCGTCGACTTCAGTCCTAGGCCTGTCCAACTCGCGTCCAGCAATTCCACACGCGTCAGCGTTCCTGCGCCGCGGCCGCTTGCAAATATGGCCATCGCATTGCCCTTGACCACGCGTCGCGGCAGTTTGCGACGCTCGCGAGGGAAGCTCAGCACGGATGGCTCGATGTCATCGTTCGTTGAGGCTGTTTGATCGATGCCGAAACTGCGCTGGGCATCCTTGCGAAGGGTGCCGCGCTTGGTAAAAATCTTCGCTCGTGCCGCGTCCCATGCCGTTTCGGCGTGTTCGGGCCGCACTGGTGCTTTGGGTGCCTCGAAGGCGATCGGGCCATCGTCAAAGATCGGGCCAGCAGCATTGCTGACTGAGCGGCCAGCGGCGTCGACGGTCGGGCGATAGCTGCGAACGGGCGTACCCATATGCAAACTCCTTGCAGGCCAGAAAAGATAATCCGCTGGTATTGGTGTGCCATGCTGTTTGAACATGGGCCACACCAACGCGACAGACGTTTCAGGCCATCGTTTCAGAGGTGCTATCGGGCGTGCTATGGGGGTACTTGAGTCGCAGAGTCATGACTGCCGGATTGGCGGAATCCTGCGTTTGGCCAACGAAAGCAGTTCCTCAATTCAGCCTGTGAGTATAAGCGAGCATTTGACGCACACTCTTTGCAGGTTTCTTCCAGTAGTGCAGGTCACTGCTGCTCGAGTTGGCAGTTGGCGCGATCGCATGTGGTTGATCGTGATTGATCGTGAGCCAGGGCTGGCTGCAAGGATTACGCCGCCAAGCGATACGGTGTGAACTTGGTCGCGTGGATGAACTGCTGCAAGGCTTCGAAGGCGTTGGGGCAGATGCCGTCATTGGCTGCGCTTTTGCCGAGAATCTGCATCACCTCGCCCTCGGACAGGTCCGCGCGATAGGGGCGTTTGGCGGCAAGGGCTTCGTACATATCGGCGACGACCAGTGCCCGGGCCGACACGGATAGTTGCGAGGCGTTGAGTCCGCGGAAGTAGCCCTTGCCATCGAGGCGTTCATGGTGGGACGCGGCGAGATCGGCGAAGTCGCAGAAAGCCTCTACTCGTTCCAGGATGCGGAGGGTGTACGCGGGGTGAAGCTTCATAGCATCCAATTCGGTTTCGGTGAGTTTGCCCGGCTTGTCGAGGATGAGGTTGGAGATGCCCAGTTTGCCGATATCGTGCAGCAGGCCCGCGCGCCGAACGCGCAGGCATTCAGATGCGGGCAGGCCCATCACCTGGCAGATGCCCACCGCCACGTCCGAGACACCCTTGGAATGGCAGGCCGTCCACGGACTCTTAGCGTCGATCACTTGTCCAAAGGCCGAGGCAATGAGGTCGAGCATGGAATCGTCGGCGGTGAGGCGGCGGTCCTCGGGCTCGAAGGATGCGATGTGCGCGCGCGGCACATCGTCAACCATTTTGGCCCAGAATTCGGTGTCGCTTCGGATTGCCACTAGAGCGCGAACCAGTCCGGGGTCGAACCATGTCTTGCGTCGTTTTCGGGCGATTTCCATGGCTGCATCCAGGCCATAGCGGGCATGGAAGACCTCGATGGTCTGGCAGATTCCAAGGATGCGGGCGATCAAGGGGATGTCGTGCTTGCGCAGGCCGTCGGGATGGCCGTGGCCGTCCCAGTGTTCGTCCAGATTTCGGATGCCCTGCACGGTTTCTTCGCTCATCAGCAGGCTGCGAGCGATGTTGGCGCCGCGCTCGCAGCGGATTTTGACCAGTTCCTTGGCTCCGTCCTGTCCGGCGAAGGCGAGTTTGGAAAAGTGCTTGGCCTTGTCGTACCAGGTCCCCGTGGGCGAGACGTTGCGGACCACGTAATGCAGGGCTGAGGAGTATCGGCTCCAATACGTCGTCTTGAAGTCGCGCTTCACAGCGAAGTCGTCGGCACCGAAGAGGTAACAGACCTTGGCGGCGTTGCTCGAACAACCAAGGTCCTTGAGCAGCAGGGCGTAGTAGAGCGAGGAAGACTGGTCCGAGGGGAGACCGATTTCGCGCGCGAGACGCATGCCCAGCATGCAACTGCGGATGGCGTGGCCTTCGGGCTGGCCCTCCACGATGTCGAGCGCGTAGGAAAGGGCGGAGATTACTTCGGACAGATTGACTTCCGGCGCGGAGTTGGCCAGACGCAGCGTCATCGTGGTCGCGCGATCGGATTCGTTGGGGACTTGACGCATAGCAGAACAAATTGCCTGGCGACGATCCGGCTTGCTCGGGGCGACGCAGTGACCGCGCACGCCAGCCCGGCGAGTTTTTTCCCGACTCGATGCCATCGGTCAGGAAACCACTGGACTTGAGCGGGATTCATGGTTGGGGCGCGCCCATGTGGGTAGGAAGAGAGTGGGGGATTGCTGCCCGGCGTGATGCCGGGCTTACTACCGTGGAACGTGCTTGCGCTCATTGGCCGTCGCCTGCTCCAATTGCCGCTAATCCTTGGCGCGATCTACACGATCGCGTTGGCGTTGGCATGGGCGATTCCTGGGAATCCACTCGAGAATCCCGAGGGGCGTCGTCCGCCCCCTGAGGTGGAGCAAGCGATGAAGGCGCAGTACAACCTGGACAGTTTTCCGCGGTTCTACTGGTCATACCTGGGGAACATCACGGGCATCGAGTATGTGCGTGATTGGATGTCCGGTGCGCGAGGCGCAGAGGTGACTCGCGCGCGGGAGGCGGGCCTTGCGCCGCCCGAGCGATATGTGTTCGACTTCGGGCCATCGCTGCAGTATCGCGACCAGCGCGTCAACGAAATCATCGGTGCTTCGCTGCCGGTTTCCATGACGCTGGGCGTGTCAGCGATTGTGATTGCCTTGGTCATCGGGCTCGCGGCGGGGATCATCGGCGCGGCCAAGCCAGGCTCGATCGCGGACATGGGGACGCTGGTGGTTGCGCTGGTGGGCGTGAGTCTGCCCAGTTTTGTGATCGGGACGGTGCTGCTCGTGGTCTTTTGTCTCTGGCTTGCTTGGTTTCCGATTGGGGAGTGGAACCCGCCGCGTTCGTTGGTGTTGCCAGCATTGACGCTGAGCCTTCCCTACGCGGCGTACATCGCGCGGCTGACGCGGATGGGCATGTTGGAGGCGCTGGGGAGTGATTACGTGCGGACTGCGCGGGCGAAGGGGGCGAGCGCGATGGGCGTGTACTTCCGGCACGCGCTCAAGAACGCGTTTTTGCCGGTGCTCAGTTATCTCGGACCGGCGACGGCATTCGCGATGACCGGCTCGTTTGTGGTGGAGGTGGTCTTCAGCGTGCCGGGCGTTGGCCAGCACTTTGTGAACGCGGTGCAGAACAAGGACCTTTTTCTGATACTGGGCGTGGTACTTGTGTTCTCGACGATGCTGGTGCTGCTGAACCTGGTCGTGGATGTTTTGTATCGCTGGGTGGATCCGCGGATTGAGTGAGCGAGCGCAGCGGTTGGCGTTTGGCAATTGAGACGTGGCAGAGCCGACTGAAAAGTTGATCGCTAGCCTGTTCGAAGTGGGTGTATATCGCCGGACAGAGACCATCTGCCTACAATGAAACTTTCATAGTCAGAATCGAGAGCAATCGAGCATGAGTATCAGCAAAAAATTCGGATACTGGATCGCTTCCTGGGTTCTCCTTGGAACAGGAGCGTGTCTGGTGTTGGCACAGCCAGAGATAAAAGAGAATGGGCAGAAGTTGCTTCCTGTGGTCCAACCTGAGCCGGCGAAACCCAAGTTGAGCGATCGCGCGCGAGAACAAACATTGCTCCTGGCTAGCTACTTGTCCATGAATGGCGAGTTCTCGATTGAGACCATCACACCTGAAAACGTGGTCGCGAAGATCGCTCGCATCGTCGAGTTCAACACCGCGAGTTTTGATGGGCATCCGACGCTTGCACAAGTTGGCCCTGAACTCATGCGGTTTTACACCACCGCAGAGCAACAGGTGGTACCGCAACTTGGAATCGCTCAAGTCGATACTGTCGATGACTTGATAGTCGGCCTGATGCTCGAGATCGGGTCTCGGGCATATGCCAACAACGTTCTGCTCGCGTGGCAGGCCGAATCTGATCGACGCTGCCGGGCGGGTTTTCAGCGGATCATGCCGCTCATCGAATTGATCGCTAGTCCGCTGGATAAGTTGAACAAGTCGGATCAGGCGATCACGATATCGTGCGGGGCGAGTGATGGTGCAGTGACTCGCGTTCAAGCAAGGTATACCTTCGGGAAGGACTTGAGTAACGTCACTCTGCGAGTCGTGTTGGGCAGCCTCGATAAGCGTGAGTCCGAGCATTACTACTTCTTCGAATCCTTTGCGTCTGACGAAGTGATCTCACTGCGGCTCGCCGCGAACTGGGCTTCCATCGGCTCGCTTGGGACCTTTCGAGGGACCGTTGAGGTCTGGTCGGATGAGTTCACGGCTCGTCCGAGCATGTTTCGAATTGACGCCAATTTGACCTACGCCGCTGAACGATTGACCCGTGAAATGGGCTTGGTCCTGCGCAAGCGACCTAAGTGGGTGGCGCAGCGACTTCATCCGGTGCGAAATGAACTGGATGAATGCAAGTCCTGCGACCAGGAAGTTGTGCGGAGTGTCCGCAAGCAGATCAGCGAACTCATCATCCAAGCCAATAACTTTCTGGGCGAGGAAAGTGGCAGGCTTACCGCAACGATCGAACAGTTATCCGTGCTGGAAAGAGCTTTGGGCAGTGTTAAAAATAAGGAATCGCCCGGGCAACGTGGGGAGCGGCAGCAGAGGATTCGAGTACTGAAGAAGCAGATCAACGAGCTCATCGAACAGCGCAGAGAACTCAATAGTCTGATCGATGATTGAACGATTCAAAGTGCTTGGCAGAGCCACAACTCCAAGGCATTGCCAAATCGATGGCCGGCGCTTTACTCCGCCTCTGCGATCTCTTCGATACCTGATTCCGTTTCCGCATCCGCCGTGGCGCGATAGCCGACGCCTCGGACGGTCTTGATCACATGGGCGGTTTCGCCAAGTTTCTTGCGGATGCTGGTGATATGCACATCGATCGTGCGTTCAGTCACGGTCACGCCTGGACCCATGGCACGGTTCATCAGGCTGGCCCGACTGAGCACCCGTCCCCCGGCTTGCAGGAGCGAGGCCAGCAGGCGGAACTCAGTGAGCGTCAGTTTGATCTGCTCGCCGTTGACAAAGCACTCGTGGGTATCGACATGCACGTCGATGCCGCCAATGCCAAAGACCTTCTGGTCCGCCTGTCCGGTGCGGGTAATACGGCGGAGGACGGCCTCGATGCGGGCGATCAGCAGTTTCATGCTGAAAGGCTTGGAGACATAGTCGTCGGCTCCGACGGTGAGCCCCACCAATTGATCGACTTCCTCGCCCTTTGCAGTCAGCATGATGATGGGGAGGGTTGAGGTTGCAGGGCTGGAGCGAATCCGGCTGGCGACCTCGGTCCCCGAAAGTTCAGGCAGCATGACATCGAGGAGGATGAGATCGGGAGTTTCCTGAGCGATGGCATCTAGCGCGGCCCGGCCAGTGGTGGCGATGCTGACATCAAAGCCCGCCTTGCGGAGGTTGTAGGACAAGAGATCGCAAAGATCCTTCTCGTCGTCCACGATCAGAATATGGCGTCGCTGGGCCATGGGCACTCCGTAGGATATCGTTCACAAGTCTATATTTGACAGTGATTTAGCAAATAATACAGAAGCATCTTAACCAACTGAGAGGCAACTGTACGGACAGTGCAATGACGGGGTAGTTCAGATTGCGTGAAAGTTCCAAGTGTTTGGTGGTGTGTGGCTTGCAGACTTTCCTGAAACTCTTCGAATCGACTGCCTTTAGATACGAGGTTGCAACCAGACGGCGCCTCGCATGCGCAAGTGCTTTTTTCACAGTTGTTTGTAGTTCATTGCGCCCATGTTGGCGCGACTTCTGCGCGTGGGCGTAAGCGAAAAAATTGATGCAAACCCCTTGGGAAATGCCGAAAAGCCGCAAGTCACTTGCGGAACAAGTGGCGAAGTGGTAAGTGGATGCTACCATAGCTCCCTTCCCTTCGCTTCTCACCGCGTCTACAAGGTCTTCTCCGCCGTGGCGAATGCATGATCGAGGCACAATCGATACTCGAATTCAAAGCGGGCCCCTCATTTTTTCTTGAGTTCTTTTTCCTGAACACGGTCACTTGAACGCATGCAGATACAGGAATCTTCCCGTCAATTGTGTGGCACCCGTAACGGAACACACGATCACGAATTCAATAAGGTTGTCATCCGAGTAGGTTTCTGGTTGTGATGATTGAGTGAACGTTTGCGAGTGGCCAAATTAGATGGCCAAGCAGGCAGTTAGATAGAGTAGAGTTCGAGTTCTTTCGTTCGGGGACTGAGTTTTTTGGAGTTTCGGGGGCTGGAGCCCCTCAGGACGTACCCACTAGAGTCGTTGCAAAGTTCAGCTTCGAGTACACGCTGGCGACGGATCAAGTGAGTGCGGATTTCAGGTATGTCCGGGGGTAAGACCCGCCGGAACTTTTTTCAGAAGGAGTCTTTTCGATGGTGCAGAGCAGAACGCTTGTGGTGGTTGCGGGCACGACGCTGGGCTTCGTCGCTTCGGCTTTGGCCGGCAACACCGATCTTGTCGCTGACGCTGGCGCTCGTTTGAGCTACCAGGGCGGCGGTTCCTATGGCACTAATGGCTTCAACATCGCTGATGCCAGCGGCAACAACCGCCTCACCATCGGTGGCGTGGTTCAGTTCCGCTTCAATGCCAACTTCCGTGACGATGGCGATCCCAATGTCGGCGAAGACAATGACACGACGACCGGTTTCGAGAACAGCATCACCCGCCTCCGCGCCAGTGGCACGGTCGGCACCAGCCAACTGGGCTATAAGGTCCAGGCATCCTTCGGCAACGGCGACGGTGTCGCTGCCATCGACGATGCGTATGGCACCTGGGACTTCCAGAATGGCTGGAACCTGCGCTGGGGCCAGTTCAACCTCCCCGTCGTCCGTGAAATCAGCGTCGGCTTCGAGGATCACCTGGGCTCTGACTTCTCCCCCACCAGCATCTACTTTGGCCAAGGCTATAGCCAGGGCATCCAGTTGGGCTACACCGGCGAGCAGTTCCGGGCCATGTTCGCTTTCAGCGATGGCGCTGGCACCGCCAACACCCTCTTCGGCAGCGGTGCTGAGGCTGACTATGCCTTTACCATCCGCCTCGAAGGCTTGCTCCTGGGCAACACCTGGGATCAGTTCAACAACTACACCAGCTGGCAGAACGCCAGCGGTGACTCCATCCTCCTGGGCGGTGCGGTGCACTACCAAGACGGTGGCGAGACCGGCGGCACTTCTGACACCGAAGTCCTGCTTTACACCATCGATGCAACCTGGGAAGGCCCCGGCTACAACGTGACCGCTGTCGGTTACGGTGCCAGCATCGAAGGCACGGGCGGCGCTTCTCAGGATGACTTTGGCGTGATGATTCAGGGCGGCTTCTTCTTCAACGATCAGTTCGAAGGCTTCGCCCGCTACGACGGCTTCTTCCTGGATAGCGATGTTGTCGAGACCGACAACGTCAATATCCTCACCGGTGGTGTGAACTACTACGTGCTCCCCGAGACCAACGCAGCCAAGTTCACGGCCCAGATTGCTTACGCCTTTGATTCCACTGCGGACATCTTCAGCAATAGCAGCCTTGCTGGCACTAGCAACAATGGTTTCCTGGGCCAAAGCGAAGACGGCGAATTCGCCCTCCAGCTCCAGTTCCAGCTCGTGTTCTAATCAACACGATTGCTAGACAATATCTCTACACGACGACCGCCTCTCAAGGGCGGTCGTTGCTTTTTTCTCCCTATGCATCTGTTTCCGCCGGGAGCACCTGTACACGCCCGCGGCCTATTGATGTCGTGACTGCCTGACTACTCCCTATTGTCCCACATGCTCCGCCACTTGTTGCTACTTACTCCATTTCTCGCTGTGTTTCTCGTACTCGCTGGCGCCGCACCAGCATTCGCCAGCGACACAATAATCGCGCCAGCGCCCCTCTGGTCCATCGAGAACGGGATCGCGTTCGGTTCGCTGACGGCGATGGAAGTCGTGCTGGGCATCGACAACATCGTCTTCATCGCCATCCTCTGCGCCCGCCTGCCTCAACATGAGCGTGAGAAGGCACGCATCATCGGCCTTGCCCTGGCGATGTTCACGCGGGTTGCTCTTCTCTTTACCGTGAGTTGGATACTGGGCCTGGCCAAGTCTGTGCTCTTCACCATGCCGATCATCGGTCATGGCGTTACGGGCAAGGATCTGATCCTCCTCTGCGGCGGCTTATTCCTCATCTGGAAGGCCACCAAGGAAATCTACCATAAGGTCGAGAGCGAGCAGGACGCGAGTGCCAAGCAGGCGGGTGTCGCCAAGTTCTGGCCCACCATCGGACAGATACTCGTCATCGACATCGTCTTCTCGCTTGACTCGATCATCACGGCTGTGGGCATGGCGCGAAACATCTGGGTGATGGCCGCGGCGGTTGTCACCGCTGTGATCGTCATGCTGGTGGTCTCGGGAAGAATCGCGGCGTTCATCGATCGCCATCCGAGCATCAAGATGCTGGCCCTGTCGTTCCTGCTACTTATTGGCGTGATGCTGGTTGCGGACTCGATGGGCGAGCACATTCCCAAGGGATACATCTACGCCGCCATGGCATTCTCGCTGGGCGTCGAGATGCTGAACCTGCTGTCACGCAAGAAGCCTGCATCGCCCATATCCGAGGCATCTACCAGCGCATAAAAAAACGGGATCCAGACTGGATCCCGTTGATTCGAATACGTGTGCGATGGGCTTACTTCTTGGCGGGCTTTTCCTTCGCGGGCTTTTCGGCCTTCGCCACAGGCTTTCCTTCTGGTTTGGCTTCAGACTTGCCTTCTGGCTTGCCTTCTGGCTTGCCTTCTGGCTTGGCATCGCCCTTGTCGGCCTTCGTGAGCTTTTCGCCACCCTTGTCGGCCTTCTTGCCCTTCTTCGAGTCGCCGGTCTTCTCTTCGGTCGTCTTCTTCTCACCACTGCCCCAGCCGCCCTTGGATGAACCCTTGGACACTTCGTCGATGGCCATGTCGAGCGCACCCTTTTTGCGACCCTCGCCGCCCTGAGCAAAGGCAGAGGATGCCGAGATCACTTCGCCGCCGTCGCGATCCTTGGGCAGTTCACGATCGGCCTTGACGTGAACCTTGACGATGGCATCGAGGTCCTTGTCGAGTTTGACGTGGACATCGGCGTTCTCGACGCGCTTGATGCTCTGTGTGATGCGAATGTCGCGACCCGTGACCTTAAAGCCCTTGGTGACGAGCGCGGCGGCGATGTCCTGCTGCGTGATCGCGCCGTACAGAATGCCCATGTCGTTGCAGGAGCGGATGAGTTCGATCTCGACACCCTTGAGTTTCTCGTTGATCGTTTCGCGATCCTTGCGCTGGGACGCTACGAGCTTCTCGGCATCTGCGCGCTTGCCAGCGAGTTGCGCGACTAGTTTCTCATCGGGCTTGGTTGCCAACTGCCTGGGCAGAAGGAAGTTACGGGCATAGCCGGTGCGAACGCTAACTACGTCCCCAACGATACCAAGGGAGTCGACATTCTCAATCAGCAAAAGTTTGATATTGGCGGGCATTGCGTGCTGTCCTCCACGACCGGGCCGGTTCGCCGATCCACAGGGGTGGGAAGGCACCGATCGTTCGTTGAGTTAGCGGCCAAGGCTCGGAATTTCCGAACATACACCGAAACATTCGGTGAGGCCGCAACTGGGTTTGTCCGTCCAAGAGACGGGACGGATGATAGGCGTCGGGTTAGTGCGGGAAGATCAGGCCCTACCGCTGCACGTCTCGAACAACATTCATCTTGGCCATCGCCTGGTTGGCAAAGTCGAGGATTGCGCCGATGTTGTCGGCCTCCTTGAGCCATTCGCGATAGGCTCCAACGCTGTCTTGCACAGTGCGGGTTGGCTTCCAGCCCAGGGCCTTGAGTTTGCTGACATCGCTGAAGATGTGGCGGGTGTCGCCAAAGCGGTACTTGCCACAGGCCTTGGGAGCGTATCCCTTGATGCCGAAAACTTCGGCGACGGCACTGGCGAACTGGCTCACGGTGTAGGCTTTATCGCCCCCAACGTGGAACATTTCGTAGTCGGCGCGGCTGTCTAAAAGGCACAGGACGTTCGCATCGACGACATCGTGGATGTTCACAAAGTCGCGGATCTGCTGACCATCCTCATAGATGCTGGGCTCCTGGCCTACATGAAAGGAGAGGCAGAAGATCCGGCAGGCGCCGCTGTAAGCGTTGTAAAAACTCTGGCGCGGTCCTTGAACGATAGAGTATCGCATCGCCACGCTGGGGATGTTGTAGCGTTTGCCCAGATGCAGCGCGACTTTTTCTTCCGCGATCTTGCTGATGCCGTATTGGTTCTGCGGGTTGGCGACAGTTTCGTTGGTCGCTTGCCACTTCAGCGGGCCGCGAAAGCCTTTGGGTGCCCGGCACTCAAACTCGCCTCGGATGAGTTGATCGTCCTGGCGGATATCGGGGAGGCAGTGCTTGCCGTCCGCGTCGAGGTACGAGCCTTCGCCCAGGGTTGCCTGGCTGCTGGCGACGATCACTTTTTTGATCGGGAGTTTTTCACGAACGATCAGTTCATAGATCAGCGCAGTACTCGTGACGTTGACATCAAAGTACTTGCTGAAGACGGGCAGATAGTCCTGGAAGGCTGCGAGGTGGTAGACAGCATCGACACCACGCATCGCATCGAGCAATAACTTCTCGTTGCGCACGTCGCCCTTGATGAGTTCGATGCGCGGGTCCAGATATGCGGGGGCGCGGTGGCCAGGGTGGACCGGTTCCTCAAGCGAGTCGAGCACGCGGACTTTGTGGCCCAGTTTGAGCAGGGCATCTGCGGTGTGAGAACCGATGAAGCCGGCACCGCCGGTGATGAGAACGTGCATGCAAAGCTCCGCGTGCGAGTGGTACGACAGGTGAAGCGAGTTTACGCGGAGCGCAAGCGGTGGTGGAACATCTGTGCCGCGATGTGACCAACGCTCATGTGCAGGTCCTCGATCACGCCGAAGTTGTCGCTGGGTACGTTGATGTGAATATCGGAGAGTGGTCCGAGCTTGCCCCCCTTGAGTCCAGAGAGGCCGACAAGTTTCAGGTTGAGTTTTTTTGCGACCTCAACGGCCTTGATGATGTTGGGCGAATTGCCGCTGCAACTGATCGCGACGGCAAGGTCGCCCGGACGGGCGTAGCTCTCGAGCGAGAAGGCGAACGAGTCGGCGTATGAGAGGTCATTGCCCACAGCGGTGAGCAAGGGCAGGTTGTCGCTCATGCACAGGGCGCGGAGGCGGCGCTTGCCATCGACCATGGCGGTCTTGACAAAGTCGGCAACAGTGTGACTGGCGTTGGCGTGGCTGCCGCCGTTGCCGAAGATGTGTACCTGCGCATCGCGCTGCCAGCAATCAAACAGCGCGTCGGCGTATCGCTGGACTGCTGCCTGGTCGATTCCCCCGGCGGCGCGGGCCATCTCCGCGAAGTAGGCTGCGGGGGCGTTGATCATGCTTCCGGCCATGGGAGGGTCCTTTCGTGGGTACTTGAACAAAAGAGGCGGAGTGGGGAGAATGGCGGACAAGCGTCTGATGGTGCTCGCCGGCGTGCGTCGGTTGCGAGCGAACTGATGATTCAACTGATAAAGATGATGCGCGATCCGAGTCGATCGATCTGAAACTTGAGTTCACGCGGGCGGCCCATGGCTTCTCGAATCGCCTCGTGCTTGTCGGGTGGTGCCAGCAGGAAGACAAACCCACCGCCACCAGCGCCCAGCAGTTTGCCGCCCTGTGCCCCGAGTTTTCGGGCGGTCGAGTACCAGTCGTCGATGAACGAATCGGAAATCCCAAAGCCCAGCGAACGCTTGAGTTCCCAACCGATGTGCAGCAGACGGGCAAACTCGTCGAGATTCCCTCGTCCGCTGATGACACCCCGCATCTCGCTCGCAAGATCTCGCATCTCGCGTAGGACGCGCATCTTGTCGGCCCCCGCCGTCCCTGCGCTCTGCTTTTTCAGAATGTCATCCGCATCGCGCTTCTTTTCGGTGTACAGGATCAGGGCCCGCTTCTCCAACTCCGCCAGCGTGTCGGGTGCGGTGGGCACTGGCTGGACATCGACGCTATCGTCGCTGTTGAAGCGGATGTAGTTGAACCCGCCAAATGCCGCGGCATACTGGTCCTGCTTCCCGATGGGCTTGCCCAGGATGTCGATCTCGATCTTGCAGGCTTCCTCTGCAAGTTTCTTGGCGCTGGTCACGTTGCCCCGCATCGCGTACAACGCGTTGAGCAGACCGACGGTCAACGTTGATGATGAACCCATGCCCGTGCCGGCGGGCACATCGCCAATGGTCACGATTTCCATGTGTGGCCCGAGGTCGACCATCTCGAGCGAGGCTTTCACGATCGTGTGCTCGACCTGCTCGCGCGTCTCGGCGATTTCCGTCCGTGAATATGCCACTCGCACGCTGGACTCAAATCGCTTGGACAGTGCGACATACATGTGCTTCTGAATTGCGCAGCTGATCACCGCGCCCACCTCCTGGCGATAGAAGGCGGGCAGGTCCGTTCCGCCCCCAGCGAACGATACCCGATACGGCGTCTGAGAAATGATCATGCTGCCTCCATCGTTGCCAAGGATATCTGCTCGCCACTGCGTTGTTTCTGTCCCAGCGCGCTTCGATACTCGTTCAACAGAGGCTCCAGGCTCCGCGTGATGTCAAAGGTCTGGATCACCCAGGCCCGCCCAGCCTTGGCGCATCGCTCTGATATCTCCCGGTCGGTCATCATGCGTTCGATCGCGTTCGCGAGCGTCTGAGCATCATTCGCTGGGACCAGCAGCCCGGTCTCCTCGTGCTTGACCAGGTCTGGATTGCCCACCAATCGCGTCGTGATCGCTGGAAGGCCGCACCCCATCGCCTCCATCGTCAACTGGGGCAAGCCGTCCACATCCCCATCGCTCGACCAGACGCACGGCAGCACGAACAAGTCTCCCTGGTGCATGTACGCGGGAATCTTCTCCTGGCTCAGTGCTTGTCCCGTCATGGTCACAACATCGGCAAGGTCGAGCTTGGCTATCAATCCGCGGAGCATGGCCTCGTCTGGTCCGCTCCCAGCCAACAGCACGCGAAAGCCCAAGGGCCGCGATGCGTCGAAGGTTCCGAGTTTGTGGCGCTGGCGATCCTTCAGAATCTTGCAGGCTTCGAGCAGGTACGGGAACCCCTTCTTCCCGATCAGCCGCCCCGCAGCGAGAATCGTGTAGGGTGTGCGAGCCTTGTTCGCCAAGGCCTCACTGCTCGCGGGCTTCATCTCGTGGGTGTAAATGCCGCAGTAGGCAATATGAATCTTCTCAGAGAGACCAGGCGTGTCGCCTCGGTCTTCCTGGATATAAAAATCCTTGTGCCACTGACTGATGGCGATGATGAACTTTGCCTTGCGAATTTTGTCCCGCAGTGCTACACGCTGCTTGGTCAGGTCCACAGCGTGCCCCGTGAAACTGAACGGCACTCTTAGTAGCCATGCGCCATACATCGCGATGCTGCCCGAAGAGAAGGCCCATTGCGCGTGGATATGGCTGATCGGCTGCTCCGCGCGTCGCCGGCGCAGGCGCATCGCCCACATGCAGGCGATAAAGAAGTGTGCCAGACACGCCACCCGCCCGCGAAGATTCTCACGCTCGCCAAAGAGCGCGTTCCAGAGCGCTCCCGCCCAACGCACATGAAAAAACAGTGGTGCCAGCAGGACGCTTGCGAGCAGTTCTCCGATGGGTGCCGGATAGAGGGCTGGCTGCGTCTGCTCGCTCATCTTTTGGGCCCAGGCCGTGCCGAAGTGAATTTTCGCTGGCGCTCGCATGGTGTGCAAGACGTACGGAATGCCCGCCGCGCCGACGATGCGCAGTTCATTGCCCACCCAGGGCGATCCTAATCCGTCGGCGGTCATGTAGTGAATCATGGGAGGTTGCGCCGCGCAAACAGAAAAGTCGGGCCAGCATCGAGTCCGGCTCAGCCTGCCAGATCCTGCGACGTGTTTCCCCGCTGGTCGCAGAGTATCAACTTATCGGCTTGTCGCCTGCCCAACTTCGGCACGAACGCCAACCGGCTTGATGGAAACGGTTCAACCACAGGATGCTAGTCGTAACACACTACGGGGTACCGCCGATGCTCCGCGCAGTCTTCGCGCTTTCCTTATAACTGATGACCGTCGCGTCCCTTCCCCGCCACTTCCACCAGAGGAAGTCGAGCATGCCACGGACCTGGGACTCCTTGGAAATCATCAGCAATCGACCGTATCGCAGCGAGTCGCCGATTGAGAGCGCGTGGCGGCGTCTGGCCTGCCATGCAATACGCAGGAGTTGGAGATACCAGGCAACCACGGGCAGGATGATGGCCGCTACCAGCCACCATCCCCCGCCCAGTGCGAATTCTGCGATACGTTCGAAAGTCAGCGATGCTGGCGTGGTTAGCCGGGGTACTGGCCGATTGATATTCAGAGCAAGTTGCGCTGTTGTCGCGGCGAGTATTCCAATCATGAAGAGCGATGCAGCCGAGATGCCCACCAGAGAAATTGCGACCCAGACCATGGCGCTTCGCATTTGATGCACGAACAGGCCGCGGCTCGCTCTGGTCTTGAAGTAACTGACCTCAATGATCGCGTGTCCGTGCCGGCGTGCTCGCTTGAGCCATTGTGTACTGGTCGTCATCGCCAGATCGTGCCAGGCCATGTCGTGGGCAATTCGCACGATTCTTCCGCCCCGCGCTCGCATCCTCGCGCATAACTCCGGCTCTTCTCCCGCAATAAGCCCTGCGTCAAATCCACCGGCTGCTTGCACGGCACTCACGCGCATCATCGCGACCCCGCCGCAACTTTTCTCTTCGCCCACCGGACGGTTCCACTCCAGGTCCCCCAGCCGATTGTAAAGCGTTTGTTCCGGGAATCGCTCGCGCAAGCGCCCCGACACCGCGACCAGACTCGAATCCGCTACGAGCGCTGCCTGCCCAGTCCGCAGCCAGCCCTCGACCATCTCGCAATCACCATCCAGGAATTGCACACAACCAACCCCGCCACCTTCACTCCCGGGAAGGAGCGACAGAGCAAGCAGACGCTCCAGCCCGGCCTTGCGCGCACGGGCCGCTGTGAAGGGACGCGTCATGTCCAGGTGAACAACTTCAACACCATGACGCTGGGCGAATGCGACGCTGCCATCGGTGCTGCCCGAGTCTACATAGACGATGTGTGCTCGTGTTCCAGTTGCCAGTCCATTGTCGGAAACCTCGCGCACCAGCGAACGCACGCATCGCTCGAATCGCTCGCCCTCGTTGCGTCCGATGGCGACCACACCGATGCTCGAAAGCGCTTCGCCTTCCGAGCCGTTGGGTTGGGCTGCTTCACGTTGCACGCCATGCTCATCCATACGCACCCAGTCTTACGCAGCCAGTCATACGCATTTCGTCGGACAAACGTTGGACATTGAAAAAGTGTTAGACCGCTCCAGCCCGCGACTCAACCGTTTCTTTGACGAGTCTGGGCATCGCCCAGACGGGATGGGCCCAGCGCCGCCAGACTGGCTGGGCGTGCTTGCCCACGATCTTTCGCAGTCCCTGTACCGCTGGCGTCGCCAGAACCTCAACCGTGTCCGTCAGCAGGGCCGGCACCAGCCCGAAGTGCTTGCGCAAGTAATACTGCCGTGATTCGTAGTAGTGCTTGGCGATGCATCCCTTGAATCGATCTTTGCCTTCTTGAGCGACCTCCGCTGCGGACGTGCCTCCGACATGGCGCACCACCGCGCTGGGAATCGACCATATCTGATGCCCTGCGTCGATGGCCCGCTTGCACAGATCCGTCTCTTCCCAATACAGAAAGAATCGCGGATCAAACCCACCCAGGGCCTTGAGCACCTTGGTCCTGCCGATCAGCATCGCGCCGCTGACCCATTGCGTTTGAAATGCTTCGCTACCCCGGATCACTCGCTGACGCCCTTTGAGCGATCGATACAGCCCCATCGCGTCGCCCATCAGGTCCCAGGGCGTGGCCAGGGCTCCCACATCCTGCACATGCTGCTGCGATGGATCATCCTCTCCATGCACGATCGCTGGGCCGGCAATGGCACACTGCGGATGCGCATCGAGGAAGTCGATGATCGTGCGCACCGCCTGGGGCTCCATCTCTGCGTCAGGATTGAAGAAGACGACGTAATCGGTGGTCGTTGCCCGCAGTCCGACGTTGCATCCGCGCCCGAATCCGATGTTCTGGTTTCCAAGCATCACTTGCCCGAAGCCTGCCTCGCGAGCGAGAATCTCCCTCGTCGGGTCGGGCGCAGGTGTGGCGTTGTCAACCACGACCAGATGAAAGTCTGCTTTCTCGTGGCAGCGTCGTGCAGAGGCCAACGCCGCCGGAAGCGTGCGGCTGGACTTGTACGTCACGATCACGCCCGTCAGACGATCGCTCGCTCGGGGCCTGGGGCCTTGCTGTCCGATAGTGCCCGCCACATTGACATCACCAGCACTCATGCGTTGCTCGCCTGCGTCGCGACTTGCGGCTGCTGCCCCCTCTGGGCGATGGCAATTGCCTTGCGCCTCCAGGCATCACGCCAGTTTGTCACGCCCATGGCCTGACGAACCTCCGCAGTCATCAGCAAGCCCGACAGTCCGCCCGCCGCGACGGTGTAGATCGGATTGATCATCGAGTTGAAGAGCGAATCGTTGATGAACATGAGCATGGCCAGACACATCGCCATGGCTGACGCCAGCCATGGATGCGCGATGCCCACCATGCCCCATCTCCACAAAAACAGCATCGGAGGCAGTAGGAAAATCATCATGAAGGCAATCAGCCCCATCAGCCCGCGCTGCCCGAGCGTGATGACCCAGAGCCCGTCGGTCGCGACAAAGTGTCCGGTATCACGACGATCCGGGCGATTTCGATTCCATCCGCCCCAGCCGAACATGGGCTGCTTGAGCGCGTGATGAATCAGCGCGTTCTCGCTCTTCATGCGGAACTCAAGCGATCCGCCGCGCTGCGCTCCAGCGATCGAGTTTGAGAGCGAGACCAATTCCGACCCGTCCCACAGGCCCGTGCCACGCGTCGTCACATATCCCACCGGCAGCAGCGTGAACGTGAGCACCAGCAGTGGCACCCGTGCCTGCTTGGCGATTGACGCCACCAGCAGTCCGATCGCCAGCAGCGCCAACGCCCCGAACGACCGGCACATGACCGTTGTGAGTCCAAGAGTGACCGCCCATACCGAAATCGGGAGCATCAGGAATCGCTTGAGCGATCCCGACATCCACATCACGGTCGCGATCAGCGTTCCCACGCTCATCCACAACCCCACCATCAGTCCGTGCTGCATGAACAGCATGGGCCGCCAGCCGCCATATCGACGTGTCTGGTCAAATGCGGGATGCTGGTGGTAGCCATAGACCCAGCGATTGAGTTGCGGACTGAACTTCATTTCGATGATGCACAGCGGAATACACAAGATCGTACCGGCAAGAATCCAGAGCGCCAACTCTCGGATACCTGCAAGATCCGAGAAGTACAGCCTACCAAGGAAGTAGGGCGCATACCAAAGAATGAAGTTATTGAAGATGCTCGACAACGCATCGTTCACGCCCAGGTCGTTCGTGATGCTGGACATGAAGGGAAACAGCATGAAGGCCAAGGCTGGCAGGTCATACCACGCGGGCCTGAACTTGATGTACGTCTTGCCGTCAAAAATCAGCGAACCGATCAACGCCGTGAGCGCGATCGCATGAAACTTTGTGTAGTCGGGCAGACCCGGTAGCGGATACTTGGCGGCGGGCGGCAGGAAAACCCAACCAAGAATCCAGATCGCCGCGACCGCGCGCCGCGCTGGCAAGAACGCGAAGAGCAGCAAGCCAAAGGGCACGAAGCCCAGCAGTGCGAGAGGCACCAGAATGGAAAAGCCGCCTCCCATGTGCTGTAGGTTATCGGCAGATACCGGAGCGCACTTGCGAACGTACCCCAGACGTGCAAATAGTTGCGCGGGGCAAGGCATGACCAAACTTGGTAACCCTCGCGCTAGAATCGCTCGTCATGTCCCAAACAGGCACCAACTCGACCGCCGACAACGCCACGAACCCGGGCGAATTGCCCAAGTCTTACAAACCCAGCGAGCACGAGGACCGCATCTGGCAGCAATGGATCGACGCACGGGCGTTCCATGCTGATCCCGAGCGAGTATTGCAACAGCACGCCAAGCCCTATTGCGTGTTCATTCCGCCACCCAATGTCACGGCGGCGTTGCACCTTGGCCATGCGCTGAACAACACGATCCAGGACATCCTGGTGCGCGCCCATCGCATGCGCGGGTATGAGGCCTTGTGGATGCCCGGGACCGATCATGCGGGGATTGCGACGCAGGCCGTGGTTGAGAAGCGGGTGATGAAGGACGAGAAGAAGCGGCGCATCGACTTCTCTCGCGAAGCGTTCGTCGAGAAGATTCAAGCCTTCAAGGACGAGTACGAAGCCACGATCACTAACCAACTGAAGAAAATGGGGTGCTCGTGCGATTGGGACCGCCAGCGATTCACGATGGACGATCAGTGCGCCGCAGCGGTGCGCGAGGCATTCTTCAGGCTGTTCAAGGACGGGCTGATCTACCGCGGCAAGCGATTGGTGAACTGGGATCCGGTCCTGCAGACCGCAGTTTCGGATGACGAGTGCTATGACGAAGATATAGATGGTAATTTTTATTACTTGCGGTATCCGTTGGTGAGGTCGGGTGCCGAGTTGAGTACCCCCACGGTCCGTGTGGGGAATGGAGGTGTTGGCGACAAATCGAATGTTGTTGGTAGTTCGCCCCACGCGGAGCGTGGGGGTACTCATACCACCCATGCCAAACCAGTTACTTGGGATGAACTTGGTGCGCTGGGGTATCTGGGAGCAGAGGAGCATCCCGGGGATCAACAGGCATGGATCACGGTTGCAACGACACGGCCTGAAACGTATTTAGGTGATACGGCGGTTGCTATCAATCCGCATGATCCGCGTGCGAAAGCGCTCACGGGCTTGTGTGTGGAACTACCACTGGTGGGGCGGGTCATTCCGATAATTAAAGATTCGCACGTGGTGCTGCCCGAGCGATTTGCAAAGCAGGAAGGTGGTGGTGTGGGCGTCTCGCCCGTACCGGATCAGATAACAGATCATAGAGGTGGGCCAGAGGCCCATCCCACCAAGTATCAGCCTACTGGAGACGATGCCAAAGCGAAAATGTCCACCGGCTTTTTGAAGGTGACGCCCGCGCATGATCCCAACGATTATGAGATCGGTCAGCGGCACTCGCTGCCGATCATCAACATGATGGGTCCCGACGGGCGCGTCAGCGACAAGCACGGGTGGATGGATGTGGGCGATGCGCACTTGTACGTAGGCCTGCCTCGTGAGAAGGCCCGTGCGAAGGTGGTGGAGGAGTTCAAGGCCCGCGATCTCTTTGAAGGGGCCAAGCCGACGCGCCACAGCGTCAAGCACAGCGACCGCAGCAAGGCGATCGTCGAGCCATACCTGAGCGATCAGTGGTATGTGAAGGTGACTGATCCACGCATGGCGCAGACGGCGAATGAAGTGCTTGTCAAGGGGGGCGGGTCAGAGGCCCACCCCACCGCTGCCCCCGCCCAAACCTCAACCGGGTTGCAATTTTTTCCGGAGCGGTATGCGAAGACGTATGAGAACTGGCACGACAATATTCGGGATTGGTGTATCTCAAGGCAGCTTTGGTGGGGGCATCGGATTCCCGTTTGGACCATCGATCAATCGAAGTATCGCAGTCTTGGCCTTGTCAATATGCTCAAGGATTGGGAAACTGCGGACCGAGTGACCGTGAATTATCACCGCACTCCGCTGATGCGTGATGTCGATTTGGCGCAACGTTCCGACAATGTTGATGCGCACTTTGTCTGTGTGCGTGATGAGCAGGATCAAGAACTCATCGCACATCTCGAATCAGAAGGCTTCGTTCGCGACCCCGACGTTCTTGACACCTGGTTCTCTTCCGCCCTCTGGCCGCTTTCGACCCTTGGCTGGCCCGATCCCTCCAAGTACAACCCCGCGCTTAATGAAGGTCTACTCGAAGCCTTCAATCCGAGCCAGTGCCTCTGCACCGCGCGCGAGATTATCACGCTGTGGGTGAGCCGCATGGTGATGTTCAACGGGTACTTGAAGGGATTGAGTAGCCGCGCGCAACGCGTGGGGAATGGAGGCGGTCACGATCAATCGAATGCTGTTGGTAGTTTGGCCCATGCGGAGCGTGGGGGTACCCAAGAGGTCCCTTTCCATCACGTCTTTATCCACGCGGTGATCCAGGATGGCGAAGGCCGCAAGATGTCCAAGAGTCTGGGCAATGGCGTCGACCCGCTCGACATCATCGCAACCCACGGCGCGGACGCGATGCGTTTTACGCTCTGCCACATGGCAACCAACACGCAGGATGTGCGTCTGCCCGTCAAGAAAGACGCGAGCGGCAAGAACACGAGCGACAAGTTTGACTTAGGCCGTAACTTCGCGACCAAACTTTGGAACGCAAGTCGGTTTGCATTGAGCATGATCGCACCAGAATCGGGCAGCACAACCAGCAGCAGAGGCATGCTGGCCCGTGAGCAAACCACAAACGATCAACCAGCACAGGCGAGGACGCCTGTGCCACTGATCTCATCTTCGTTGCTCGACCGCTGGATGCTCTCACGGCTTTCCGCTGGCTTTGACGATGTCGAGCATGCGCTCGCCAACTACGAGTTCCACGAGTATGCCCAGTCGCTGTACGACCTTCTTTGGCGCGACTTCTGCGATTGGTACCTGGAGGGCGTGAAGCCCACCATTGCGCAAAGTCCCTCGCAGCAAGCCGTGCTGGGTACTTCACTCAGCGCGATTGTGCGCATGCTGCATCCAGTGATGCCGTATGTCACGGAGGTCTTGTGGAAGCACCTTGCAAAGGCGGCGATCGCGCACGTCGATGGCATTCGCCTTACGCACGACAACGCGTTTGCGCACGACGAGGTGCTCAAGCAACGCACCGCACAGGGCCTGCTCTGTCAGCAGGCGTGGCCAGGAGTGTCGCCATCGCTGAGAGATAAGGAAGTCGAGCGAACCTTTGACCGCATGCGGAGCCTGGTGACGATGATCCGCGATGTGCGAGCGACGCATCAGGTCAAGCCTTCGGCTCGCCTCACGCTGCTTGTGCCAGCAACGATGGCGGAGTTTGTGATGCACGCCCAGGTCAAGCCACTGCTGATGACCTTTGCCGGGCTTGAAGCCGTCGAGGCACGCACCCCTGGCGCAACACCAGACGCGGCGGTAGCCTTCAACTTTGAATCGGCTGAGTTCATTATCCCCGGCATCGGCGGCAGCAAAGAGACCGAGGCGGCCAGAGTCACGAAGCAAATCGTCGAACTTGAAAAATCAGTCGCAACGCTCGAAGGGCGCCTGAACAATCCTGGCTACGCAGATCGTGCCCCGCCCGCAATGGTGCAGCAGACACGCGACGAACTGGCGAAGAAGAAGAGCGAGCTCGAAGCGGCCCGTGCCGCGCTCACAAAGCTGGGATGATGGAGTGATTGGCTTGGTGGGCGTGATTGGCAAGCGTCGATGGCTTTGGTGAATAGATGTCTCCCGAGGAGTTGATCGTGTCTGGACTCTCCCCACATCTTTCCCCGCCTCTATCGTCGCTTGCGTGCTACGAACTGTGCGTGCAGTCGCCAAGGCATGTGGTCTCTTTCCTGCGCGCTGTGCATGGCAATCAGCCGAGCGTGCTGCGCGAGGACTTCTGCGGCACGGGTGCCGTGTCGCGCCGATGGGTCGATGAAGGGGCACGACGGGGAGAAGCATGGCGCGCCACTGGCGTCGATCTTTCGCCCGAATGCCTCGCACACGCCCGCGAGGCAGCCCCGATCGAGCACGCTCAGCAACTTCGTTGGCTGCCCTTGGACTGCATCCGCGAGCCCGTGCAAGACGATGACGGCTGCGACGTGATCTTCATTGGCAACTTCTCGCTCGGATATATCCACACACGCGACGAACTGATCGCATATCTGCTTTCCTGCCACAAGCGCCTTGCCAAAGGCAATGCTGGCTTTGGGGGAGGTGTACTGGTCTGTGACTTGTATGGCGGACCCGGTGCATTCGCGCTGGGCACGCTCGAACGCACGCATGCGGGGCGTGGCAAGGAAGTCATCAAGTATTTATGGCGGCACGAGCAAGCAGACCCGTGCACAGCGATGGTGACTAACTCGATCTCGCTGCGTGTGCTCATCGATGGGGATGTCGTGCAAGACCTCCCGCGCGCGTTCGTCTATGAATGGCGACTGTGGAGCCTCCCCGAACTGGCCGATGTGCTGCGAGAGAGCGGATTTGGCAAAGCGGTGATCTATACCGACATCAACGTCGCGCCCGGACAGGCAGCCATACCGATCCAAACCCACGATGCGTTGCATGTCGATTGGGTCGCTTGCATCGCTGCTCGTCCTGCAGGATGACAGATGATCGCGCATGAGCGGCGATCCGTGCATCCGTCGAATGTCACGACCCTCAAGTCATCGCACGACCATGATGTCTTCTATCGGCTTGCGATGAATATCCGGCACCATGCAGTCGTCAGCCGGATAGCCGACGGGAATCAGCAGGAATGGCCGCTCGTGCTCGGGCCTTGTAAGCAGCTTGCCCAGAAAGGCCATCGGGCTTGGCGTGTGCGTCAGGGTCGCGAGGCCCGCCGCGTGACATGCAGTCAGAAACATCCCGGTAGCGATGCCGACTGATTCATCGACGTAATACATCTTGCCTTGCGTGCCATCACTTCGCGGATCGGTCTTCATCATCTTGAACACCACTACCAGCCATGGCGCAACATCGAGAAATTCCTTATGCTCGTCGGTTCCGAGCGGAGCCAAGTCCGCGAGCCACTCGGGCGTCGCGCGCCGCTGATAGAACTCCCGCTCTTCGACCTCCGCTCCCTCGCGGATCGCCCGCTTGATCGCAGGGTCGCGCACGCAGACGAATCGCCAAGGCTGCTTGTTTGCGCCGCTCGGGGCGGTGCCGGCGCTGGCAACGCACCATCGAATCGTCTCTTCGCTCACTGGCTTGGTGCTGAACATGCGCACAGTGCGGCGTTGCTTCAGCATCTCATAGCAGTGGCGAGCAGCAACCTCCGGAGTCTGTTCAGGCTCGTACGGCTGAAGCGGCACCCACGGGAACGATGAACTTGGCATGCTTGACATGCGTGATCGTACCATGCCTGTTCACGATCATGGTGCATGTGAGATTAGCTCTTTGGAACTTTGCGTCTTCGAAATACAATCACTGCGGCGACAACTCCTCGTGCAAATGTGCTTGCAACAAAGACCCATGCAAAGGCCGCGCGGTCATTGCCCAATCCGTTGAGCATACTCCCACCGACCCATGATCCCGCCGTGCCCGAGAGCCAACTGAGCAGGCCGAACTTGGCGAGCATGCTGGTGCGTTCATCTTCGGCGAACGTATCGAGCACGGACAACATCACCGACAAGTCCCAGCACGCAATGGCCATCCCCGCAAGCAATTGAGCGACCGCAAGCCACACAATATTTGCAGAGAGGGCCCACAACGCCGGGATGGGCGTCATCAATACTGCCGCGATCATCAGCAGTCGACGATGCCCGTGGTTTCGAGCGACCTCTCCTGCCCAGGTGACAGCGATCGCACGACCGATCATCCATATGACGACTAGTCCTGCCCACTCAAGGAAACCAACACCGCCGATCTCACGCACGTACGCGTGCCAGAAAGGTGAGCCGATCATCATGGCGAAAGCAAAGACGCACAAGACAGCGATCGTGCTGGCCGCTCGCCCGTGCCAGGCACGCTCGACCATTTGCTTTGCAGAGAGCATCCGCATCACGCTGCTTGCATTGTCTGGCTCGCGATGTCGTCCTAGATACACCGCCGAAACCGCGCGCGCCGCCCCGGCGAGCAGCAGCAATACACCAAAGGCAGGCAGCGCAGGCCGATCCTGCCAGACTGTCGGCACGGTCAAACCCATGCTTCCTAGCGCGTTTCCCAGGATTGGCACCCAGTGCTTTGCATATTCCAGCATACACGCACCGACAACCACGCCCGACACGCTGCCCAGTTGCAATAGGCGATTTCGCTTGGCCATGAACCTGGCGCGAACATGAGCGGGGATCAGCACACCGATCAGACTCATCCAGGGCGGCCCGCCCACCCCAGCCCCGCAGTGGTACAGCGTGATCAGCACGAAAACCAGCCACAAGTGCCCCAAGCCGGTGAATGCGATCACCGCGAGGGGAAGGCAGATTATCGCCTGCAGCCATGCGGTCGTTGCCACCACTGCGCGATACGACCCGGCACGACGGACAAAGTATGGCGCTGTCAGTTGAAAAATGCTGGCGAGAAAGATCGGAATCGTGAGGACCAGGCCCGATGCCACAGCGTTGTCGAAGAGCGAGAGCACGAAGAGCGGGAAGAACGTCTCGGCTAGCCCGACCATGACCATGTAGAAACTGCCGTCGATGACCGAACAACGCACGTTGTGACGCAGGTTGCGGGTGATTTCGGCTGTGTTTCGCAGTGCGTCGAGTTGGGCTGTCGCCGCGTTCATGAAGAGCCAGCATAGTGCCCATGACGTGACACGACGTACCACCGCCCCGCGATCAGCCGGTCGCTATGAAGCGGGCATCAGGAAGTTGTCAAGTAGCGGTACATCGAACGCGCGTCGACATCCGTTCTATTTCATCAGGGCCTACAAGCAAGGCCCTTCGCTGAACACCCTCAGAAACGCTTCGATGTCCATGGGGTCAAAGAGCGAACCGTCGTTGTTGAAGTCGATGTCGTTGCACGTCGCCGTTTCCGGTACGCAGGGACCTTCAGCGAAGACGCTGAAGAACGCATCGATATCTGCGGGATCGAACGGGGTGCCATCATTGTTGAAGTCAATCGAATCGCACCCGACGTTGATCGACTTGATGCGGAACCCTTCGGGGCGGTTGCTGATCAGACGCAGCGTCGACAGGCCGCGCGGGAAAGACACATCGATGCGTCCGAAAGTCTGGAACGTGTTGCCGCCTTGCACGCTCGTTGTGCGAGCAAGATCGATGGTGCCATAGATCGTGCCATTCACCGCCAGCGAGATGCTGCCAGTATCTTCCCACATCGTGGCCTCAACCGAGACCGGGAACGACACAGGCCTGTCACTCCGCACAAGGTATTCGATGGATGAGCCCTGAAGAATCGTCGGCGAGGCTGGACCAGCCTGCCATGTCGCAGGGTCGCGCAGCACATGCCTGCGTCCATCCAGAATGCCCGGCACCATTTGTCCTGCATCGGGCGCTGGTCGCGCTCGCACGCGAGAATCGTCCAGGGCCAAGATCTTCGGCGTCTGTTGATCTTGCAACGATTCAGTGAGGGAGTACGCGCCGTTCTCGCCCGACCAACTACCCGCCCCGGCAATTGCCCACGCGATTGCGCCGCCACCCTTGCGATGCCACATGTCGATGTAGTCATTACATAGATCGCGCATGCGCGGGTCATACTGGACCGCGCGCTTGATGTCGATGTATCGTGAGCCGCGCGTGTCCGGGCCTGATTCATACGCGATCATCGGGGCCATGCCATACCAGGCCGAATAGGCCGCGTATCGCTCAAGAATGATCCCATCGTTCCACCACTGAATGCTGCCATTGCCCACGGTGCTCGCGCGGAGTTGATTGAGATAGTCATCGACTGTCACGTTGTTCCAGTTGTCGACATGCCAGGCGTACATATATGGTGCCACACCGATGGCATAGAAGAAGTTCCGCGGATTGCCGTAGTTACGCTCGATCCAGCGGAGCATGTTGAGGTACTGCTCGTCCCGGGCGGCTTGTCCGCAGAGCACAGTGCGTACTCGCGCGTTCAGCGTGCCAGGTCCAAACTCCTCGCCAAAGAGTTGCGCGATCTGCATTGATCGACGCGCGTACAACCGCCACCGCCAGATTGTGCTGTCGGTTGCCAGATCGTCGTTCAAGGTGGTCGCTCCGGCACCCACCTCGGCGATGGCCCAGTCGCTCACGTCCCGTCCCTGGCGATAAATCAGGTTCCACACCTCGTTGGAATACTCGACATAGACGTTGAGATCCGCACGGAGCCGGTCGCGAATCAGGCGGGCCAACTCGCGCACATACTCATCATCCGCGCGATGCGGCAGACAGACGTAGTAGTCGATGCCCAATTCGTTGCACAAGTCGATCGATGCCTCGTAGGGCACACCCGTTTTGATTCGCCAGGACACATCGTTCAACTGGGTCCGCTGGCTCCAGTTTGAGATCGTGCTGCCGTTGATGATGTTCGTGTCCATGAACCGCAGCATGCCAAAGCGCGACAGGTGCTGCTTGTAGGTTGGGTCCCAAGGATCACCCACCACCGCCCCGGGGCGTAACACCTGCAAGTTGCGGATGCCCCCGGGCAAGCCGCCCGGCCCGTCGGGATCGGTTCCGAAGAAACCCAGCATGAACTGCTCGTTGTTGAGGGGCCAGACATACTCCGCACTGACGATGCCCGTCTGCGAATCCCGCGCGATATTCTGGAGCGTGCCGAACGTCGCGATCAGGCGAATCTCCGGCAGTGTCGAGCACTCAAATGAAATCCGATAAACTCCCTCCAGCCCCTGCCCCTGCGGCTGACAGCAGACCAGAATCATGCCCGCGTCCTGCGTGGGCCAGCCATTGGCATCGAGCACGATATTCTGTCCACCTTCCCACGGATCAGTAGGTGAACCCCACGAACGTCCCTGCTTCACGAGGTCCGTCGTCAGGTGTGAGCGCGACCAATCGCGCACCGCTTCCAGCCCGGCGCTGATCTCAACCTGCTCTCCCGGAAACCATGGCACATGCTGCGCGCCTGCGCGACTGGAGCATGCGATACCAGCCGCGATGGTCGCGACTGCGATAGGAAAACAGCGTTGTTGAAACACGCCCTCAATAAGCCCGAGCCCAGCCATCACTCCAACCTCCTCTTAACCGTCGTTCCGATGCATCGACCGCAATCAGCGATGCGATTGCAGGCAATCGGTTGTTCGAGCAAAAGAGCGTGTGCGGTTGCGGAACGAGGTGAAGATTTGGATGGACACCCAAGAAACCAACCAAACGGGTGACGAACTTACTGCGAAGTACGCCAGACGCCCGGGGCAACGCCCACCACGCGCTTGAAGTGCCGGCCAAGATGCGATGGGTCGCAGAACCCGACGGTTCGCGAAATTTCCGCTATGGTGGATTCGCCGTTGGAGTTACGAAGCAAGTCTTGCGCCCTGGCGACGCGCTCGCGCAGCACGAACTCATGCGGAGAGCAGCCCGTCGCGGCACGAAAGCATCGTGCAAAGTGGAAGCGGCTGAGATGAACGACCTTCGCGAGTTCGTCCATGCTCAATGTGCCTGCGAGGTGCTCCTGGATATACGCGCGGATGAGATCGACCTGTCTTGGTGATAATCGCGCACCTCTGGTTCGTGGCGACTCGTGTTCGCTGGGCAACTGCACAAGGCGGGCGAGTACCGCCGTCATCAGTGAATCGGTGTAAAGCCGGCCAGAGGGCGAGCCAGACTCGACCTCCTCGGAGATCGCGAGGACCAGCGTACGCAGTCGTCCATCGGTGAGAACACGGTTGTGCAACGAACTGAGGTCTGGCAACGGGCGCTGCAGATGGCGTTCGAGCGCATCTCGGGCCGGGCCCCAGGCAAACGCAACGCCGCAGAAACCAACCGAGCCCTGTGCCTGAATCTCGATCGGCCTTCCAGCAGGCGAAACCAGCATCTGGCCCGGAAGCAGGCGGAACTGCGTGCGTCCACAGCCAGCATCCCATATTCCCGAACGAGTGCCTTCAACACAGAGTTGAATGCACATATCGGGCGTGGGTGGATCGTTGAACGATTCGACGAGGCGACTTCGGATGATCGTCAGACCCAGATCGCGATCGGTTTTGATCAGCAGGGAAGCCACACATGTGCGAGCGCGATTGGCCCGCATCCATGAGGCATAGCTCGCCGCAGGTGAGACGTGCGAGCGAGCCAGGGCAGCATCGGGATGAACCGGTACAGCGTTCATGTCAAGCAAAGAGGCTTGTCAGTGGCTTAGTCGCCAAGCGAGTGGGAAAGTTTCACTCGGAAAATCAGACACACATTTGATTGTATGGGTGTGCTTTTTAGTGGAACAGGCTTGCCAAATCAGTTGATTCTAGCCGTTTTTGATGTCAACGCAATCAAAGAACGAGTAGAAATAGAACAACGTGCATTGCACTCAGACAGGGGTCGGGTGTTATGCGCAGGGTGGGGATGCGGCGAACTGCTCGGCCCTATTCCAACACGAAGGCAAGCAGGTCAGACAGGAGCCAAACTCGTGAGGCTCATCGGGAGTATTGAATGGGGTTTATCAACATGGACAACGGTCGGCCCTTCGGGGTGATTCGAGATGCGGATGGGACCGAATTTCCGCCCCCTGCGGTGGTGGTGGACATGATCGCGCGCGAAATCAGGGCGATGGCCGTGTGCTTGCCCAAGTTCGATGATGAGGGGCGCTGCGTATCGCACGGGCCAGAACACCAGGGTGGCCGTTGCAATCGCCGTGCCTGTTCGGTCCAGAAGTACCTCGACGCGATCGAACGCCTCCCGATGCTCCACGCCATCCTGCTGCGAGCCTGGGCCCGCGGCGAACTCAATGAATCAGCGATTGAACTGAACATTGGCCCAAAGTTGGCCCGCCAATGCGTGCATCGTGCAAACGCGGCGGTGACAACGATGTTGGAGCGGATGCCGATGTATTGAGGGACGTGGACTGAGACTCGCTCAACCTCTGCCCGCTCAAGTTTTGCAGTCGAGATTTATATCTCTTCCTCGGGGTATGGGATGTGGTATTGAACTCAATCCCCCTGATCCAAAACCGCCATGAATGCCTCCTGCGGGATCGTCACGCTCCCCACGTTCTTCATCCGCTTCTTGCCTTCTTTCTGCTTCTCCAGCAACTTGCGTTTGCGGCTGATGTCCCCGCCGTAGCACTTGGCCAGAACGTCCTTGCGGAACGCCTTGATCGTCTCGCGGGCGATGATCTTGCCGCCGATGGCGGCCTGCACCGGAATTTCAAACTGGTGGCGGGGAATCTGGTCCTTGAGTTTTGAGCAGAGTTGGCGGCCGCGCTGCTCGGCTCGATCCTTGTGGACGATCGTCGCGAGGGCTTCGACGGGATCGCCATTGATCAGGATGTCCAGCTTCACCAACCGATCAGGCGAGTACCGGATGACTTCATAGTCCATGGTGCCGTATCCGCTCGTCAGGCCCTTCATCTTGTCAAAGAAGTCGTAAATGATCTCGGCGAGGGGAATCTCAAACTGGAGCGTGTCCCGCGTGACCGACACGAAGGACTGGTTCTTATAGATACCGCGCCGGTCCATCACAAGTTTGAGCACATCGCCGATGTACTGCTTTGGTGTCATGATTTCAAGTTTGCAAATAGGCTCGCGAATTTCGATGAGGTTGCCCATGGGGGGCAGGTCACCGGGATTGTGTACTTCAAGCAGTTGGTGTCCATCGGGTACTTCTGTCCAGAACGGCGCAGTGGAATCAACCGGCTTGAGCGCCTGGCCATTCGCGCCCGTCACCGTGTCCGTGCCCCGGACCAGGACGTGGTAACTGACGGTTGGCGCGGTCTGAACGATTTCAACATTGCCCTCGCGCTCCAGGCGCTCCTGGATGATGTCCATATGGAGCAGGCCCAGAAAGCCGCAGCGGAAGCCAAAGCCCAGGGCCTCACTATGCACGGGCGCAAACGTGAAACTAGAGTCGTTCAGGCTCAGTTTTTCAACCGCATCGCGCAGGTCTTCAAAGTCCGCACCCTTCCCCTCGTCGTCCGTCGCAGGATAAAAATCACAGAAGACCATCTGACGAGGCGGCTGATATCCCGGCAGCGCCTCCTCCGCAGGGTTGATGTCGTGCGTGACGGTGTCGCCAATTCGCACGTCCTTCAAACTTCGAATCGCGGCGACGACATACGCCGTTTCGCCCGGGCCAACTTCCTTGACTCGTACCGGCTTGGGCGTCATCTTGCCGATATCGCTCACGAGGAAGGTCTGCTGAACGCCCAGCATCCGGATCTTGTCGCCAACCTTCAGTTTTCCATCAAAGACACGCACATAGATGATGACGCCGCGGTAGTCGTCGTACACGGCATCAAAGACCAGCGCACGCAGTTTATCGGTGACGGGCTTGCGTGGCGCCGGAAACTTCTCGCAGATCGCGGCCAGCAACTCAGGCAGGCCAAACCCAGTCTTTGCCGAAACCAGAATGCACTCCTCGGGTTTGAAGCCAAGAGTCTGCTGGATTTCTTCCTTGACTTCATCGGGCTTGGCGCTGGGCAGATCAATCTTGTTGATGACCGGAACGATGGTCAGGTTCTCGTTGATGGCGAGATAGGCGTTGACAAGCGTTTGCGCCTGCACGCCCTGGGTGCTATCGACGACAAGGATCGCTCCCTCGCACGCCTTGAGAGCACGGCTGACTTCGTAGTTGAAGTCGACGTGCCCGGGCGTGTCGATGAAGTTCATCATGTACAGATCGCCATGTGCCTCGGCGGACTCGCCTTTATTGGTCTTGTGCTCGCCCACGTCCGAGACCGATTCGTACTCGGTTTCGAGTTCGTCGGACTTGCTGCCGGTCTTGTGGCGGTGCATGACGGTCACGGCGGAAGCCTTGATGGTGATGCCACGCTCGCGCTCGATATCCATGGAGTCAAGAATCTGATCCTTGGCCTCACGCGCGGAAACAGCGTTGGTCGCCTGCAAGAGTCGGTCGGCGAGCGTGGACTTGCCATGGTCGATGTGCGCGATGATGGAGAAGTTGCGGATGAACTCGGGGGATGGCTTCTGTTCGGACATGCTGGAAGATGGTAGGGGAAGCGGAAAGCAATTGCAGGGTCACTCAGGTTGCTACGTTCAAGCATGACCGGGGTTCTCATAGTGGTGTGCGGGCCGATGTTCGCCGGCAAGACCACCGAATTGCTGCGGCGAGTGGCAACATGGGAAGCCGTGCGGGACAATGGTCCGGATGGTCACGATCCTGGCAAAGGTGGCCCAGCAGCACAAAGCGCGATCATCATCAAACCTTCATGGGACAAACGCTACCAGCGCACGCTCGACGCGCAGCCCGAAGTCGTGACGCACGATGGAAACCGCCGCCCGGCACTTGCGGCGGCGGACGCAACAGAAGTGCGAACGTTGCTGGCCCACGCCGATCCAATGGTACTTATCGCGATCGATGAAGCACACTTCTTCGGAGCCGCGTTGGTCCCAGTGGTGTTGGAGATGGTGGGCATGGGCAGGTGCATTGTAGTTTGCGGAGTCGAGATTGATCACTCTGGCGAGCCCTTCGAACCGTTCCCAACACTGCTCGCACAAGCCGACGAAGTCGTGAAGTTGGCCGCCCGCTGTCAAGTCTGCGGCCAACCCGCCCGCTTCAGCCAGCGGATGATCGCACACGATCCCAGCACCCGGATCGTCATTGGCGGGGCGGATTTGTATGAAGCACGGTGTCGAGCCTGCTTTGTTGCGGGGTGAGTGGTCACCGCACAGGAAACGAAAAAAGCGCTAACTATATATAAATTCTGCATGAACCGTCCAGAATTGGATGGGAGCAATTGTGTACAAACGGTGGAAACACAGTGTGCAATTTCTTGCATGAAAACAATTGACTTATAAAATCACTAAATAGCACAACAGATTTCATGTCTTGTAGATCAATCGGCATGTGTTTTTGCTATACTCAAATCGGTTGCTCGGGCGTTGTGCCTCGTTTCAACCTGGGCTTGTGTACATGTTTGGTCTTGCGGAAAAGGAGCGTGTCATGGGTAGGAAGTACCAGGAATCAGCCGACTTGGATACCGGTGGAGACGCCATCTGGTCAGATGATCAAGGGGATGATACTACAGGTGGCGGACATGGAGGCCCTCCCGACGATGCAGATGGGGGCAACGATGAAGGTGGCGAAGGCGCAACCGACCTCCCCGGCATAGAGCAGGTTCCCGAATATGTTGCCATATCAAGCAAGGCGACGGCCGAGTCAGGAGAGTTGTCGCTCTACGAAAACTTCCTCGATGAGCCCGTCGATGCGGACTTTGCCGATGAGCCCGAGTTCTTTTCGAAGATCGCTCGCGCTCTGCCCAAGATCATCCGAGGCGTAAAAAAAGTAGCGGGTAATCCCGTGCTTCGAGCGGCGGTCAAAGGCCTGCTCGCTGCCAAGGGCATCTCGCTCGAGTCTGTCGAAGCGGATGATGATGGCGGCGACGAACGCTTAGGTTCGCTCCTCGAAGTAGTCATCGGCGCGGACGACCGCGTGCGAATCAATGCGACCACTGCTACACCTTGGAGCGGCATTTGCAGCCTGAATATCCAGGCCCGCAACGGCCAGCGATTCATCGGCACGGGCTGGCTGATCGCTCCGCGCTGCGTCATCACGGCTGGCCATTGTGTGCATATTCGAACTGCGGGCGGCTTTGCAACGCATGTCGACGTCATGCCAGGACGCAACGGTACTTCCATGCCCTTTGGCAGCGTGCGCGGAACGAGACTTTCCGCGTTGCCCCGATGGATCAGCAATGCCGACCGCAACTTCGACTGTGGTTGCATCATCCTGCCACGCGCGCCCAGGATTCCAGGCGGAGCGTTGCCCTTCTGCTTCCGATACGCCGCCAAGAGCGATACCCAGATTCGTGCGCGAGCACTCAATATCGCCGGCTATCCGGGCGACCTGCCCAACCCCCCACCACCAGCACGCGGCACTGCGATGTACTTCCACGCTCGGGCCGCCAAGTCGGTGACTCCGCAGGTGATTACCTACGACATCGATACGGCGGGTGGTCAGAGCGGCTCGCCGGTCTGGCACTTGGAAAACAATATCCGTACTGCTGTGGGCATTCACACCAACGGCTCACCGTTGGGGAACTCGGCCACTCGCATCACTCCTGCAATCAAGGCACAGTTGGACGCCTGGAAAGCAGCCGGATCGTGAGTATTCGGTTCCACACCAAACGCACACCATTACGTTCAGAAGCGTTATTTTGATGCGTTCTTAATATGATCTTTTCGACCCGCGCACCAACGTGCGCGGGTCGCTTTCTGCAACATCGGAGTATTGCGGTTTTTTTGATATCGGCCTTTGATATCACTGTGCCTTCGCGAATGGCAGAGTGCTCGCGATCGCACGTATACTAACGTCTCAGTCGTCGGTAGAACTCGGCACGAAGCACGACCCACCTGATTGGCCCGCAAATTGGCCCACTAATCATGCTTGAATACTTCGCCCCATTCGTTGGTCAGACATACCAGTCATAGGAGTGATCACTTGCCAATCAAGCCATGTGGCTCCATCCGCGGAGTCCTTCGCGGTGAGGATGGGTTGCCCGTCGCGGATGCGAATGTCCTCATCGAGGATGGTGATCAGTCACATCCCGATCTGGCCATCATCACGGATGATCACGGCAAGTTCGAGATTCACGAACTGCTTCCAGGAAAGTACCTCGTCGTCGCATATGCCGCGACCGGTGGCAGGGCACAAGGGCGAGCGACTGTCGAGGCGGGCAATGCCACTCAGATGTCGCTGCTGATCGAACAGGATTGAGCCGTTGGCCACTGGCACTCGCCCAAGTTCCTGCAACTCTCCGGATCGAACTTGCAAGCATGCGACAGGCTCAAGAAGCCTGGTTTAGTGTCGTCTCGAGTTGACCCGCGCTATGCTCCATCTCGACTTCAGACTTCCGACCAAAAACTCACCCGGAGTGCTCCATGCCCGCAGGCCAGCCGACCATCGCTTCTCAACCAGTTGCTCTCCCATTCTGCTCCCGCGGCTGGCTCCCGGGCCTTGCGCTCGCTGGGGTTGTTGGTGCAGCAGCCACGCTCGGTGCCTTGTTTGCCCAACCGCAGGGTGCCGTGGCCCAGGGGGGGGGTGCTGCAACCTCTCCCGCCGTGTCTCGGGTTGCAACCGTCGACATCTTCGCCGTGGTGGAGCGGGTCTGGCTGAGCGATGCCAACATGGCGGCCCGCACGGCCCTCGCTGAGACGACCAACAAGGAATTAGAGACCCTCAACGGGAAGATGCAGGACTTGCGTTTCCGAGCCACCACGATGGGCAAGGATTCCCCCGAAATCCAGCCCATTTCGGAGGAGTTTGCAAAAGTCCAGCAGGAAGCACAGCAGAAGCAGCAGCAAGGCAACACGGAGATGGAGCGCGTCAGCACCCTCCAACTGGGCGAGGCCTATCAGATCGTCATGGTTGAGGCCAACAAACTCGCTGCTGAACTGGGCTACACCCACGTTCTTGCCAGCAAGATCGGTGACCTGACCTTCCGCAGCAACACCATGAACGGAGCGCTGCAGGAACTGCTCGCCCGTCCCGTTGTCGTGTCCAGTCCCGCCGACGACA